>JBJERW010000034.1:8249-45338 GCA_051882475.1 Huintestinicola sp. | reverse complement strand
AATTGTATACCGCTCTTTATGCTCTTGAACATCTTTCATACAATAATGGTGAAAATATTGATGAACGCATATTCAATGCAAACCGTATGTTAAATCTATTCGGTAAGAACTTTTCGGCAGATATTCCATTATTCAGAAGGTCAATTTGGGGTTAATTGTTTCGTTTATGACTTATAGGTACAATAGCATAAAGAAACAAAAAAACAAGCATTGAAATGAGGTAAAATTTATGGCGGTACAAATCTACACATTTAAAGTCACCTATGCTGAATGCGATAACAAAATATGGCGGACAGCCGTTGTTTCATCAAATTACACTCTTGCTGAGCTTGGTTATATGGTGTTGGCAACCTTTGATACTATGGCGTATCATTTGTTTGAGATGAAATACAAGGGTACGACATTTTTTCTGACAGAGGAAGATTTCGAGGATCTGCCTTATAATGAAGATGAGCCGTACGATCTGCTTGGACTTTACAAAATTGGAAAGCTTGGTATGAATATTGGTGATACTATTGAAATGACATACGATTTTGGCTGTGAGCAGGTCTTTAATATTGAGCTTCTGGAAATCGGCGATATGCCAAAAGGACACGGTCGTGCTTACCCCAAAATCCTTGACGGTGCAGGGCGAGGTATTGTTGATGATATGCCTGCATTTGAGCTTCTTGAAGCAATTAAGAAAACTGACGCTGACGGTCATTCCGGGATTTTTTACTCAAGCAGCGGATTCGATAACGTTCCCGAATGGGATTACAGAAATTATGATATAAATACAGATAACTGTCTGCTTAAGGGTACAATTGAACAAATTCGTGATGGTTATGAAAATTACGAGGAATAATATAAAAAGCGTTACCTCTCAAATTATAAAAGGTAACGCTTTTGAATTTATATAAACATTTATTCCGCTTTCCAAACCTTTCAACTATAGATCTTTTCGCAGCAAAAATGTATGTTATCAGCGGGAGCAAGATTCCCAATGCAGAAAAATGGTATTGTGATAAGTATAGGTAGAACAGTGAATTTATAGCGAAAAACCAGAACATACTTTCTAACTGATTGGCAATAAGCGGATTGAATACTTTGATGAGCAGAAGTGCCGAAACAGCCGCTCCCAAGAGTCTGAATATCCCATTATTCAGAAGGTCGATTTTTTAGTTAATTTAATTGTTTTGTTTATACCTTTTAGGAGTGGTGGGATTTGACGGTTACTCGATTTAATTTTCTTGACGTTGGATATTGATTTATAAAATAATCTGCCATTTTTTGCAATAATTTCTCTGAATACAAATACTCATTTGAATTATCAGTTGCAATATTTTGAATGCATAATGATTTATCAGATTTGCAATTATTATCATTAATATACTTATTGAACTCTTTTTTACATATTAACTTTTTAACTTGCTTTTTTCTTTCTGTAAAAATTTGATGCAGCCTTTGTATTGCTGCTTGTTTTCCAAACATCTTTGTATTAGAAATGTCAGGAAACCTGCAATAATTTGCAAGGTTCTCAAAGAAATCACTCTTACCTATGTGATAACCATACTCTGCCAAAAAACGTTTCATGGCTATACCTTTAGATCCATTAGCTGGAATGAAAATTTTGCCTGAATAATATGACTGATAGAAAAACTTTATTATATCATACGATCCAATATAATTTATTTTTAAGTAACCATCCAATTTACTTGCAAACTGATGTACTAATCTTAACATTTTTATTACTCTTTCATGTGCAACACGTGTTGCAGGCTTAGAATCAAACATTAATGGCACTTCATACTCTTTTTTATTTCTTCCGAAATAATGAGCAATATTATTCCGTAAAATTCTAAATTCATCCAAGTCTTTTGTCATTTGTGTTATTTCATTCGGTAGATGGCCAAAGTACTTTTCCATATTCATTATTCTTTTTGGTCATTCTCCAATACATATATCATCTATTAGATCAGTAAACTGATAGCTATTATCATTATAATTTCCATAGGATGGATTGCTCTTTAACAACTCAACTCCGTCAACAGAATCAGGGCAATGAATAATTACTCCTGGTTTTGATTCAAAGGCCAACGACACTATAGTTCTTAAATAAGTTTCTAAGCAAGAACTTAGCAGCATGATAATATTTATTCGAGTATAATTTGAATACTCGGCATAATCTTTTTTCCATTCTTCATATGTTCCAGCTATCCTTCTATCATCCTCATCATGAATTAAGAAAAAAGTTTTGGGATCAGTATCTTTTTTGGATTTATCTTTAGCATAGTTTTTTATTGTGTTGCTTGCAGGAACAAACGCCCAATAGATCTGATTAATCTCTGTAAAGTGTTTTTTAAATAGATTATATGGTATTGTATGTGGGAATGGTGATTCCCATCTTTCATTTGACATTGTAATTCTCCTCAATAAATAAATTCAAATAGGAACATCAATAATTGTAAATTTCAATAAACTCATCGGTAGCGTCACTTTTTTACTTTATATTTGCTTCAGCAAATCATCAATATCCCACAAAGCCATTAAATTTTTTCGTTCTTCTGCAAATCTACGGGCATCTCTGGTAAATTTGGAAGATGTCACAATTACAGACTGATTTGCTTGCGATGCCATTTGAACTCCATATACACTTCTAACAACACTTACATCGACTTTATGTTTTTCGCTCCAGTGTTTGCACTCAACAATTAACGTATATGGAATTGGGTCAGATTTCGTAGCAATAATATCCTTACCGCCATCTCTTGTTGCTTTTGTTATTTTTACAGTGAATCCGAGCTTTGTAAATATATCAGCTACAAAAATTTCAAATTCCCTGTGCGACATATTTTTAATCTTATTTCTCTGTTGTTCTAATAGAAATTCTGCTTTTTCATATTCTTCATAGGCGGCATTGTAGTAGTAATCATCAAATTCATATTCGATTTCTACAACCGGCTCATCTATAAATTCGCCGCCATGACATTCAGAATCTGAAAAATTAAATGCTCCCACTGGATATTCGTATCCTCTAATGCTAAATTCTATCCATGAATTACATTCCTCACAGCATATTTCTCCGTAAAAGTTGTATTCAATCTCTTCGCCCATTGGTCTGTCATATGATAAAGTATCATACTCTAAACTGTCTGCTTCTACCAATGATATATGACTGCATTTTTCGCATTTGATGTAAAAATCTTTCGGAATATGCATCATACTAATTGCTACCTCCACAACCATGTTTTTATTGGTATAATAAATTATTTTTATATACTATGAAATTATTTTAAAGTATTTCAAAGCCCCAACAATTGCCTCTTCCTTATCCTTCGGACACTTCGGCTGTCTGGAATCCTTAGACTTAGCCTTATTATAATTTTCCCTCTCAATAATACCACACTTCTGCTTAACCTGTGCAATGTACAGCGAAGATACCGTCAAACCCGTGTGCTCTTTGACATAAGCCTTGATCTCATCATAGGTAGCCTTGCTTTCCGCAGAGGTCAGATCAAGCTCGTCCGTTTTCAGCTCAACCTCAATATGTTGGTCACTTTTGAGTTTGGACAATAAGCATACCGTCTCCACATGACTTGTAAACGGAAACATATCCACAGGCTGAAGCTTTTTGATCTTATACCCGTTTTTTATCAGGTAAAAAACATCTCTCGCCTGTGTTTCGGGGTTGCAGGAAACATATACTATCCTATCGGGACTTGCCTTTACAAGCTCGGACAGGAATTTTCTGTCGCAGCCTGCACGGGCAGGGTCCATGATGACCGTGTCCGCCTTCAAGCCTTCCTCGTTGAATTTCTCCATGAATTCGCCCGAATCGCTGCAAACGAACCTGACATTCTCCGTGCCGTTGAGCTTTGCGTTGAGGATAGCGTCAACTACGGCATGATGGTTTATCTCGCAGCCGTACACCTTTTCTGCCGAAGCGGCTGCCGCAAGGGTCAGGGTACCGATACCGCAGTAAGCGTCAATTACCGTTTCCTTGCCCGTCAAAGCGGCATATTTCAGCGCCGTTTTGTACAGCTTTTCCGTCTGAACGGGGTTTACCTGACAGAATGAACCCGGGGAAATGCGGAATCTCCTGCCGCAGATAATATCCTCGATATATCCTCTCCCGAACAGTACCTCATACTGAGGGGCAGGCATTATCTTATCCGATCTGCTTACGCCGAAAACTGCGGTAGTAATATCGGGACATTTTTCGCTGAGAGCTTTGGCAAATGCATTTTTTGAGGGAAAATTATCGGAAGTGCCCACAATGGCACACATTATCTCCCCCGTGCCCTGAGCGACCCTTATCATGACATACCGCAGAAATCCTTTGCCGCCGCCGGTGCTGAAAACGGGTATCTTCATGGATACGGCAAGCTTTCGCACCGCCGCAGCTATCTCGTTTGCACGCTTGTTGTTTATCAGGCAGCTGTCCTCCGCCACAACAGAGCCCTTTGCGGACTGATATATCCCCGAAACAGCCTTTCCGTTTCGGAAATCGAAAACAGCCTGTACCTTGCAGCGGTAATTGTAGGGGTCCTCCATGCCGATTATCCTTTCGGGACGGCAGAGCTTGCCCATAAGTCTTTCGACCTTTATCTGCTTGAATTTCAGCTGCTCCTCATAGGGCATATTCATCAGCTGACAGCCGCTGCATTTTTTATAAACGGGACATTTCTTCTCATTTTCCATTACAGTGTTCCTTTCGGCAGTAGATACATTATTACAGTCCCTGATTGAGATATGCCTCCTGCTCAGGGGTGAGAACGTCTATGTCGATATCCCATGCTTTGAGCTTGCGGCGTGCTATCTCCATATCAACGGAACGGGGCACGTCGATTATCATCTTGTCAAGGCTGCCCTTGTTTTTTACAAGGTGCAGAGCGCTCATTGCCTGAACCGCAAAGGACATATCCATGATCTCCGCAGGGTGACCGTCGCCTGCCGCAAGATTAACAAGCCTGCCCTCGGCGATAACATAAATGCTCCTGCCGTTTTTCAGCTTGTAGCCCATGATATTGTTACGTGCGACCCATGATTCAACGGCATTATTTCTGAGCCATGCAACGTCCACCTCGCAGTCGAAGTGTCCCGCATTGCAGCAGATAGCTCCGTCCTTCATGACAGAGAAGCATTTTTCCGTGATAACTCCGTCGCAGCCTGTTACGGTAACGAAGAAATCGCCGATCTCGGCAGCTTTTTCCATTTTCATGACCTTGAAGCCGTCCATAACCGCTTCCATAGCCTTAATTGGGTCAACCTCGGTGATGATAACGTCCGCTCCAAGACCCTTTGCTCGCATGGCAACGCCCTTGCCGCACCAGCCGTAGCCTGCCACAACAACATTCTTGCCTGCAACGATAAGGTTAGTTGTGCGGTTGATGCCGTCCCATACGGACTGACCTGTGCCGTAGCGGTTGTCGAAAAGATGCTTGCAGTCGGCGTTGTTCACAAGCACCATGGGGAATTTCAGCTGACCTGCCTTGTCCATGGCGATAAGGCGGATAATGCCCGTTGTGGTTTCCTCGCAGCCGCCGATAACGTTGGGAATAAGGTGAGGATATTCCGTGTGGATAAGATGAACCAGATCTCCTCCGTCGTCGATGATAATATTGGGTCCTGCCTCGATGACCCTGCTGATATGACGGTGATACTCCTCGTCGGTGGCGTTGTACCATGCAAATACCTTTAATCCGTCATGAACAAGGGCAGCAGCAACGTCGTCCTGAGTTGAGAGGGGGTTTGAGCCTGTGACATACATATCAGCTCCCCCTGCCGCCAGAACCTTGCAAAGATATGCCGTTTTAGCCTCCAGATGAACCGAAAGGGCAATTTTCAGCCCCGAAAAAGGCTTTTCCTCCGAAAATTCCTTTTCTATGGAATTAAGCAGGGGCATATTCTGCTTTACCCACTGAATTTTTCTCGCTCCGCTTTCCCAAAGGGAGGGATCTCTTATCTCGCTTGCAATGCTGCTCATTTTTTACAGCCGTCCTTTCATATATATTTTTCCGATGCAAATGATCATTTTATCCTGTCGATAACAGCCTGCGCCAAAAGGAATATTTCCTTTTCGTCTGCGCCGAGGATAACTCCATGCTCCATGACCACCTGTCCGTCGATGATAACAGTATCCACCTCGCTGCCGTTTGCGGAATAAACCAGCGCCGCAGCAAGGTCGTTTCTCGGGAAGAACTGCGGACGGTCAAGGTCAAGTATGGCGATGTCCGCAAGATATCCTTCCTTGATAAGTCCGAGGTCGTCAAAGCCGAGAGCCTTTGCGCCGTTTACCGTTGCCATTTTCAGCACTTCCCTTGCCGAAGCGGCGGTGGGTATGCCCGTAACGCCCTTATGAATAAGAGCGGCGGCGGTCATGTCGGAGAACATATTCACCGTGTTGTTTGAAGCCTGACTGTCCGTTCCCATGCAGACGTTCACGCCCTTTTCCATGAGCTTCGGCACGGGTGCAAAGCCGTTTGCAAGCTTCATGTTGCTCTTGGGGTTATGTATCACGCTTACTCCCCTTTCGGCAAGGATATCCATATCCTTTTCCGACAGGTGAACGCAGTGCGCCGCAGCGGTCTTTACGCCGAAAAATCCCATGCTGTCAAGATATTCCACGGGAGAACAGCTGTGCTCCTTCATGCAGTTTTCCACCTCGTTTTCCGTTTCGGAAAGATGAATGTGAAACTCCATGTTCAGCTCGTGAGCTTTTTCCACAAGGAACCTGAGATAATCCTCGCCGCAGGTATAAATGGCATGAGGGCCAAGCCTGAAGGAAAACCTTCCGTTGTCCTTATAAGCCTCCGCCTCGTCAAGCTGCTCGTTAAGCCGCCTGATACCGCCCTCGTCATTTCGGGAAGAGCCTACAAGACCTCGTGACATAACACCTCTCAGCCCCAGCTTGTCGGCGGCGGCGATGGTCATCTTCGGAAACATATGCATATCCATGAAGCAGGTCGTTCCGCTGTGAAGCATTTCAGCAAAGGTGAGCATTGCGCCATGGTAAGCGTCCTCGGGGGTAAGCATATCCTCCCTCGGCATAATGCTTTTGAAGAGCCACTCGTCGAAGGTAAGGTCGTCGGCAAGGTTGCGGAAAACGGACATATAGCTGTGGGTATGGCAGTTGACAAGACCCGGCATGGCAAGGCGTGATGTACCGTCGATTATCCTATCGGCAACAAAGCCCTCGGGCATTTCCCCTGCGGCAGCTATCCTGTTTCCGCTTATGCAGATATCCCCCGTCCGTGTATTAAAGCTTTCGTCAAGGTAGGTAATATTTTTGAGAAGAATATTCATCGGTCATTTTCCTTTTCTTTGATTATCAAATATTTATAATAAGTATACCACATCTTCCCCTCGTTGTCTATACGAAAACAGCGAAAAAACAGTTTCGGAGCAAAAAGAAAACCCCTCACCCGAAGGCGAGAGGTTTTCGATTAAGAACTTAGAACTTCGTAATAATCTTATGTACGATTATCAGGTAAGAGCTGTGCCCCAAGATGCGGGAGAGGATTCGTCCTTAGTAGCGTTGTTCTCGATAGGATAGTTACCGATGATAACAGCGTTAGAACCGGAATCGGAAGATGTCCACTGAGCGAACTCAGGTCCGTTTGCCTTATCAACATTACCGCATGTAGAACCGGACTTTGTGCCCTGTCCGCCCATGAGAACTGTAAGAGCATCTTCAAGGTCAGAAGCATCTGTACCGTCGTAATCAACGTCAGCGATTGTCTTTGTGCCGTCACCAAGTGTAGCGTTAGCAACATCGTAAGGGATATCAGCGTTTACAGCCTTACCGTTAGCGTCGCACTTTGTGTACCAGTTGGAAGCACTTGTGAATGAGAGCTTAGCGTTAGCGTTAGCTGTGGAGTACTTGGAATCCTTAACGTAACCAACCATGGAAGGTACGAGGATAGCAGCAAGGATACCGATGATTGCGATAACAACGATAAGTTCGATAAGGGTGAAGCCCTTCATCTTTGAATTTCTCATTGGAAATTCCTCCTTCATAAATATAAATTTTTTGTTTTATAAACAGTAAGCATTCGAGCCGCTTACAGTTATACATGATTTAGGGTGCTACAACGATGTCTGAGGATACAGGATACTGTCCCGTGTACTTGAAGTCGGTATTTGCAACTGCCGCAGCGCTCTGCGATTGAGTTGTGTTTCCGAAAACCTCTTTGTACAGCTTTGGATTTGCGGGATTGCCTACAGTCTGAACAGCTGACTGACTTGTTTCGGAATACACCGCATATTTTACGGTATAGGTCTCGGGATAGATAACTACCATCCAGTAACCGTTAAGATCGCCCGATATGTTTCCTTTTACCTTCTTTGCGCTCTTTATCAGCTTATCATCGTTTATCTCGGAACCGCTCTCGCTCAGAACCTTGAACTGACCGTCCTTCTGATTAACGAAAAGATATGCTTTTGAGCCTGACATCTGGAAATTATCGGAAATCTTCTTTCCGCTTGTTTCAAGTGAGATCAGATAATCCTGAGTCGCATCAAATATCTGCTGTGCAGTGGAATTTGCCGCCTGAATTTTTGCATCTCTTCTGTAGGAGATCATGTTCGGTACGATAATTGCACACATGATCGAGATGATCGCAACTACCACTACCATTTCAAGCAGCGTGAAAGCTTTCAGCGTTTTGCCTGCCGCCTTCATTTTATTGCTGTGAATCATTGGACTCCCTCCCGAATTTTTTTAGAAGTTTAGTTCCAATGCAACCCTGCTTTGAGGAGCTTAACTTTGTTCGTGTTTCTCTCTCTTAGCTTGATTACATTATAATACATGGCAAATAAAAAGTCAATAGTTTTCTGATATTTTTTTCTCTAATTTTGTGAATTTGGTAATTTCTTCACTGAAACGTTTTATTCGGAGTGCTTTTACGTCATTTTGCACAATTTTTACATTTCACCCGAAAGTCAAAACACTAATTTCTGCAACTTTTGCTTTTGTTAATATCTTAACAATCCTCAATTAATCACTCTAAAATTTTTATTTCACACAACAACCGAACCATGTCAATTTTATATTCACATATTTGGCTTATCATATGAAAAAACTGCAATTTTCAGATATTCGGATATCAGATAATCTGCCAATGTGTATTTTGGTGCAGACTGCACAACAAAAACTGTAATTTTTGCAGTTTTTTTCCTGTGCAGTCTGTAAGCACCATAAAACGATATTGTTATCAGTTTGTAGCCTTCATGAATCTCTCGAACTCGGCGATATCAAGGCTCTTTTCACGGGCATGCATTTCTGTGATAACGCCTTCCTTTACCATACGTGCAAGCTCCTGGTCAAGACATACCATTCCGTCCTTCTTACCTGTCTGGATAGCAGTCTGGATAAGGTGAACCTTGTTATCACGGATCATTGCCTTAACGGCGTCGGTAGCGTTGAGTATCTCAAGAGCGGCAACTCGTCCCGTGCCGTCAGCCTTAGGAATAAGGGTCTGAGCAGCAATTCCGACAAGAACCGTTGCAAGCTGGGTACGGATCTGACCCTGCTGGTGTGCGGGGAAAACGTCGATGATACGGTTGATCGTATCCGAAGCGGACGTTGTATGAAGGGTACTCATTACAAGGTGACCTGTTTCAGCAGCTGTTACGGCAGCGTTGATGGTTTCATAGTCACGCATTTCTCCTACGAGGATAACGTCGGGGTCTTCACGGAGTGCGGCACGGAGCGAAAGTGCGAAGCTTTCTACGTCGTCGCCGACTTCTCTCTGGTTTATCATACATCTCTTATGCTCGTGAATGTACTCGATAGGGTCCTCGATGGTGATGATATGAGCCGAACGGTTGATATTTACATAGTCGATCATACCTGCAAGGGTAGTTGACTTACCTGAACCGGTAGGTCCTGTTACAAGTATAAGTCCTCTGGGGCGGAGAGCGAAATCGCCGAGGATAGGCGGCAGGTCAAGGTCCTCAAGGGTAGGGATATCGTTTCTCAGCAGACGGATAGCGATAGCTGTGTCGCCTCTCTGGTGGTAAACGTTGACTCTGTGACGGTAGCCTCTTCTTGTAACGTAGGAAAAGTCCGTGTCGATACGGTTCTTGATATTTTCCATATTACGTCCGCCCGTCATCTGCTCAACAAGCTTCATGATAGCTCCGTCAGTCATTTCGGGATATGAGCTGAGCTTGCGGAGAGAGCCGTGAAGACGTACTATAGGAGAGATCTTCGTTGTGAAGTGCACGTCGGAGCAGCCCAGAACACGTGCTTCGTCAAGAATTTTGTCAATGTTGAGCACAACTCTTTCGGCGGGCTTTTTTTCGATATCAATATCCATTTATAAATACCTCCAAAGTTAAATTTACGCTGTTAAAATGTCACTGTCCGTTAAAACTGTCTTATACAGGCTTTTGTGCGGACGGTTAAATAGCGAATGTGAGCTTGATAAGCTCGTCGATAGTTGTCTTGCCCTCCTGAACCAGCTCGGAAACGTTGTCACGGAGCAGACGGCAGCCCTGTTCTCTTGCCAGTGAGCTGATAGCATCGACCTTGCCGTCGTTTGCGATAAGCTGTGCCATTTCGGGAGTACAGAGCAGGATCTCATGGATAGCGGTACGTCCCGTGTAGCCCGTGTTGTTGCACTTGGGACAGCCGCATGCGTCGTAGATCGTGATAGATTCGCTGATACCCATAAGCTCGTTTTCTTCCTCGGTGGACAGTCTGGGAGTTTTGCACTCGTTGCAGACCTTTTTACAAAGTCGCTGTGCAACGATACCGATAAGGGAAGTCGCAACCATGTAAGGCGCAACGCCCATATCCACAAGACGGGTTACCGTCGAAGCGGCATCGTTTGTATGAAGTGTGGAGAGCACCATATGACCCGTGATAGCGGCTCTGATAGCGATCTCAGCCGTTTCCTGGTCACGCATTTCTCCGACCATTACGATATCGGGGTCCTGACGGAGGATAGAACGAAGGGCTGCGGCAAAGGTCATGCCTGCCTTAACGTTAACCTGACACTGGTTGATGCCTTCGATGTTCTTTTCGACAGGGTCCTCGACTGTAATTACGTTTACGTTAGGCTGTGCAAGCTCACCGAGAGCTGCGTAAAGGGTAGTTGTTTTACCTGAACCGGTAGGACCCGTAACCAGCAGCACTCCCTGGGGAACCTTGAGGGCTCTGGAGAATCTGTCATAGTTGTAGTCGGTCATACCGAGGTCGGTTATCTTTCTTACGCCAACATCGCCCGTTGCAAGGATACGGATAACGCACTTTTCGCCGTTTACCGTAGGAAGGTTAGATACACGGACATCAAGTGTGGTTCCGTCAACAACCTGAGTGAAACGTCCGTCCTGAGGGACACGCTTTTCGGCGATGTTCATTCCGCTGATGATCTTGATACGGGTGATGAGGGAGTTATGTACAACGTTTGAAACGTTCATAAGCTCGATAAGGTCGCCGTTTACACGGATACGGATTCTCGTAAAGGTCTTGAACGGCTCGATATGAATATCCGTTGCGCCCGCACGGAAGGAGTTTTCGACGATAGTCGTACAGAGCTTAACGATAGGCGCATTGTCGATACGGTCTGCAAGCTCGGCATCAACATCCGCCTCGTCGCCCTTGAACTGTTCCTCAACCGAGTCGATAACCTTGGATACGCTTGCGTTGGAGTAGATCTTGCCGATAGCCTTGGTGATAGCTGCCTTTGTAGCAAGGACAGGAACAACGTCCATACCCGTTGTAACCTTGATATCCTCGAAGATATAGAAGTTTACGGGGTCGTAAGAAGCAACCGTCAGTCTTTTACCCGTTATCTTGATTGCGATGATGGTATGTTTTTTAGCCAGTGCCTCAGGTATCTTCTTTACAGCTTCCACGTCGATAGGCGTTTCGGGGTCGTCCAGATCGACAAAGGGAATATTCTGCTTTCTTGAGAGCACCTGACCGAACTGCACGTCAGTAACATAGCCCAGCTCGATAACATAATCTCCGAAAAATTTACCGGGAGTGTTATCATTTTTCTTGGCATCGAGGACATTCTGCAGCTGTTCTTCGGTAATGATTCCCTCGTTTACCATGTACTGACCAATAGGAATATTTTTCATAGCTGACTTGCTCCTTCTCCGCAGCAGGGATAAAATATCACGGACAGGCTCTTCTGCGGATAAGCCCGTCTGATAGCAGCTCCGCCCAAGCTGTTATGGGACGGAGTATTTTGATTAATATAACTTTTCGGCGTATTTTCCGTCATATAAATTCGGGAAACCGCTTGAAAACGCTTCAATTATATGGTAATATACAAAGTATAGAATTTTCAAATTTAAAGGAGATTGATTCAATGGATAATCTGGATCTGCAAACTGTGGAAACCATATTCAACATAACGGTTATGGTTTTCGTATTCCTTTTCGGAATAACTATCGGCAGCTTTCTCAATGTCTGTATCTACAGACTTCCCAAGGGCGAATCCCTTGTCAAGAGCAATTCCCACTGCATGACCTGCGGTACTCAGATCAAGCGCTACGACCTGATACCCGTCCTTTCGTGGCTTATCCTCCGAGGAAGATGCCGTGCCTGCGGAGCTAAGATCACTCCGAGATATATGCTTGTTGAGGCTTTGACAGGCGTGCTTTTCGTAGGGGTGTTCATGCGATATGATTTTTTTGAGTACGGAATGTATCCCGTGATGCTCTGCCTGTTTATTGCGGGACTTATCGTTCTCTGCTTTCAGGATATTGACAACAGAGAGATGTGCGTTTCGGTGCTTGTTTACACAGCATTGATAGCTGCTGCTTCACACGTAATGACTTTCATCACAGTGTCAAGCGGAAGAAAGCTTCTTTATTTCCCCGAAACGGATATTATCGACGGTATATACGGTATGCTTTCCGTAAGCCTTGTCCTGCTGATCTTCGGTTTTGTACTTACTCCCCTGGTGTACACACTTTTTATAAGTGAGGAACACAAGGAACTGAGAGGCGTCAGAAAAAATATCAAGACGACCTCCGAATCCGACCCCCGATACAAAAAGCTTACCGCAAGAAGAGATGAGCTTGAAGCAGCTATCAAGGAAAACGGACCTGTTTTCGGCTTTGGAATGGGAGATGTTATACTAATGGCAGCGGGCGGGCTTATGCTTGGTCTTAAAGCAACCGTTACCGCAGGATTTATTGCCATAGTTCTCGGTGCTGTTTACGGACTTATCCGCAAGTTCCGCACAGCCGATGACGATGAAAGCTCAAACGAATTTGCATTCGGACCTTTCCTGATAATCGGTCTTGTTATCGGAGCCTTTGTAAACGGTTCACTGATAGATATTTACCTGGGACTTTATGCATGATTTTGGATTAAGAGTAAAAAATCCCGTGCCGTGCTAATTTGTACGGCACGGGATCTTTATTTTACTTTTACTGTAATGTGTATACGATGTAAGTGTTGTAGCTTCTGGAAACCTGTGAGGGACTAGTTTCAACGTGATCCATGTTAAAGATCTGAGAAGCGCCCTTTACGGTTGTATCCATATTTTCAAACTTTACACCGTACATTGTGTAATTTCCTTCACTGTCAGTTCTGACGCTTTTCGTTCCCGAGAAAGTACCGCCCTGAGTGTAGAAATATTCACTTGTTACATTTATCTGCGCAGTGTTAGTGGAATCACTTTTGAATGTGATGAAGTAGTTTGCGGGACCGTAGAAATTCGAACCCATTGCCATGTAGGAATTACCGCTTCCGTCGGGCTTGAGAGCCGCTGCGTCCTCGGAACATGTAGACTTGTTGTCAAGGCGGCGGATAACTCTTCCCGTAAATCCCGTCCTGTTTTCGCAGGAGTAGGAATTTTTGTGGTTCAGGCAAATTACCTTAACGTACTTATTCTGGTTGGAGGAGTCAATGACCTCTCCGTCAAGAGTAGTGGGCTGAACGCCGAGATCGTTAAGGAATGCGGAAACGGCAGCATCGGCATTGGACTTGTCGTCAAAGACGGCAATGTTTGTTGCGAATCTGATGTTCTCGCCAATGTAGGTTGCAATGCTCATCTCGGTAGCACGCTGATTTGAAAGAACGCTTGCTGTTGAGTAAACGTCATTTATAGGCGTGAAGAACCGCATGATGCATGCCATCAGAATTGCAATTATCACCATTGTGACAACAAGCTCGATAAGCGTGAAGGCTTTCAGTTTTTTGATCTTCTGCATTTGACCGTCACCCCCGCTTAACCGTTGTCGCCGACGAAGTACTTGAAGTCAACCTGCATATCGTCGGTATCCGAACCGGGGACGGGCTCGCCGTCCTCCAGGTTCTTGATAACGTACATAGCACACCTTGTCTTGAAGGTCTTTGTGCCTTCCCATGCGGTGTTGCGGCTGTTCTTTACACACTTTATCTCAAGCATTACGGAACCGCCGTCCTGAGCGTTATTATAGGTTTCGTCATTAGAACCTGCGATAAGCGTCGAATCGGCAATGACCTCATAGAGAGCCGTGCCGCCCACACTGGTGTCAATGCCCTTGTGAGTCTGCTCAACGAACTTCTGCTGCTCACTCATTCTGTCATTAAAATCGTTATTGTTTTTGATGTGCTTGCAAACAGAACCGTACATTCCCACCATTAGCAGGGACATAATGCCCAAAATTGCCATAGCAACAATTACTTCAACAAGGGTAAAGCCCTTAACCTGCGCTGATTTAATTCTTTTGGTCATTTCAATCAGCTCCTTTACCTGTCATAACTGTAGGAGTAATTCGGGTCTTCAACGATATCCTCATTGCTGAACTTGTAGGTTCTCCATGTCTTGATAGGCGAAGATCCTGCAGATACGGAGCTTGAGGACGGTGAAACGTAGATAAGTCCGCATGCGTTCTGAAGCTCAAGGTCACGAACATAGATACCGCCGATGATATCCATAGAAACGCTTGAGTAGTTTGTACCCTCATAGCAGATATTCTTGTTGACTGCGCAGGGTGTATATGCCTTCATATCGGCATTAGGACCATAGATATATGCGTTGAGAGTTGTCTGGTTGTTACTCTGGTAAATATTTACACCCTTATCAATGAAGATGTAGATCGGAGGAGCGGTGATCTGCTTTGCTCCCGTCGGAGGAGTAAATGTTGCGTCGTTCATAACGTAATACTGTGATGTGCTGCTGATGCTGTCGTAAAGCTCCTTGTACCAAATCGAGAACTTTTCAAACTGATATTCGGTTTCGATTCCGTTCGAGTTGGGGTTCTGGATCATAATGAATGCTCTGTTGGGGCCTGTTACTTCGATGCGTCCGCTGTAGTGACCCGGTGAAAGGATAACAACTGCGGGGTTTGTTGATGTGTCGATCTCCCTAACTGTTCCGTTATTGAAATCTGTGGGTGAGAATCTTAAAATGTCGTAATCTCCGTCGAGTGCCTGACCAACGCTTGTTGCATCTCTGTCATACTTTACGCCCAGCTGCTTTGCACGAACAACAGGAGAAACGAGCTTATAGTTTCTTCCGCCGTCGCCCTCAGCATTTGTATCATCTCTCTGGTCGAAGTTATATACTTCGTTGAGGATACTGCTTATCGTTTCGTAGCACTTGTGGTAGTCGTAGCTCTGCTTGCCGCCTTCCATGTAGCCGTTCTGGTAGATGTTTGATGAACGTGAAGGAATAAGGTAGATCAATGCGATCTTGCCTACAGCACTGTCAAAGGATTCGGTTTCGGCTACTGCAAGAGTCTGGTCGCCGGGGAATGATTTAAACTGGTTGATAGCTTCGTCAAGTGAAACGTCGCATGTCTGTGAAGGTCTGTAGTACTTAATGTCGCCAAGCTTAGCAGTCTGATATTCATTAAGGAATATGTTGGGCTCTTCGCTTGGGAGAGGAAGTCCCTCGCCCTCGTCTGTGTTCTTGCTGACATAAGGGCTGATATTGCCGAGGTTTGTTGGGATCTTTATGCAGTCCTCATACTTTGTTCTTGCAGTTGCTGCAGAACCTGTAGGAAGGCTTGCGATGATCTTGTAGGATGCGTTGTCCTCGATCTCAAGCTTTACTGTTCCTGTTGAAGAGTTAACTACAACAGGCTTGATGCCTTCGATGAATGTAGCCGCATTGCTTCTGTCGGAAGCGCCCAGCTGTATAACATACTTGAGGTTGTCGTTTGAGCATGGTGTAAGCTTTGAAAGAACTGTATCATACTGGAAATTAAGGGGGTCGCTTTCCTTCAGATTGATAAGCCATCTTCTGAACGCTTCAAGCTCGGAGCAGCCTTCGATATGAAGAGTCGTTCCTACCATTGTTTCCTTGTAGTAGTAATAGATATTTCCCTTTGCAAAGGAGTTTGCATTGGAAAGCATTCTTGCAATGAAATCATTATTGGGGTCCGGGTTTGCTGTAATATTATAAATTGCATAGGTATCGAGATATGAAGTAATAATTCTGGAAGCTGACTGAGTAACGGTATACTGCATACCCATGTTTGACTTCTTTGTGTTATCGTAGTCGTTACCTGCAAAATTACCTGCACCGTGAGTATCAAGAGGATTTCCAAGATTATCCTGGAAGATAAGTTCTCTTCTGTCGCTGATAAAGATATCTCCATCAACAAGAGTATTGGTATCATTACATCTCTTGCGAACGTCAATTACACCGTCAACATAAAGATTACCCTTTACTCTAATGAGGTTATTGAGCTGAGCTTCCGGATTATCAGCCTTAAGGTTTGTTACAATAAGGTCGATCTTATCATAGCTTCTTCCGGAATCGCCGCCAACAACGAGCGGGTCGTTCTGAATGTAAACTGTTCCGTTGACCATCATATATGCAGCATTTCTGTTTGTTTCGCTTGTTGCTTCGTCGCCTGTGATGGTAAATTTCTGCTGTGCTCTGTAGTCACCGTTGATAACAAGAGCCTCATCTGCTTTCAGAAGTCCCTTCTTGTCAACGTCTACCTTAACGTTAGAGTTTACAAGAGTTTCACCGTTGAGGATAGCAGAGTTTCTCCATGTAACTGTAGCCTTGCTATTGCCATTTCCCGGTACTCCCGAGTCAGGCTTACGGCTCTCACCGTAGGTAACGTTTCCGAGATAGGTTGCGTTATCACCGTTGATGGAGTCACCGCCGTTAGGCAGGTCCTTGTTCTTTTCCTTAAGAGGGTTGATCATTCGGGAAACTCTTGAAGAGTTATCGCCGCATACTGCCGTACTGCTTACGTTGATAAGACATTCGGCAAGGTAACCTCTTGAAGCGTCGCCCTTGGAAAGATCCTGTGTTTCCTGAGTGCCGCTGGTTGAAATGCTGTTTCTGGACTGACCCCACTCACCGTCAGCTGTTGTTTCGCCTGTATCGTAGATAAGGTGAACAAGCTGAACCTTTATGATGATAGCGCCGTCGTCAGCATTGGCAAATGTTCCGGAATCGGAGGTTGTAAGACCTGTGCTTGTGGGGTCTGTAACCGCAAATTCCATGTATGTGTCTTTAAGTTCTGCGTCGGGAACTCTTGCGGAATCGTAGGACTGGGTTGCAGTATTCCATGTGTCTGTGTAAAGTGCCTTCAGCGACTTGCTTGTATCGTACTTGACCGTACCGCCGCTCTTGTCAAGTTCACCTACTATCGCCTGATATAACACATTACTCTGTGAAGGATTTGTTTCGCTTACTTTTAATGTTGATGCGCCCGGAGTTTCGCCGTCAACTGTTACATTATCATAGAAAAGCTGGTCAGTAACAACATCCAGCGCCGAACGTGCCGTGTAATATGCCTGGGTTTCTTCGTACTTGAACTGTGCTCTGTTGCTTGCCGTGGATACAATTGTCATTGCACCTGCGAGCATGATTATCAGAACTGTCATAACCGTCAGCACCATGATAAGAACGGCGCCCTTGACAGCTCTTGGGTTCCGATGAGCCTTTGCCATAATCAATCATCCTTTCTGAAAATTTTAATAAAATATTTGCGTCGGCGTAACAAAATTTTGCTTTTCCAAAAATACGCCTGCCCGAAAAAGCATAGCTGTTTTTTCGGGTGACGTTTTTTTGTTAAATTACTTTACGGAGTCAACATCCATAGGATAGATCTCATATACCATGATAGAGATATCACCTGTTCCTACAGGCTCTCCTCCGTCCTCGCTCTCGGTGTATTCCATGCTGCTGGATACCGTAGTCATGTATATGGTCTTATCGCTTTCGGAAATGATGTCGAACACCTCAAGAAGCTCCTTGATGTCGGGTGAGCACTCGTAGTTGACAGTTACAAGTGTTCCTGCAACCGTAACACCTGCGGGAGGCTCGGGATAAGTATCGTTGAACTTGTCGTAAACCTCCTGAGGAAGCTCCATGTTAAGGTCTGAGTCGATCTTGAGCTGGTATGCTACTGCGTTCTTGTCATATGCGTATGCGTCAAGGGTAACGTCTTCCATGTCGGAGTATGTCATGCCCTTTATCTCGATTCCGGAAGGAGCGAGAAGCTCTGTGATATACTGACCTACAAGGTCTGTTCTTCCGTAATCTTTTTCACTTACGAAGGCTTCCTGAAGATCCTCAACAGTTTCAACATTGTTCTTGAGAGATGTTTCAAGGAAATCCAGAGTAGCGATCTTATCCTCAACCTGCTGCTTCTCGGCTTCCTTTGCAGCTACGTTTGACTTGGAAACCTGAAGCTCGGCATATTTCGGCTTGATGAAAGCGAAGAATCCGGCAACAAGAACAACGACCACTACGGCAATGATGATAAATACCTTATCTCTGTATGAAAGTTTCATGCTCATTATTCTTCACCGCCTTCCTCTGTTGTAGCTTCTTCTTCGGATTCTATCTCGTTGGGACGAAGATTAAAGGATACCGTGTAGTTGTATGTTCCTTCGGTTGAACCTTCCCCTTCAGGCTCCTGATATGTGTAGCCCGAATACATGATGTTGTCGAACTGATCAAGCTCAAAGAGAGTCTGTACAGCCTTATCCGGATCTGTGGGAGCTTCCGCAATGCATTCGAGAGTGATAGCTCCCGAGTCGATGGTAATTGTATCTACCGTGCTGTTATTGTCTGCGAAAACACCAAGGATAGTTCTGAGCACTTCCTGATTGAAGTCAGCTTTTGTATCAAAGTTGTCCTTAGCGCTCTGCAGCGATACTTTAAATGCATTGACCTTGTCGATCTTTGCCTGTGTTTCATCAACCTTTTGAAGCTGAGTCTGAGTATCCTCGCTGTTTATCCATTCGTCCATTTCAGCTATGTACTTGTCGTTGCTGTTCATCATTGCCGACATTCCGACATATACAGCCGCAACAACAACTGCCGAGATAACGAACGCACCGCCAACAGCAGCCGCAAAGGAAGCACCCGCATTTGTCTTACCTGCCGAAGCATCTGTTTCGAGGAGGTTGATACGCTCGTTTTCCTTGTTGCTTCTGAACATTGCGCCGATAGCGTTTGCGTATGCCTGGAACTCGATATTCTCATAGCCCGCAATGTTGTTCGGAACGCCCAGAAGGCTTGTGGAAACGTCCATATTCTCCAGAGTGTTCGTCAGTCTGATATACTCGGTGGTGTCACCGTAGAATACAACGTTCTGGATAGGTGTTTCGGGATTTCTCTGCTTGTGGAACTGGAGCATTCTGTAGATGTTCTCATTAACAGCCTCGAAAACGTAGTCTGCGGAGTTATCGTAGTCTACGGCATCAATGGAAGCAAATCTTGAGAATGAAAGCTGATTATCCTCGTAAAGGTTAAGGCTTACGAAGTTAGGGTCGATCTGAACAACGAGCATAGGCATCTTTGAGATTGCCTTCTTGTCGCTGAGAATGAGTCTTGAGATCGCATTACATGATACAACAACCGACTTCAATGCGATGGAAAGCATTGAGAATACCTTTCTGAAGCAGTCTACCACTTCAAAGGGGCAGGCAGTTGCAAGTATCTTGAGCGCCTGAACGCCCTCTTCCTCGACCTCACCGGCGATTGAGTAGGAGATGGAATACTCCTCTGCGATACCCATTGTGTGCTGCATCTGGTTTGTAACCATTGTCAGCAGCTGGGAGCTGGTCTTAGCCTTCGGAATGTGAAGCTCTTTGAAGATAACAAGGTTCGAGGAAATTGTGATTACAGCTTCCTTGTCGCTCATGCTTCTTGCCTTGAGCTCGTCGTTAATAATGGTTGCCATTTTGGGAATATCTTTTATATGACCGTTTACGATCAGACCCTCTTCGAGGTCAATTGTCGTAGCAGAAGAAACTCTGATTCTGTTACGTGCCTCGGTTCCGCGAATAATGCGTATATGTCTGTCAGTAATATCAAATGAAAGCATTCTCGTCACCTCACTAATTTATTTTTTTATAATATGCGGAGCCTCTCTCCGCAGGTTTTTCTTTTCGGGCATATCAGGAGATATTTCCCATGGAGTTGTAGATTGCGGGAAGGATACCTGCGATAACGGTACCGATAGCGACACCCATTACGATGATCATGACAGGCTCGATAAGTCCTACCAGACGTGTAACGGCTTCATCGGCTTCTTCCTGATAGAATGCTGCCGACTTTTCAAGGATAGTATCAAGTGCGCCGGATTCCTCACCTACGTAGATGATGGAGCAGAACATGGATTCAAATATACCCGTTCTCTGAATGGATACCGAAAGTGCTTCGCCCTGTTTTACTTCGTCGATAACAGTTTCAAACTTCTTTGAGATGTACATGTTATTGAGAATGTTCGAGGACTTTGCAAGGCATTCTACCATGGGGATACCCGATGAATAGAGGGACGCAAGAGTGCTTCCGAAGCGGGCTGTGTAGATCTTTACAACAAGCGGTCCTGCCGACGGTATCTTGAGTATCATCTCATCCCATTTCAGTCTGAAATCGGGGACCTTGAGAGCATATTTGAAAGCAAATACGATCGCAACAACGGCGAATATGTAAACATACCAATATGCCTTAAGGTTGTCGGAGAATGCAAACAGTGCGCCTGTAAGACCCTTCATGTCCTCTTCGGTAAGAAGGTCCTTGAAGGTAGGCATGATGAATGTGAAGAGGGCGATAACTACGGCAACGCAGAGGATAGCAAGAATGATAGGATACATCATGGAGCTCTTGATCTTGCCGTTGAGCTTTGCGTCGTTTGCGTACTGATTTTCCATCTTCTTCATAACCATATCGAGGTTACCGGAAGATTCACCCGCCTGAACCATTGATACATAGAAGTTCGGGAATACACCGTTTTGCGCCTTAAGTGCGTCAGAGAACGACGTACCCTTCTGTACAGCCTCGTAGATCTCACGGTAGATCTGTCTGGGGCCTTCCTTCTGCTGCTCCTTCTGCATAATGTCAAGGCTCTTTACAAGCGTCAGACCCGATGAAAGCATGGCTGACAGCTGACGGCAGTCATAAGCAAGCTCTTTTGTCGTGAACTTGTGCATATGCTGCTTGCCTGCTTTTGCCTCCTTATAGTCGGAACAGAAAAGACCTTTCTCATGAATCTTTTCGAGGAAGTCGTTAACGTCCTCGGCAGTCATCGTGGCGTTTTTTACCGTGTTGCCCTGAACATCGGTCGCCGTATAGATAAAAGTCTTCATTAAAATTTGACACCTCCGAAATTAATACTATACCCGGAATACCTGCCACGGTTATCCGCAGGCACTTCCATGATATTCCGCCGGATACTTTATATATTATATCATTTTGACTAAAAATTAGCAAGATGTTAATTTAACCAAATTGTAACCAATTATTAATGCCAAATAACCAAAAATATATCAAACTGCACAAATCGGCGAATTTTTATACATTTTTTTCTAAGCTGACATCGTTTACTTCACAAAACGGAAAAATTATCTGTTGCTTTTATTAACAGCTTATGCTGATCTGCCAAGGGATAATGTCATTTCCCGACAAGCGCCGCAAATAAGCCTTTACAGTCCGAGCAGTCTGACGGCATTCCCCGAAAATACCGCTTCCTTATCCTCCTCGGATATCATGCACTCGTTTATGAGCCTGATATCGTCGGCGGAATCGTTCCACGGGCAGTCCGAAGCAAAGAGCACCCTGTCGGCGCCGAGAGCTTCGATAAGCTCAGTCATCCTTTCGGGAGAAGTGCCGTTCATGAACGCCGTATCGTAATATGCACAGCTGCCTTTAAGCAGCTTCATAACATCGTCGTGGCAGAAATGACCGCCCATATGAGCAAGGACCGCCTTAAATTCCACCTTGTCGAAAACTCTCGCCATTCTTTCGGGGGTTGCGTGTATCTCGTTTGGTGAAAGCGCATCAACGCCCGTATGCAGCACAACGATAAGTCCAAGCTCCGCACATTTGCGGTATATGGGTATCACATCTTCGTCATCGGCATAAAAGCCCTGATAATCGGGGTGAAGCTTTATGCCCTTGTACCCCCTCTCCTTAAGCTCCTCCAGATGTCCGAAGATATTCTCGTCCTTCGGGTGAATGGCTCCGAAGGGTATCAGCCTGCCGTCAAGCTCCGCCTGCTCCCGTGACCATGCATTGACCGTTTCAAACTGAGAAGGCTTTGTTGCCACGGGGAGAAGCACCGCCTTGTCTATCCCGTTTTTATCCAGCATGGAAAGAGCGCCCTTTACCGTTCCGTCTGTATATGCCGCCGACGGAAAGGGCAGCCCCGAATTTTTTATGTAGCCGAGAAGATTGTTCATCGCCCTTTCGGCAAGGGAGTCCGGGAAAGCGTGAACGTGAAAATCAATTATCATTGGTATTCTTCCTTTATAGTTTTGTGACCGTCTATTTTTTGCGCTTATGATAGCTGTTGAAGTCGAACTTTATCATATCGCAGATAAAATCCAGCATTCCTCCGCACATGGTCATAAGGGACTCCATAGACTGACTGTCAATCTCCAGCGGAATATCGGCAGGGTACCTTGTTTCAATGTAATATCTGTTGAGCACAACGCTTTCGTCTATCCACTGTGTAAAGCCGCCGTCGAGCATCGCCGCCTGCTTGCAGAGCCATGTGAGGTTGTGTCCGTCAAAAAGGCGGTGGCTCTTATAGAGCAGGAAACCCTTCAGCGCCTTTTCGATGCACTGCTGACAGTGAAAAGCCGCCGTATAGTAGAGCTTGGGGTCCCTGCAAAGCTTTTCCGCAGCCATTCTGTCGAGGACAGCATGGTATATCCAGTCGTAATACCGCTTGCTGTCCCCCTTTTTTCCGCTACTCCTTGCCATAAAGCAGCACCCCGCCGTTCTCTACCTTGTATGCGAAGGAACAGTCATCCTCAGCGCAGTCGTCCCAGTCGGATTTGTTGTATACGATAAAATCGCACGGTATCTCGCAGTCGGTTTCCAGAAGGAGCTTTGTTTCAAGCTGACTCGGAACATATTCGTCCCCGGCAACTATGCAGAGCTTGAAGCTTGTAAGCTCGCCCTTGGAGTTCGTTTTCCCCGAAACAAGATAAACGAGGAACGGAGAGCATATACGCACAGCTTCCTCCACCATTCTGAGGACCGTGGCATTATCCTTGAATGTGTACATTGCATCACTTCCTTATCAGTGCATTCCTCAGAGCAAAAACACGTATCAAAGCGGACCCGTAACGATATTGCCGTCTGCGTCGAGATGAATACTGACACGGGGAGTTTCTGTATCGAACTTCATAAAGCTGTCGTTTATTGTTACCTTTACTCCCGGATAGACCATACCCTTGCATTTGATATTCCTGTACTGCTTTTCGGCAAGGGCGGAATCTATTTCCGATATCTTCCGCATAAGCTCCTGCTTTTCCTCACGGTTTGCCGTAAGAGTAGCGGCGGATTTTTTCAGCAGCTCCACCTTGTCTGCGGGGATAGAGCCGGTCTGCTGTTTTTTCTGTGCAAGGAATTCGAGTATCTGATTTATTCTGACATTCATTGAATCAATATCGGCGATCTTCTTGCGAAGGTTCTCCCTTTCGGTGGTAAGCACGGCATTGTCGCCTGCGATGACCTCAGTTGCGGTATAATTTTTAGAACCGATAAAGGTCGCCTCGGTATCGCCAAGGCAGGTATATTTTCCGCCGCTTAACGCCTTTGCCGACAGATCTCCTCCGCAGTAAACATCGCAGAGCACGAAATTCTGAGCGGTAACCGCACAGTCGCTTCTGATACGGGAATGCTCGCAGAACTGACAAACTACATCGCCGTGAGCGGTAATGTCCGAATTTATGGAGCCTTTCTTTACCGTTACCGTGCCTCCTGCCTTAATGACAGCATTGGTCACGTTTCCGTAAACAAGGATATTCTTTGCGGAAATAATTGTAAATCCCTCAAGGACTTCGCCCTTGATAACAATATCTCCGATAAAATCAAGATTGCCCACCGATGCGTCCACATCGCCGTTTATGGTAACGGTGGTTTCAACGCAGAAGGCATTGCTCTTCCAGCATACATGACCGTCGGCGGCAGCCAATATCTTTGTTTCGTCCTCGGAAAGACAGGTCTTTTCGCCCAGCTTGTAAGGCGCTGCACGTCCCGGAACAGCTCTCAAGGCAACTCCTCGCACGTCCGTGCCGGGAGTTCCCTCCGTCGGCAGAGTGATCTCGGCAATGACCTCGCCCGTATGGATATTTCTGATACGTCCAAGGGACTTGTAATCCACGAAGCCGTTTTCGTCCTCAACGGGAGCGAGATTCTGCTCTTTCGGGAATTTGTATGTTATTGTTCCGTCAATACCGTCAACAGGCTTGTCGGCAACGGCGACCTGTATTTCACGGTCAAACCACTTCTCCTCAACAGCCTTCCCGATAAGCTCGGTATTTACGTTATGCCTTACTCCCTTTGCTGCAAGAGCGTTCATGACGTCATCATATGTAATGTCATTTCCGCCGGGCTTTGGGGGATATAAGGTCATATACGCCGCCGAAAAATCGGACAGTACATTAATAATAGCCTCTCCGTCCAATTTAACTGTGCTGCTTGTGTTCATGTTGTTGTCTGCCATAGTATCTTCTCCTTTCCCGTCGGTTTTTCTATGGATATATTATACCATACCCAATAAATTATTACAAGAGTTTTTTACAAAATAGCACAATTTAAACTGAATTTCGAGCGCTATATTGTGCATAATAACATCACCGTATTTATTCGGAAAGTAAGGAAAACGGCTGAAACGTTTTATTCAGCGTTTTCTAAGGAAACGCTGAATAATGCGAAGCAATCGTTTCGCCGTTTTGAGGAACGCTCGAAAATCCGTCACTGAGAGGGTGACGAAAAACGGCAGAAACGATTTATTCAGCGTTTTCCTAAGAATATACCCAAAGAATTATGAAAGGAATGATCAAACCAATGAATATCCTATCGGGAACATCGGGACGAAAGATAGAATTTGTTAAGGGCAGGGAGATACTCGATTCACGGGGCAATCCAACCGTTGAAGCGCAGGTAGTGCTTTCGGACGGAAGCGTGGGAACAGGCCGTGCTCCCAGCGGCGCAAGCACGGGAATTTTCGAGGCTCACGAGCTTCGTGACAAGGACGGGCTGCGCTACGGCGGCAAGGGCGTAACGGCTGCCGTCAAAAACATAGATACGGAGATATCCGACATGCTCAGAGGGCATGACTGCGCAGCCACATTTTATATCGACCGCAGGCTCTGCGAGCTGGACGGCACGGAAAACAAATCAAGGCTGGGCACAAACGCCATTCTTGCCGTAAGCCTTGCCTGCGCACAGGCGGCGGCGAACCATTATCATATGCCGCTGTTTCGTTTTCTCGGCGGAGCAAACGCACGGGAGCTGCCCGTTCCCATGATGAACATTCTCAACGGCGGCGCTCATGCGGGAAACAATCTTGATATTCAGGAATTCATGATACTTCCCAAGGGAGCGTGCTGCTTTAAAGAGGGAGTGAGAATGTGCGCAGAGGTTTTCCATACCTTGGCAAAGATACTGAAATCGAAAAATTTCAGCACCGCCGTAGGTGACGAAGGCGGCTTTGCGCCCGAGCTTGATAGCGAGGAACAAGCCATAGAGCTTATTCTCGAAGCGGTGGAGAAAGCAGGCTACCGTCCCGGCGAGGACTTCATGCTGAGCCTTGACGCCGCCGCAAGCGAATGGAAGAGTCAGACAAGCGGCTCTGCGCAGGGAACGTACAATTATTATATGCCGAAGAAGAAGATCTCACGCACAACAGATGAAATTATTTCCGACTGGGCGGAAATATGCAGCAAGTACCCTATATTCTCCATTGAAGACCCCCTCGATGAGGAGGACTGGCAGGGCTGGCAGAAGATAACGGAAAGGCTTGGCAAAAGGGTCATACTTGTGGGCGACGACCTTTTTGTGACCAACCCCAAAAGGCTGAAAAAGGGCATCGAAAGCGGCAGCGGAAACGCCATACTCATAAAGCTCAATCAGATAGGCACACTGTCCGAAACCTTTGACGCAGTGCGAATGGCATCAAAGCACGGCTACCGCTCCATAATCTCCCACCGCAGCGGCGAAACGGAGGATACCTTCATCGCCGACCTGTCCGTTGCGCTGAACACGGGTCTGATAAAGACGGGAGCGCCGTCAAGAGGAGAAAGAACGGCAAAATACAACCGACTGCTGAGAATTGAAGAAATGCTCGGATAAAAGGGGGATTACTGCGTCAAAAACGTTCCACAGGAACGTTTTTGAGGAAAAGGTAATTCATTCTTGAAAGAAGGGGAGGCGGTCTTATTCGCCTCCCCTCGAAATGCTGTCGCATTTCTCACCCCTCTCTCTGCTTTTTAGGCATAAGGAGATTTCGGCGTCTGAGGACGGCGACCGTAGGGCGCTGCCCTTTGGAAACCTGCAAGCCTTTGTAAAGGCTTGAGCGAAACTTTAACTCCGATTGGACACTGTAACTTGTTTTGTTTTAACAAACTTCAACAAAACGAAACGGATATCCTGCTTCCGATTTTTGGAAACAGGATATCCGTCCGTTTTTATATATTTTCTTAGCCTGTCAATCCACAAGCTCGGGATCAAAGGTTTCCTTCCAAGGAAGTCCCCACTTGTTAAGTGCGTCCATGAACGGGTCGGGGTCGAACTCCTCAATGTTGTAAACGCCCGGCTTTTTCCATTTGCCCGTCATGACCATCATTGCGCCAATCATTGCGGGAACGCCCGTTGTGTAGGATATTGCCTGAGAGCCTACCTCGGCGTAGCATTCCTCGTGAACGCAGACATTGTAAACATAGTATTTAACGTCCTTGCCGTCCTTTTTGCCCTGCATAATGCAGCCGATATTCGTCTTGCCCTTTGTTCTCGGTCCGAGAGAAGCAGGGTCGGGAAGAACCGCTTTCAGGAACTGGAGGGGAACTATCTCCATGCCGTTGTAGTTTATCGGCTCGATAGATGTCATTCCAACGTTCTCAAGACACTTGAGATGTGTAAGATAGGACTGTCCGAAGGTCATGAAGAAACGTATCCTCTTAACACCCTTGATGTTGAGTGCCAGAGATTCAAGCTCCTCATGATGAAGCAGATACATATCCTTTTCGCCTATTTCGGGGAAATTGTATACCCTCTTTATCTCCATAGGCTCGGTTTCCACCCACTTGCCGTCCTCGATATAAGAACCCTTTGCGGAAACCTCTCTGATATTTATCTCGGGGTTGAAATTTGTTGCAAAAGGATATCCGTGGTCACCTGCATTGCAGTCAAGGATATCAATGTAATTTATCTCGTCAAAATAGTGCTTCTGAGCATATGCGCAGAAAACTCCCGTTACACCCGGGTCAAAGCCGCTGCCCAGCAGTGCAGTGATGCCTGCCTTTTCAAAGCGCTCTCTGTATGCCCACTGCCAGCTGTACTCAAACTTTGCAGTGTCCTCAGGCTCGTAGTTTGCCGTGTCCACATAATCCACCTTACATTCAAGGCAGGCGTCCATGATGGTCAGATCCTGATAAGGGAGAGCAACGTTGATGCAGATGTCGGGCTTGAATTCCTTCATCAGCGCCACAAGCTCCTCGACCTTGTCTGCGTTGACCTGCGCCGTGGATATCTTAGTCTTGGTCGTTCCCTCAAGCTTCTCCTTGAGAGCGTCGCACTTTGATTTTGTGCGTGAAGCGATCATGATCTCCTCAAAAACCTCGGAATTCTGACAGCACTTGTGGATAACAACGCTTGCAACGCCGCCGCAGCCGATAATTAAAGCCTTTCCCATTGCATAAACCTCCGATAAAACAGAATTGATAAGGACAAACGAAAGCCGTTTACCCGATATTTTGCATTATATCACATTTTTACAGGATATTCAATGATTTTCCGTAAAATTCATGTGATAATGAGATATCACAGCGTTACTTTTTAAGAAGCGGCTTAAGATATTTGCCCGTGTAGCTTTCACTGCATTTTGCAACCTCTTCGGGAGTGCCGCATACAACAACATTTCCTCCCCTGTCGCCGCCCTCGGGACCAAGGTCAATGATATAGTCCGCCGTTTTGATAACGTCCAGATTATGCTCTATCACAAGAACGGTATTTCCCGTTTCAACAAGGCATTCAAGCACCTCTATGAGCTTGTGGACGTCCGCCGTATGAAGTCCCGTAGTAGGCTCGTCCAGGATATAAATAGTCTTTCCCGTAGGACGCTTTGAAAGCTCCGTTGCAAGCTTTACTCTCTGCGCCTCGCCTCCCGACAAAGTTGTGGCAGGCTGACCTACCTTTATATATCCAAGACCTACGTCCTGCAATGTTTTCAGCTTTCTTGCGATCTTCGGCTGATTCTCGAAGAACTCCACGCCCTCGTCAACCGTCATTTCCAGAACATCATGAATGGACTTTCCCTTGAACTTAATATCAAGAGTTTCACGGTTGTATCTTTTGCCCTTGCAGACCTCGCAGGGGACGTAAATATCGGGCAGGAAATGCATTTCTATCTTGATTATGCCGTCGCCCTCGCAGGCTTCGCAGCGTCCTCCCTTGATGTTGAAGGAAAATCTTCCCGATGTGTAGCCCTTCATCTTGGCATCGTTAGTGCCTGCAAAAAGCTCTCTGATATCGTTAAAAACTCCCGTGTATGTGGCAGGGTTTGAACGGGGAGTCCTGCCGATAGGCGACTGATCTATGGCGATGACCTTGTCGAGATATTCAAGTCCTTCCATTGAATCAAACTTGCCTGCCCTGCATTTTGCCCTGTTGAGCTTTGCCGCAAGATGCTTGTAGATTATCTGATTTACGAGAGAGGATTTTCCCGAACCGGAAACGCCCGTCACGCAGCTGAATGTGCCGAGGGGTATCTTTACGTCGATATTTTTCAGGTTATTCTCTTCCGCTCCCTTTACTGCAAGGAATTTGCCGTTTCCTTCTCTCCGCTTTTCGGGAACGGGAACCTTTCTTCTTCCGCTGAGATATGCTCCCGTAATGGACTTTTCGCATTTCATGATATCGTCCACCGTACCCGAACAAACTATCTCGCCGCCGTGAACTCCCGCATAGGGTCCCACGTCCACGATATAATCCGCCGCACGCATGGTATCCTCATCGTGCTCTACAACGATAAGAGTGTTGCCAAGGTCACGAAGACGCTTCAAGGTGGCAATAAGCTTGTCATTGTCACGCTGATGAAGTCCTATGGAAGGCTCGTCAAGGATATACAGCACTCCCGTAAGGCAGGAGCCTATCTGAGTCGCAAGACGTATTCTCTGTGATTCGCCTCCCGAAAGAGTGCCTGCTGAACGGGAAAGGGTAAGGTATTCAAGACCCACGCTTTTAAGGAAGCCGAGCCTTGCATTTATCTCCCTGACTATCCCGTCCGCAATAAACGCCTGAGTTTCGTTAAGCTCAAGGTTTTTGAAAAAGTCCAGCGCCGCCGTTACCGAAAGGCTTGTCAGCTGAGAGATATTAAGTCCTCCCACCGTTACCGCAAGGACTTCCCTTTTAAGCCTGTCCCCGTGACAGTCGGGGCAGTTCTCCTCGGACATATACTGCTCTATATCCGCCTTGCTCCATTCGGAATTGCTCTCCTTGTATCGGCGTTCAAGATTGTTGACTATTCCCTCAAAGGGCTGATAATACACTCCGCCGCCGTATTCGGTAGCACGGTGAAGCTTTAGCTTTACATCTCCCGTTCCGTACATGAGCGCATGAAACGCCTCTTCGGGCCAGTCTTTGAGGGGAGTATCAAGGGACACTCCGTAATACTGACCTATCCCCTTGTAATACATCATTCCTATGGAATTTTCATCGGTGGTGCTCCAGCCGCTTGCTTTAATAGCTCCCTCACGAATAGTAAGCTCGGGGTTGGGGATTATCATTGACGGGTCAACCTTGCGGAACACTCCAAGACCCGTACATTTTTCACAAGCACCGTAAGGATTGTTGAAGGAAAACATTCTCGGACTAAGCTCCTCCACCGATACTCCGTGTTCGGGGCAGGCGTAATTCTGAGAAAATGTTATATCCTCTCCATCCGCCACGCTGCAAACCACAAGTCCCCCCGAAAGAGAGGAACAGGTTTCGATGCTGTCGGCAAGACGTGTGCCCATATCCTTTTTCACAACAAGACGGTCAACTACTATTTCAATAGTATGCTTCTTGTTCTTTTCAAGCTTTATCTCCTCGGAAAGGTCGTAGATTATCCCGTCGCATCTTACACGGACATAACCCGATTTTCTTGCCCTTTCAAGCTCCTTTATATGCTCGCCCTTTCTGCCTCGTATAATAGGCGCCATAAGCTGTATCTTTGTGCCTTCGGGCATAGCGGTTATTCTGTCAACTATCTGATCTACCGTCTGCTGCTTTATCTCACGGCCGCAGACAGGGCAGTGAGGGGTTCCTATCCTTGCGTAAAGCAGACGGAAGTAGTCATATATCTCCGTGACCGTTCCCACTGTGGAACGGGGATTTTTCGAGGTGGTCTTCTGGTCGATGGAAATTGCGGGAGAAAGTCCCTCTATGGAATCAACATCGGGCTTTTCCATCTGTCCCAGAAACATTCTTGCATAGGAGGACAGGCTTTCCACATACCTGCGCTGACCGTCCGCATATATAGTATCAAAAGCAAGGGAGGATTTTCCCGAACCGGAAAGTCCCGTCATAACAATAAGCTTGTCACGGGGTATTTCAAGATCGACGTTTTTCAGATTATGCTCCCTTGCACCCTTTATCACAATTTTATCAACAGCCATAATAATGTCCTTTCACTTAATCAAATATGCCCAGATCGCCGCAGTCACGCATGGAATAGGATGAATCCGCTCCCACAACGATATGATCCATCAGAACCACGTCAATACTGCCGAGTATCTGACAGACCTTCCTTGTCACCGCAATATCCTCGTCGGAGGGCTTGGGTGAAGCTCCGGGGTGATTGTGCGCCATTGCCGCCATATTGCAGCCTGTGCCGATGATACATTCCATTATCTTCCGCATATCAAGGCTTGTAAATGCTGCGCTGCCGCTGCTTATCCGCTCCACCTTCAGCAGCCGCAGGCTGTTGTCGAAGCAGGCGATATAGAACGCCTCCGAGCCTGCGCCCACAAAATAGGGTCTGAAAAGCTCCTTCAGCTTGTCGGTGTTGTTGTAGGAAACGTTTCTGTTCATTTCCGAATAGTACACAGGCACTATCTGAGGTATCATCTTGAACAGCACAGCTGCATTTTCCGAAACGCCGCTCACCTTTTCAAGCTCGGAAACATCGGCGTTGAACACCCCCGCAATGCTGCCGAAGCGGTTTATCAGCTCATGAGCCGTTTTGTTGGTGTCCGCTCTGGGAACGGTGTAATAAAGCAGCATTTCGATTATCTCATGAGGGGCGAAGCCTTCAAATCCCGAAGCAAGGAATTTTTTCCTCATTCTCATACGGTGTCCCTCGTTGGGATTTGGCTTTTTTCTCGGAGTCGGGGGAGCTTTTTCGCTCTCCTCCGTGACCGAAGCTTCCTCCCCGTCGGACTTATACTCGGAAAGCTTGCTGCGTATCATTTCCGACAGCTCCTCTTCCATTATCCCGTCCGACTTCTGCTGTATGATATCCGCATTGACGATATCCTTTTCACCTTCCGATACCTTGCTCATTCCGTTCCCCCCGTTCCCTTTTCAAAACAAATGTTTCGCTGACATGACCTATTATACAACATATTTTTTTAATTTGCAAGGGGTATTTTTATAATTATCTTCATATTCGGGGAAAATATTTAATAATGAAATAAGGAAGCGCCGAACTAATCGCTGCGCTTCCTTATTATAACAAATTATTGGGTTATATTACCATATCGCCGTAAATTCGGTCTTTTCCTCGTCGCTTACGGCAGAGATAGTTCCGCCGTGCTTTTCGATGATAGTCTTTGCAATGGCAAGACCAAGCCCAAAGCCGCCCGTATCTGCGCTACGTGAAGCGTCCGTCCGATAATAGCGGTCAAATATCCTGTTAAGATCCTCTGCAGGGATAACATCGCCCTTGTTTGACACCGAAAGCTTGACCTTGTTCTTGTGCTTTTTCAGCGAAACAACTATCTCCGACTGAGGGGACGAATGGGAAACCGCATTGTCTATCAGGATATTTATCACCCTGACAATGCTTTCATGGTCGCCTTTTCGGTAAACATCAGGCTCTATCTTCTGCACGATAGTCTTTCCCTTTTCAAAAGCAAGAGCTTCAAAAGCAAGACATGCCCCCTCGGCGGCTTCGGATACGTTGAAATCCGTCATAACCGTCGTACCCTCGTCGGTTTCCCTGTCCTCCCTTGCAATATAAAGCATCTCGTTTATAAGCCCCGACATTTTTTTCGCTTCGGATTTAATGTAGTCAAACCATTTTTTCTGACTCTCAACAGTTTCCGAAGAGTTTGACATGATAACGTCAAGATTTGCGGAAATAACGGTCAGGGGGGTTTTCAGCTCATGGGACGCATTGGAAAAGAACACCTTCTGCCTGTTCCATGCGTCCTCCACGGGAGCGGCAGCCCATTTTGCAAGAAACCAGCTGAGCACGAACAGCACCGCCGTCGCTGCCGCAAAAATTATAAACAGTATCATCAGCAGACGGTTAAGGGTCAATATCTCCGATGTTCTGTCAAGGAAAACCACGACCTTTCCCTTTCCGTCAGCAGCAGTCCTTACTCCGAAGCGGTAGGAAATATCGTTAAAATAAACCATTCCCTCGTCCTCGCCCTCGGAGATTATCTTCTCCGCCGCCGCTTCAACGGCGCTCTCAAGGTCATCGGAAATATATTCCTCCGAATCGTAGCGGTTGATCTGACTGTAAAAAATATTTTCCGTATTGCCCTCGCTGTCCAGCTTTACCCTTATCCAGCCGTCCATCATATTGTTTTTCCCGAAGGAAAAGTCTGCAAAACGCTCATGTCCCACTCGAATATCCCTTTCGGGGTCGAAGTCACGCTCCTTTACGTCAGGTTCGGAAGAACCGTTCTCCCCCGAACCGAAGGGTATCTGTTCATCGGGAGCAGCTGCCCTGTCGGGAGCACCGTTTCTGAAAAAGCTTGCGGAAAAGGCAAAATCCATTATCTGACGGGAGCTTATCATCTCCGCTCTGTACATAAAAATATATATTGCCGCCAGAACCCCTGCCATAAGCAGGACGAGCAAGGTCATAAGCACGGTAAGAAATCTCCGCCGAAGCTTTTTTATCATATCATATCCCCCTGTTCTCCATGTTCAAGGCTGTAGCCCACTCCCCTGAGAGTCTTGATGGACACCTTTGATTTGATAAAGCTGAGCTTTTTTCTGAGGAAGGATATGTACACCTCTACGTTGTTGTATTCGGCGTCCGACTCGTATCCCCATACCTTAACGATAAGATTTTCCTTGCTGAGGACCTTTCCGCCGTTTTTAATGAGCAGCTCCATGATAGCAAATTCTTTAAGTCCCAGCTTGACGGAATTTTTTCCGCAGGAAAGCTCATAGGTGGAAAGGTCAAGGGTAACGTCGGAAAATGATACCCTGTCATCGTTTATTATCCCTGCGGTGCTTCGTCTGCCCAGCGCTCTTATCCTTGCAAGAAGCTCTTCGGTGGAAAAAGGCTTTGTAAGGTAATCGTCGGCGCCGCTGTCCAGACCCCTGACCTTGTCGGAAATATCGTCCTTTGCGGTAAACATCAGCACGGGAACATTAAGTCCCTCCCTGCGTATGCTTTTGAGCACATCTATCCCGTTCATTCCGGGCAGCATGATATCAAGCACTATAACATCGTATATCCCCGAAAGTGCGTTGTCAAGACCGTCAATGCCGTTGTAGCAGGCGTCGGCGGTGATTTTGTTTTTCATAAGTATCTGCACAAGAGCGTCGGCAAGCCTTGTTTCGTCCTCAACTATAAGTACCCTCATTTACTTATCATTCCTTTTCATATCATACAATACTAAAAACCATTTAACCTGTAAACAAAAAATCTTCGCATGATCCATATAAGCAAGATTATGCTCGATTTTTTGTACAGTTTATAGATGGTTTTTAGTATAAACAAATTATACCGCCCTGCGCTTAAATAAATCTTAAAAAAGAACGGACGGCAGCATATGCCTCCCAAAACCGAGAAACGCATTACTCCGTCCGCATTTTTACGTGAAATTATTATTCTTATCCAAGCTTGCTGCCGTTGGGGATATCCTTATCCACAAAGATGACCTTTGCGTCCTCGCCCACGGAAGCGGCAACTATCATGCCGTTGGATTCAACTCCGCAGAGCTTTGCGGGTGAAAGATTTGCAACAACGATGACCTTCTTGCCGATAAGGTCGTCGGGAGCATACCACTTTGCAATGCCCGAAACCACCTGTCTTGTGCCGAAGCCGTCATCAAGCATGAGCTTAAGCAGCTTTTTGGACTTGGGCACCTTTTCGCATTCCTTGATCTCGGCAACTCTCAGGTCGGATCTGAAGAAATCGTCAATGCCGATAGTTTCTCCGATAGGAACGAGATTTGCCTTGTCGGCGTCCTCCTCGGCAGGCTTTGGAGCGGTTGCCAGAATATGAGCGTTAAGCTCCTCTATCTCCTTGTCAACGTCAATTCTCGGGAAGAGCACCTCGCCCTTCTTAACGGTAACATTTGCAGAGAGCGCACCGAAAATGCTTGCCTTTTCGTATGTCACATCATCGCTGCCTGCGCCTATCTGTTCCCATACCTTAGGCATTGTGGAGGGCATAAAGGGTGCGAGGAGAGTAGAAGTTATACGGATAGTTTCAAGAAGATTGTAAAGCACCGAAGCAAGTCTTGGCTTCTTTGCCTCGTCCTTTGCAAGTATCCATGGAGCGGTTTCGTCAATATACTTGTTTGCACGGGAGATCACCTTGAATATCTCAGCAAGGGCAATATTCAGCTGAGTATTGTCGATGCAGGTATCCACAGTGTCCCTCAGAGCCTTCGCCATATTGATAAGCTCGTCATCAAGAGGGTCAGCCTCTCTTTCCGAGGGGAGAGTTCCGTCAAAATACTTTATGACCATTGCAACGGTACGTGAAACAAGGTTGCCCAGGTCGTTTGCAAGGTCGGAATTTATGCGGTTAATCATTATCTCGTTGGAGAACGAGCTGTCTGCGCCCAGAGCCATTTCACGAAGGATATGGTATCTGATAGCGTCTGCGCCGTAACGCTTGCCGAGAACGAGAGGGTCAACAACATTTCCGAGGGACTTGCTCATCTTCTGTCCGTTGAAGGTTATCCAGCCGTGAACCGCCAGATGCTTCGGCAGAGGAAGGTCAAGCGCCATAAGTATAGCGGGCCAGATGATAGCATGGAATCTCATGATATCCTTTGCGACCATATGAACGTCCGCAGGCCAGAACTTCTCGAAATCGTCATATTTGTCGTTCTCGTAGCCGAGAGCGGTGATATAGTTGTTGAGTGCGTCTATCCATACATAAATAACGTGCTTCTCGTCAAAGGTAACGGGAATGCCCCATTTGAACGATGTACGGGAAACGCAGAGATCCTCAAGTCCCGGACGGATAAAGTTGTTTACAAGCTCAACGGCTCTTGTTTTCGGCTGAAGATAATCCGTTTCGGTAAGGAGCTTTTCAATTCTGTCGGCAAAGGGGGACATTTTGAAGAAATAAGCCTCTTCCTTAGCTTCGATAACATCACGGTGACATTCGGGGCATTTGCCGTTTTCGTCAAGCTGTGATTCTGTCCAGAAGCTTTCGCAGGGGGTGCAGTATTTTCCGCAGTATTCTCCCTTATAGATATAGCCCTTGTCATAGAGCTTCTTGAAGATAGTCTGCACCGACTTTACATGATAATCGTCTGTAGTGCGGATATATCTGTCGTAGCTTATATTCATAAATGACCAGAGATTTTTGAATATCTCAACGATCTCGTCAACATACTGCTTAGGTGTAACGCCCTTTTCGGCAGCCTTCTGCTCGATTTTCTGACCGTGCTCGTCCGTACCTGTAAGGAACATCACATCATATCCCTGCATTCGTCTGTAACGGGCAATAGAGTCGCATGCTACCGTAGTATAGCAGTGACCGATATGGGGATTGCCCGACGGATAATATATCGGGGTCGTAATGTAAAAAGGCTTCTTTGGGGTCTGTGACATGATAATGAACATTCCTTTCTTTTTTACTGCATGGGGATATTTCATACAGTAACTAAAAATTGGAGCTGATTTTCAAAAATACAGCTTTTATTATTATAAACCATTTTTTGCTGTTTGTCACTACCTTTTAAAAAATTTATTTTTGTGACAAACATATTGGCACTACCTTTTTAAAATTTTTATTTTGTGACAAACATATTGGCACTGCCTTTTTAAAATTTTTATTTTGTGACAAACATATTGGCACTACCTTTTTAATTTTGTGACAAACATATTTTCATTTCTGATATATTTGCATGCAGGCTCAGCCTGCCTCCGATTTGTCGGTCAATATCCTGTCACGTTACCGAGCCAAGAACTTTGCCGCCACAATATACTATGAAACGGTTGCATGCAGGCTCAGCCTGCCTCCGATTTGTCGGTCAATATCCTGCCACGTTACCGAGCCAAGAACTTTGCCGTCACAGTAAACTATGAAACGGTTGCGTGCAGGCTCAGCCTGCTTCCAACTTGTCGGTCAATATCCTGCCACGTTACCGAGCCAAGAACTTTGCCGCCACAGTAAACTATGAAACGGTTGCGTGCAGGCTCAGCCTGCCTCCTCTGTCCGTAAAAATAATATTCTTTCGTCACGCAAAAACATACTTGCTTTATATAATTATACAATCTCCGCCGTATAAAGTCAATTAAAAATCAAAAC
>JBJERW010000034.1:0-8149 GCA_051882475.1 Huintestinicola sp. | reverse complement strand
TTGCTTTATATAATTATACAATCTCCGCCGTATAAAGTCAATTAAAAATCAAAACCGCTCCCGACAAATTATCGGAAACGGTTTTGTATAATACTTGTTTTTTTATTTAACTTCGGAAGAATGTCTGCGTGCCGAAACAGCGCCTTTTATCTTGTTCTTCCAGCCGGCGATAACCTCCATAGCGCCGCACAGCTTGTCTACCATTATGATAACAACGGTTTCCTTGTATCTCGGCAGCGCAAGATTCAGCGGAAACATATGCTTTTCGATAATGTCGCTCTCCATTTCGGTTATCTCAAAATGCTTCTTAACATTGGCAAGAGCCGTGCCCGCATGGGTAAATCCGTGAAGTCTTTCCCCTTCGGGACGAACATATGTGTGCCAATCGTAAAGAAAAAGGTCGTGAAGAAGTCCTGCTCTTGCTCCTGCCCTTGCATTAAGGGAAAGCAGCTTGCAGAAAACATAGTTGTAGTACGAAACATTCAGGCAATGCTGATAGCATGTCGTCGTGCCGTGATGGGTAAACTCTTTCATTTTAAGTACCACATCATTGTCAAGGAGGTCTGAAACAAGCTTGTTATACTCTGTTGCATTTGGGTCAGAAAGGTCTACCCGGGAACCGATTGCCTTTAACATTAACCAATTACCATCCTTTGCTCACTTTTCTTGAACTTGCATTTTATTCCATTTTTATAGATACAATACCGATGAACTGCTCCTTGATCGCAGTCCATCTTTTATTATACAAGCTTACGCATAATATTGCAATATGTAATATGCACATATTTGTCCCGAAATATTTGTAACGGTCTGTTCACAAAAATCGTTATTTTTTTAACAAGCGATTACTTGTGATATTTTCCGCCGGACGCAATGGAAAACGCCCGATAAAGCTGTTCAAGGACCATTACCCTTGCAAGCTGATGCGGAAAGGTCATTTCGGACATGGAAAGCCTCATATCCGCTGACTTTTTTATGCTTTCGGCTATACCGAAGGAGCTGCCGATGATAATATTAAGGGTGCTTTTTCCGTCAACGCCGAATTTTACCAGCCTTTCGGAAAATTTTTCCGAGGACAGCTGCTTTCCCTCAATGCACATGGCAATGTTTGCGCAGTCGGTCTTGAAATATCCGCTTATAAGCTTTGCTTCATTGTCCAGAGCTGCGGATATCTCCTTTTCCGAAGGGTCGTCGGGCAGACGGCTTTCGGGCAGCTCTATGACCTTAAGCTTGCAGTACGCCCCCAGCCGTTTTATATATTCGGCGCATGCGTCCCGAAGATAGCTTTCTTTAAGCTTTCCTACCGTTATGAGATTGACGTTTTGCATATTCTCTCCTTATTCATGGGCAAAATCAGCCTTCATAATGTCGGGGTTCTTGTTCTTCTTGTCCGCATAAAGGGCAGCGTCCGCCTTGTCCATGTATGCCTGAATGCCGTGCTCGGGATTGCAGTCAAGCTCGTAAGTGCCGATGCTTATGGTAACGTTATAGGGCTTGCTGCTCTTGAGATTATGGAACTTTGCGATATTTTTTATTCTTTCGGGTATCGAACGGATAATGTTCTGATCCTCGCAGAGAGCGAAAGCTGCAAATTCATCTCCGCCTATCCTTGCCACAATATCGGTGTGCCGCAGACCGCTCTTTAGGAAGCTTGCGGCGCTTGTGATAGCGTAATCTCCGTCGTCGTGACCGAAGCTGTCGTTTATCTTTTTCAGATTGTCAAGGTCACCGAAGATAAGGACAGCGTGCTTGCCCTCGTTTTCGGGAGCACGGAATATCCTGTTGGTAAATTCATAGAAGCCTCTGCGGTTGTAAACGCCCGTCAGCTCGTCGCACATGGATATGCGGTTAAGGAGATTGTTCCTGTACTGAGCGGCGTCGAGAGAGCTTTCAAGCTGTCCCACAAGCTTTGTGAGCTTTATCGCCGTGCATATCTGAGGCGTTACCGAATAGATGTACGGGAAATACTCATATTCCAGCTCACTGACAATAATGCCGTACTGCTCCTCGTTCATGAAAAGGGGCGAAACGATCATTGTCCTGCGGCGTGTGGGAGTATGGTCGTTGCAGAAGAAATCCGATGACAGTATCTGCTGGGCGTCCCCCGTAAGAGCGGTGAGCCTGTCGCCGTCATGATAAGCTTTCAGCTGAATAGTTTCGGGCAGCCGCCATTCCATTTTGTTCGTATGGATAATCGGCTCGGAATATGTATAAATGTAGCTGCTCGCCATATGTATGCGGTAAAGGTTGTTGACGATGGAGAAATAGCACTTTTCCTCGTCGCTGCCGTATATGGTCATGTCCTTGGTGATGTTGCTGATAAGGAAATGAGTGAAGGTCAGGTCGTCCATTTTGCTGTAATGCATGGTAAGGGTGCGGCTTGCGATTATTTCAAGGCAGTATTCCATAGTGTCGTATAAAGCGACTATTCTGCCGCTGTCGCTGCCGCACATCTTTACGGCGGAATACTGCAGTGCCTTGATAATGTTTATAAGCACATCGGCTGAAATACATTCAAAGATACCCTTATCCGCAAGAGCCGTAATAATACTGCGGTAGTTTGCGCTTTTAAGCTCCGAGGGGTCAGCACCGCTGTTTGAAGCAAACTCAAGTATCTTTATCATAAAATCCTTCAGCTCTTCTAACGCCGACTTGAAATTGTACCCCTGCGGAGAATCGGGGATATATTCGGAAAGTATCATGGAAGCTGTTTTTTCGGGAGCAGAGCTGCCGATAACGCTGTCAAGCATAACATTTGTTCCGTTGAACAGAGCCGCACAGCCGCAGGAACGTCTGAACACGGGAGATGATCTCAGGCTGAGAATATCCTCCGACTCGCCCGTCCGCACAAGCTTTATAGCCTCCTTAACGGCACTGTATCCAAGCTTTGAAGCGTCCGCACGGACTGTTGTAAGTGCAGGCTTGAGCCATGAAGCGATCTCGGAATCGTCATATCCCGTAACGGCAATATCCTTTCCGATCTTCAGTCCTCTCTTTTCGATAGCCTTGTAGCCGCCCTTGCACATCATATCGTTTGCAAAGCAGATAGCGTCTATCTTTCCCATGTTCCTGTCGATAAGGTCGCCGACGATATCCACGCAGTATTCGGAAAACTTGCCGTATGCGACCATTTCGGGGTCGTATTCCATGCCGTTTTCTTCAAGAGCCTCCTTGTAATATTCAAGCCTTTCGTCAGCGTCGGCATTTCCCTTGGGTCCCGACACGAATGCGATGTGCTTTCTGCCGTGTTGTTTTATAAGGTGGTTTATGATATCCTTTATTCCGCTGCCCGAAAGGCGTATGCAGGGATATCCTCTGACCTTGTTTTCGGTGGTTATGACAGGCAGATCCTCAAAGCCGTCAACAAACGCTTTGAACTCCTCCTTTGTGACAAAGGAGCCGAGAGTGCCTGCGGAAATTATCAGAGCGTCAAGGCTCTTGCAGGAAGCATAGCTGTAGATGACATTGTTCTGATATTCGTAAGCGGTATATTTCCTGTCGTCAAGCTGACTGTTCAGCGAACGTCCCGGAAATATCACAAGATTAACGTCCGAATCCTCCGCAGCCGAAACTGCGCCCTTCAAAAGGGTCTTTGAGTAATCGTTATCAAGGTGGTGGATCATGAATCCTATCGTAAGTCTGTTTTTATCTTTCATTTTATCTGCCTCCGCCCGACAAGTAAATATTGACCGATTTTTCAAGCATAATAATATCGGCTGACTGCTCAACTTTTGTTCTTATATGGTTCTCTGCCGCTTTTGTCTGTAGGTTGGTCAGAGAGCATACGGAAACGCTGAATAATGCGAAGCAATCGTTTCCATATATATTTGTATTAATTATATCATTACTTTCAACGCATTTCAACCGATTTTGTGATACATTTACAACAATTATTGCATTTGTTTCACTAAAATATTTGCACATTTTCTATGCCATAAAACCTTCCGTTGTGACATTTGCCGATAAAAGATCGGATATTTGACGGAGCATCATGAGTGAATTGCAAAAAATGAGTAAAATTTTCTGAATTGATTGACTTTGAGCCTGAATTGAAGTATAATATACTCCGTGGGACTTTCTGAAAGTCCCGAAATATTCTGACAAGGAAGTGAGATTATGGATACGGGAAGTAACAGCGGCGTGATACCACGAAGTCGCTCTGTCTGCGGACGATGCGTATTCATAACATCATTCCGAAGGCAGAGAAAACCGCTTTAACAGTATCATGCCCTCCCAATAAAACAAAAAAACGGAGGGATACATTTGGAAAAGTACGAAGCTGTGGTTCTGGTAAAGCACAGAGCCTTTGTGCAGCTGAAAAAAGCCATGCAGGAAATGAATCCTGCGGACATCGCCCAGCTGCTGGGCGAGCTTATCGACGAGCAGGACGAATTCGGTGAAAGAGAGCTTACTCTCATTTACAGGATACTCCCCAAGGAGCTTGCCGCCGAAGCATTTTCATACATGAGCAGCGATATGCAGATGATACTCATCAATGCATTTTCCGACAAAGAGCTCAAAGACGTCATCGACGAGCTTTTCCTTGACGATACGGTCGATATAATCGAGGAAATGCCCGCCAATGTTGTATCGAGAATACTGAAAAACACAGACCCCGCCACGAGAAAGCAGATAAACGAGCTGCTCCACTATCCCGAGGACAGCGCAGGCTCTATCATGACCACCGAGTTTGTGTATTTCAGCAGAGAGGACACGGTAAAAGAGGCATTCGAGCGCATCAGAAGCGTCGGACTTGTGAAGGAAACAGTTTACACCTGCTACGTGACCGACTGCAGAAAGCTTGTGGGAACGGTCACGCTGCTTGATATGCTTGTCACCGATGAGGATAAATCCATTGAGGATATCATGGATCAGAACGTGATAAGCGTGGGCACTCATGAGGACCAGGAAGCAGTTGCGAATCTTTTCGCAAAGTACGACCTTGCCGCACTGCCCGTTGTGGATACCGAGGACAGAATAGTCGGTATCATCACCTTCGACGACGCCATGGACGTTATCCGTGAAGAGAATGCGGAGGATATGTCCATCATGAGCGCCGTTGTCCCCAGCGAAGAAAGCTACTTCAAAACGAGCGTATGGAAGCATGCGAGAAACAGAATTATCTGGCTGCTGGTGCTTATGCTTTCGGCTACCCTCACAGGAGCCATAACCAGCCATTTTGAAGCGCAGATAGCCGCAATACCCCTGCTTGTATCCTTCATGCCTATGCTCATGGGAACGGGAGGAAACAGCGGCTCCCAAAGCTCCACAATGGTCATTCAGGGCATGGCAATGGACGAGATACGCCCCAAGGATTTTCTTAAGGTAGTGTTCAAGGAATTCAGGATAGCCATAATATGCGGAGTTATCCTCAGCCTTGTAAATTTCTTCCGCATAATACTTTTCTATCAGGATCAGCCAAACGTTGTAAGCGTTGCGGCTGTGGTTTCACTTACTCTCATAGGTACGGTGATAATGGCGAAGCTCATGGGCTGTATGCTGCCTATGATCGCCAAAAAAATACATCTCGACCCTGCGATAATGTCGGCGCCTCTCCTCAGCACGGTGGTGGACAGCTGCTCTATGCTGCTGTACTTCACTATAGCGCTCAGGCTGCTGGATTTCCCGTCGTAACGGTATTGCACCTATCCGCCGTCCGTGACGCAGGGAATGAGATCATTTTCTCTCCAAGGAAAGGATGAGCATAATGCGCAAAACAAAGATAGTATGCACCATAGGTCCTGCAACGGACAACGACGATATTCTCCGTGAGATAATGCTTGCAGGCATGAACGTTGCAAGGTTCAACTTCTCCCACGGCGATTACGAAATACACAAGCAGCGCTTCGAGCAGGTTTGCAGGCTCAGAAGCGAGCTGGGACTTCCCATAGCAACTCTTCTTGACACCAAGGGTCCCGAAATAAGAATAGGCAAGTTTGAAAACGGCAGACACGTTGTCCTGGAGGACGGCGCAGCATATACGCTGACCACCGAGGACAGGATATGCGACGAGGAGATAGCTTCCATCTCCTTTAAAGGACTTCCTCACGATGTAAAAAAAGGAACAGCTATCCTCATAAACGACGGTGCTGTGGAACTTAAAGTCGAGTCCGTTTCGGGCAGCGAGATACACACAACAGTCGTCCACGGCGGAGAGATTTCCGACAACAAGGGCATAAACGTCCCCGGGGTGGAGCTTTCCATGCCCTACCTTTCCGAAAGGGATATGAACGACCTTGAATTCGGCAGCAAAATGGGCTTTGACTTCATCGCCGCTTCATTTGTCCGCACGGCAGCCGATGTTGATTATCTGAAAAAATTCATCAAGAGCCTCGGCTGGAGCACACCGAGGATAATCGCCAAGATAGAGAACATGGACGGTGTGAAAAACATCGACGAGATACTTGCGGTTTCCGACGGAATAATGGTCGCACGAGGAGATATGGGCGTGGAGATACCCTTTGAGCAGATACCCGCCATTCAGAAGGACATTATCCGCAAGGGCTACAATGCAGGAAAGCAGGTCATTACTGCCACACAGATGCTTGAGTCCATGATAACAAATATCCGTCCCACCCGTGCGGAGATAACGGACGTTGCCAATGCAATATATGACGGCACCTCCGCAATTATGCTCAGCGGCGAAACCGCCGCAGGCAAGCACCCCGTTGAGGCGGTCAAGACAATGGCTCTCATTGCCGAAACCACCGAAAACGACATAAACTACGTCGGAAGACTGCGCATGCGTCCTGCCGAGCCTGACAAGGGGATAACAAATGCTATCTCCCACGCAGCCGTTACCACCGCCCACGATCTGGGCGCAGCGGCGATAGTTACCGTGACAAAAACAGGCGGCACCGCAAAGCAGCTTTCAAAATTCCGCCCTGCGTGCCCGATAATCGGCTGTACCCCCGATGAAACGGTTCTCCGTCAGATGAACCTGTCATGGGGAGTAATTCCGCTTATCATGGGCGAAAAAAGCAATACCGACGATCTTCTCGACGGTGCGATCGAAGCAGCCGTGACAGGCGGTCTGCTGAAAAAGGGCGATACTACAGTCATCACGGCAGGTATTCCTCTGGGCGTTGCGGGCAAAACAAATATGCTCAAGGTGTCCGTTGTGGGCGAACACAGCGATGACTGACCGCAGGAGATCATGATAAAGGACAAAAGGGAAATACTATAAAACGAAAGGAAATTTTCCAAAATGATTTTCAAAGCTGACAAAACAAAAAAATTTGCCGCAGTTTTTGCAGCGGCAGTAATGCTTTCGGGCGCTTTCGGCGGCTGCTCCTCCAAGGAGGAAACCGACACCGCAGCGGAGGACACCACAGCTCAGGTCCTTGAAGATGTGGAGATACTCAATTTCACAGCTCCCGAAATAGGCGAAAAGATAGCCGTTATCGAGGTCAAGGACTACGGCACGATAAAGATAAAGCTTTTCCCCGAAGCAGCACCCAAGGCTGTTGAGAACTTCATCGGTCTTGCGGAAATGAACTACTATGACGAGATAATCTTCCACCGTGTTATCAAGGACTTCATGAACCAGACGGGCGACCCCAGAGGAAACGGCACAGGCGGCAGCAGTATGTGGGGCGGAAGCTTTGACGGAGGTATCCCCGAAGGACTTTACCACTTCAGCGGCGCAGTTGCCTATGCAAACAGCGGCTCAACCGATACAAACGGCAGCCAGTTCTATATCGTAAACACTCCCGACGATTTTGTATACTACGGAGGAAAGTCCGACGGAAACGGCAACATCACCTACTACACCTCCTTTGACGAAACAAACATTCAGCTTCCCGAAAACGTAAAGCAGATGTACCTTGAAAAGGGCGGCACACCTATGCTTGACGGAGGATACACCGTTTTCGGACAGGTATTCGAGGGAATGGACGTTGTAAGAAAGATAGCCGAAGTCGAAACGGACGAAAACGACAAGCCTCTTTCACAGGTAATGATGGAATCCGTAAGAATAGTCGAATATGACGGAAACTGATAACGGGATTTAATATAAACTTTAACCGCCGCAGATTTTCACCTGCGGCGGTTTGATTTGTCAAAAAAGTAAGATAGCATAATATACTATAGTTACTAATCGGAGCAAAAGTTTCGCTCAAGCCTTTTCCAAAGGCTTGCAGGGGTCAAG
>JBJERW010000033.1:0-12314 GCA_051882475.1 Huintestinicola sp. | reverse complement strand
TCTGCGGCAAAATTTGCCGAAAAGACGTGCGCATATGCTTGTGAAGACAGGTTCTCATTTTCTCGGCTTGCTGCGGTATTTGCCCTGCTTATGCTTTGCCTTTTCCTTGTACATCAGATCGTCCGCCGATTTGATAAGGTCGTCAACGGAAAAATCATCTGCGATCTTTTTGCTGAAAGCTCCGAAGCTGCAATTAACAACATACGGCTTTTCTGTCGTGGCATTGGCGGCGTCAAGATAAGACCGCATCTTTGAAACAAGCTCCTCGCTCTTACGTTCGGGATCTCCGCTGCATATGCTTGCGACCATAAATTCATCTCCGCCGAAACGGGAGCATATCTCGTTTTCGCCCCAGCAGGAAAGCAGTGCGTTTGCAATAGTCTTTATGGCAATGTCGCCCTCGGCATGACCGTAGGTATCGTTTATCTGCTTGAGTCCGTCCATATCCACGGAAATAACGATAAGATACTTGTTCCCGTCTTTATTCAGCTGAGTTTCGGTAACAAATCTGTTTATCTCGGTATAAAATCCTCTGCGGTTATAAAGTCCCGTAACATAATCACGGATATAAAGATCCTGCAGCCGTGCGATGACCTTTTTCTGCATTGCCTGAGCGTTTGCTATTTCAAGGACATGGTTCAGATTCCTTGAAAACTTGGCAAGGTGCTTGAAATCGGCATTGCTTTTAAGCCCGTCGCAGCCTGTGCTGAGCGCAGATGTAACAAATCCGATATTCTTTTCCTGAAAATGTATCGCCCAGCTTACAAAAACATTGTATTTGTCATATGCTCTCTGCAGTCTGTCAGGCTCTTTGTCCGAATAATAGGACTTGGTGTATTTCTCGTCATCGTTCTGAAGGAAGATCAGACGGCGTGCATTGCCGCTGTTTTCCTTCGGTTCAAACATTTCGCATGTATCGTAAAGATTCATGAAATCGTTTTCCAGCACAATGCAGATGTAATACCAGTGGAAGGGATTCAAATGCCTGTTTACGCATTCTGCCAGTTCGTCAAGACCGTTTGCCTTTGAAGTCTGGGTACAGAAGGAGGACATATATTCGTCAAAATATTCCTCGTCGGTGACCATTTCAAAAAGCGGAGTAATGTTTCCCGTTGCCTCACGGTAATCAATAGGCTTGCAGCCGCAGGACTGAGTCCATGCGACCTTGTGGTCAACAAGACATAAGCTGCCCACGTCACGTCCCGAAATATGAGCCGCAACTGCGTCCACCGCCTTCTCACCGGCAAGCTCCGTATCCTGCTTGGCTGTGGTAAGTCTTGGGATATGAAACTGCTCCGCAAATATCCCGTCGAAGCCTGTAACAATAACGTCTTCGGGAACGCTGTAACCGCATTTTGCAAGCTTGCTGCATATCGTCATTGCCATTGAATCGTTTGCGCAAAGGAATGCGTCACCCAAAGGCAGACCCTTTGCCATAAATTCATCGAAGGCTTTTTCCGTGGGATCTGCCCAGAAATCGCCGTAAAGTATCCTGTCCTCCTCAGGCTCGATGCCGTACTCAAGGAGAACCTTTTTAAAGCAGGAAACTCTCTCCTCGGAAAAATCGTTGCCCTTTATGCCTGCCACCATATTTATCGTTCTGCAGCCGTGCTTTTCGATAACATGCCTTACTATAGCCTCAAACGCCGAACGGTAGTTAAACATAATATTGTAGCAGCCGTCGATACGGTAATCTGCCGTAACGACAAACACATTTTTCTCATGAGCTTTGCTGACAAGCTTCTCGACCATGTCCTTGTCCTTCATGGTTTCGGGAAGGAGGATAAGTCCCGACAGCATATCGAAATCTATGACATCAAATATCTTCGCCTCTCCGAGGGTATATCCGTCCTTATAATAGAGGTCGGCGAACGAATTATATATTATGACCTTGAAGCCGTATTCATACGCACGCTTTGCGACAGCCTTTACAAAATCCGTCTGAAAGCTTTCCTGTATTTTGCACAGACAGATCCCGATAAATGTATTTTTCTTTTTATTCACGATTTTTTCCGAACTATCCATTTAAAACACATCCCCTGTCATTGACCCGAACAAAGATCCGTATCTTGATAAAACCGTCACGGAAGCCCCATGCTCATACCGTGTCCGTAAAAAGCTCCGAAAATGCTTTTTTCCTCACGCAGAAACACTTTCATACATTATATCACTATTATAACCATTGTACCACATTTTTTTCTGCACGTCAACCGAATTTCGTACATTTCTTCCAAAAAATCACAAATTATGCGGCAGAGCAAACCGCTTCATATGATAACAGACAAAGATCAGTATCAAATCAAGGGGAGCGTCTATTCGCAGGCAGTTTCGTCACTTACCGGGACAGCTTCCGACTGAGTCTTACCCGTTTTTCTGAAAATGCAGGCAAGGGATATAACAGCCGCAGCCGCAAGAATGACCTCGGCGGTGAACTGAGCATATGCCAGACCGTAAAGGGGGAAAAGGCGGTTAAGCACATAGAGGGCAGGTATCTCCAGAATGATCTTTCTCATTATTGCAAACACAAGAGATCTCCCGCCCATTCCGCACGCCTGAAAAACTCCCACCGCAAGGAAATCCATGCACAAAAACGGCAGTCCGAGGCACATTCCGTGAAGAAACGCCGAACCGTATTCCACAACCTCGCTGTTTTTGATAAACATGGCTACAAGGCTGTCGGAAAGGAGATAGTAAAATACGGTCACAACAGCCATGAAGCCGATCGCAATGGCGGCGGAAAAGGTTATGGACTTTTTCATTCTCTCGGCGTTTCCCGATGAATAGTTGTAGCTTACAAGGGGCATTATGCCCTGAGAAAAGCCGAGGGCGATATAAAGGGGTATCATATTTATCTTCTGAGCCACACCCATTGCGGCAATGGCGGAAGAACCGAAAGCCGCCGTAAAATTATTCAGCACGGTCATTCCCGTTACATTAAGCAGGTTCTGCACGGCGGCAGGGATACCCACTCCGCAGACGTCCTTTACGATACGCCTGTCGGGTCGGAACATTTTTGGGCTTATGCAAACGAATGTCTTTCCACGCTTGATGTACAGGAAAACAAAGAAATATACGCAGGCGACACAGTTTGAAATAAAGGTCGCAAGTCCCGCTCCTGCAGCGCCCATGCCGAGAAACTGCGGAAGAATGAAGAACGGGTCGAGGATAATATTGAGCAGACAGCCGCTCATCGTTCCGACGCTTGCATGGAGCGACGAGCCTTCCGAGCGCACCATATATGCCATCACAATATTGAGTATAGCAGGAACTGCACCGAAGGAGGTAGTCCATTTAAGATATTCTGCGGTCGCCGAAACGGTCAGGGAGTCCGCTCCGAGAACGGAAAGTATCGGCGTTTTAAAAGCGGAATAGCCTGCGGAGATGATCACCCCGAATATGAGCGAACAGTAAAAACCGAATGCCGAGCTTCGTCTTATTGTGTCATAATCCTTCTGTCCCAAGGCTCTGCTCATCATGCTTGAGCTTCCCACACCGAACAGATTGGTAACTGCGTTAAATGCAAGGAGCAGAGGAGCTGCCAGCGTTACCGCCGAATTTTCCACGGCACTGCCCAGCATTCCCACAAAATATGTATCCGCCAGATTATATATGACCATAACAAGAGAGCTGATTATTGTGGGGACACAAAGTGTCATTACCGCCGCAGGGATAGGCTTCCTTTCAAAAAGCTCAACCTTATCGGAGTTGTTCATAAACAATATCTATCCTTTCCTATACGTCATAATGACCCCTTTGAAATGACGAAAAGCATCAAATCAAAGAGGTCTTATTGCATTCACCTGATCTTTACCGAAAAGCTGTTGTGACAGCAGGGACAGTTTACTGTATGCTCTCCCTTTTTTCTTGGCAGTCTGAGCATTTTATGACACTGAGGACACTTTTTGTAAACGTGTGTCTTAATATCCCTCAGCATGTTTTTCCGAAGAACAAAAAACTGCTTGACCTTTGCTGCCGCCGAAAGAAAAGCTCTGTTCTCCTCCCTGCGCTTATTCAGATTTTTGGAGAAAAAGCGGAACATGCTCCATATGAACAGCGCCCACATTATAACGCTCACAACAGCGGAACGGGCAAAAATATTTATCAGCGCCAGAACGATATACCCTGCCGCCTGAGCCTTGTAAAGGCTGTCTGCGCCGTTTCTTCCGTACATAAATCCTGCAAGCTTGTACCTTAATTTTTCCATAGCAATTCTCCCAACTTAAGTTATATGAAGAAAATGAATCTGAATATCATGCGGATAATAAGTATCCACAGCAATACATTAATGAACGAAAAACTTCTGCGCCGTCTTATCGTGAAGCCTCTTCCGCTCATTCCGTATTGACCGTAACCGCTGCTTATCCGCTCAAGAAGCTCGGCATAAGCACTGTTGCCCGGGTCGAGCCTTACCGCTTCTTCCCCATGCTCAAGAGCTGTCTGCATATTGCCCAGCCCGTAATTTGCTGCGGCGCTGTAATAATACCACTGCGGCTCGGAATAGGCGGTATCCATGTTGTTCAGACATGTCACCGCTTCTTTATAATAGCCCGAATTTATATATGTCAGCACAGGCGAATATTGGCTTTGGGTCTGCCTTGGGCGGTCGTACGAATAGCCGCTTGAATAAAAGCCGCCGAAAAATTTTGCAAACTCCTCAAAATCCGCAAATCCGCCGAGATCCTCCTCGCTGTACTCTCTTCCCCCGTATTGGGCATCTTGGTAAGTGGAATAGCCGCTCTGCGCCTGCTGCGAATAATTATGAACGTCACCCGATTTTATCTGCTCATATGCCGCATTTATCTCGCTCATTTTCCTTGCGGCAGCCTCGTCGTTGGGGTGAAGGTCGGGGTGATACTGTTTTACAAGCTTACGGTAGGTCTTTTTCACATCTTCTTCGGAAGCGCCGTAATTCAGTCCCAGAACTGCGTAAGGATCCTGCGTCATATCATTTCCCCCTGTTCATACTTTGGTTCATATACATATATTAACACCCCGAAATCCGCTCGTCAAGGGATTTGACCTTCTTTTCAGCTTGTTATCACCAAATATACATAAAATTAATCGGATTTTAATTTTATCTTGATGCAGCATACCTGATTTTATAAATTTTTTTCAACATAAAAACTCTTTTTTTGTTGTTTTTGAGTTGAAAAATAGTTTGCGATGTGTTATAATATGTTTATCTTGACTATATTTGGAATAGATGAGAAATCGGCATTGCATATCTTGCCGATCACGACTTATGAAAGGAAAGTAATTCTATGAAAAAGCTTATGCTTGGAAACGACGCCTTTGCAAGAGGTCTTTACGAAGCGGGCGTTACCGTTGCTTCCAGCTATCCCGGAACACCGTCTACGGAAATTACCGAATGTGCGGCTAAATACGACGAGATCTACGCCGAATGGGCGCCCAACGAAAAGGTTGCGGCTGAGGTCGCTATCGGCGCTTCAATTGCAGGCTCCCGTTCCTTCTGCGCAATGAAGCACGTTGGACTGAACGTTGCTGCCGACCCTCTTTACACAGCCTCCTATTCGGGAGTCAACGCAGGCTTTGTAATGGCTGTTGCGGACGACCCGGGAATGCACTCCTCACAGAACGAGCAGGATTCCCGTCACCATGCCATCGCCTCAAAGGTGCTCATGCTTGAGCCTTCCGATTCTCAGGAATGCAAGGATTTCGTAAAGGCAGCATACGACCTTTCCGAGGAATATGACACACCCGTTATCGTAAGAATGTGCACAAGAGTTGCACACTCACAGTCGGCAGTGGAGCTTTGCGACAGAGTTGAACCTGCTCAGAAGGAATATGTGAAAGATCCTCAGAAATATGTTATGATGCCCGCAAATGCACGTCCCCGTCACGTTTTCGTGGAGGAAAGGACGGAAAAGCTCCGCAGCTATGCCGAAACATCTCCTCTTAACAAGGTGGTTGAAAACGGCGGAGATATCGGTATCATCACAAGCGGAATAAGCTATCAGTATGCAAGAGAGGCTCTCGGAAACGATGCGTCATATCTGAAGCTTGGAATTGTAAATCCTCTTCCCGTTGACCTGATAAAGGATTTCTGCGCTAAGCACAAGACTGTTTATGTTATCGAAGAGCTTGACGATATCATCGAAACTCACTGCAAAAAGATAGGAATGAACGTTGTCGGCAAAGAGCTTTTCGGATTTGTGGGAGAGCTTTCGCAGGCGATCATTGCCGAAAAGATACTCGGCAGAACAAACGAGTACGCAGCTTTCAGCGAAAGTGTTCCAGTCCGTCCCCCTGTTATGTGCGCAGGATGTCCTCACAGAGGTCTTTTCTACTGCCTTGCAAAGAACAAGATAACCGTTTCGGGCGATATCGGCTGCTACACTCTCGGCGCTTCCGCACCCCTCAGCTCCATGGATACGACTATCTGCATGGGTGCTTCGGTTTCCGCTCTCCACGGCTTCAACAAGGCAAGAGGTGCGGCTGCTGAAAAAACCACCGTTGCTGTTATCGGTGATTCCACCTTTATGCACAGCGGTATGACGGGACTTGTAAACATTGCATACAATGCCACAAACTCCACCGTTATCATTCTCGACAACTCCATCACGGGCATGACAGGACATCAGCAGAACCCCACCACGGGCAAGAACCTTAAAGGCGACCCTGCGGCAGCCGTTGATCTGGAAGCGCTCTGCAAGGCTCTCGGAATAAAGCGTGTACGTGTTACCGACCCCTACGACCTTGCTCAGACAGAGGCTATTATAAAGGAGGAGCTTGCTGCGGAAGAGCCGTCTGTTATCATCTCCAGACGTCCATGTGCGCTGCTTAAATACGTTAAGCACAAGCCTGCTTTGAAGATAGTTTCCGACAAGTGCAAGGGCTGCAAAATGTGCCTGAAGCTTGGCTGCCCCGCAATTTCCATCAGAAACGGCAAGGCTGTCATAGACCATACACAGTGCGTAGGCTGCGGAATATGCGGAGAAGTATGCCGCTTTGACGCAATTTCAGAATAATATTTACCGAAAGGACGGTTTTTATATTGAACACCAAATCCATTATGATTGTCGGAGTAGGCGGACAAGGCTCACTTCTCGCCTCCCGTCTGCTGGGAAGCGTCCTGCTGGACAAGGGATACGATGTTAAGGTATCCGAGGTCCACGGAATGTCACAGAGAGGCGGCTCAGTCGTTACATACGTTAAATACGGAGATGAGGTCTTCTCCCCCGTTATCGAAAAGGGCGAAGCGGACGTTATCATCAGCTTTGAGATACTTGAAGCCGCAAGGTGGCTCCCCTACCTTAAAAAGGGCGGAAAGATAATCACCTCCACTCAGCAGCTTGACCCAATGCCCGTTATTACGGGAAATGCGGTTTACCCCGAAAACATCGCAGAAAAGCTTGGTGAGCTTGGAGTTCAGGTCACTGCGGTCGATGCTCTTGCCCTTGCCGAAGAAGCAGGAAACGCAAAGGCTTCAAACGTTGTACTTATGGGCGTTGTTTCAAAGCAGACGGATTTTGAAGAAAAGCTCTGGCAGGACGCTATTGAAAAATGCGTTCCCCCGAAATTCCTTGAGCTTAACAAAAAGGCATTTGAACTGGGAAGAAACGCTTGACGGAAAGAGGGTGTTTTCGTGAGAAAGGTCTGTCCGATACTTACAGCAGTCCTCTGCCTGACTCTTCTTGCAGGCTGTGGAAGCGAATCCGATAATATTCCCGAAGCTTCTTCCGTTTCGGAAGATACTGTGAGTAAAGTTTCTGTAACGGAAAGCTCAGAGTCCGAAGTAACGGAAGAAACAGAGGAAACCGAGATATCAACCGAACCAGAAATATCAACGGAAGCAGTTATCGAAGAAAGCGATTCTCTCGAAACCGAAGGGATAATTGTTATCCCTCAGGAGCCTGCGCCCGATAACAAGGTCGTTTATGAGATAACAAAGGATATCCCCGAATTTCCCATGAGTCTTGACGGCATTAATGAATATGAAGTAAGCACGGTTGCTCAGGCACGGACGGAAATCAAGGCAATGCTTGAATGTTCGGCATCGGGCGGAATACCGTATGTTGAAAACAACGGATATGAATATGCTTCACGCCGCCTTGAAAACATAAAGGTGGAAAGCTGGTCTGTAGTTGACGAGAAATACGAAGATTACAGATATGAGGCAACTGTAACGCTGGATATTTCCGAAAGCTCTGTTGATGAAGTCCCCGTGGGTACGGCTGACTATCTGTTCATCTATACCCCCGGCGAGGACAGGGCATTTCTGCCGCTGAGAAGGGTGGGTGAGCTTGACGAGGAACGTCTGCTGCCCTATTACGGTGAAGAGAAGGAATATCTCAATTTCTGCAACACCTTCACGGCATATTTCAGCGACCTGTTCCTCGGCGATGAGGTCACGGATTTTTCCTATCCCGATCTTTCTCCATACGGCGAAAGCTATGGGGAGGCAGTGTTTAACGCAATGATATGCGCAAAGCGATATTATCCGGGACTTGATTACATAATGTCATATTCAGATTTTGATGAAGCATTAAAAAGGATATACGGCTTCTCTGCCGACACGCTGAAAACAAAGGAAACAGGATATTACAATACCGAAACGGACACCGTTGAGATCCCGGGAAGGGGAACCTATTGGGTATGCGGATATCTTTCCGACGAAAGCTATGACGAGGAATCGCAGACCCGTACAATTACCATAGATTATTACGAGGACGATTTTCATCTTGTAAGATCGCAGACATACCGCTACACCGTCAGGGAAAACGAGGACGGTTCATTAACAATGATGAAAATGGAGCGGATTTTCAACTCGGATAAGGGTATTCTCGGCGGCTGTATATAATCCGCCGACCAAAATATATTTTACACGGAGGTTAAAACAGTGGAAAACTACTGGAACAAAGAAATCGAATGTATGTCCCGTGAGGACATGAAGAAGCTTCAGGACGAACGTCTTGTGGCTCAGGTAAAGCACGTTTACGAGAATGTGCCCTACTACAAGAAAAAGATGGACGAAAAGGGAGTTACCCCCGATGATATCAAGTCCACCGAGGATCTGCACAAGCTGCCCTTCCTTTCAAAGGCAGACCTGCGTGACGCTTACCCTTACGGACTGCTTGCAAAGCCCCTTTCCGACTGCGTAAGAATCCAGTCCACAAGCGGAACAACGGGCAAGCGTGTTGTTGCATTCTACACTCAGCACGATGTTGATCTCTGGGAGGACTGCTGCGCAAGAGCAATCGTCGCTGCAGGAGGAACAAAGGAAGATGTATGTCAGGTAGCTTACGGCTACGGACTTTTCACGGGAGGCCCTGGACTTAACGGCGGCTCTCACAAGGTCGGCTGTCTTACCCTGCCTATGTCCTCGGGAAACACCGAAAGACAGATACAGTTTATGAGAGATCTGGGCACAACTATCCTCTGCTGCACTCCTTCCTATGCGGCTTACATAGGCGAAACCGTAAAGGAAATGGGACTTACTCCCGACGACCTCAAGCTTAAAGCAGGTATATTCGGAGCAGAGCCTTGGACTGAGGAAATGCGCCGTGAGATTGAAAAATCTCTCGGACTGAAAGCATATGACATCTACGGTCTGACAGAAACAAGCGGTCCGGGCGTTGCATTTGAATGCTCCGCACAAAGCGGTATGCACATCAACGAAGATAACTTCATCGCAGAGATAATCGACCCCGACACAGGCGAGGTTCTCCCCGAAGGCTCAAAGGGAGAGCTTGTTTTCACAAGCATCACAAAGGAAGCGTTCCCCCTTCTCCGCTACAGAACACGTGATATCTGCGTGCTTTCGAGAGAGAAATGCTCCTGCGGAAGAACTTTCATCAAGATGTCCAAGCCAATGGGAAGAAGCGATGATATGCTCATCATCAGAGGCGTAAACGTATTCCCAAGCCAGATCGAAACAGTACTTATAGAGCAGGGCTATGCTCCCAACTATCAGATCGAGGTTGACCGAGTAAACAACACCGATACACTGGATATCAACGTTGAAATGAGCGAGGAGCAGTTCACCGACACCGTCAAGGGTATTCAGGAAAAGGAACGTGAGCTTGTTGCGGCAATAAAGACTATTCTTGGAATCAATCCTAAGGTTCACCTTGTTTCGCCCAAGACTATCGCACGAAGCGAGGGCAAGGCTGTACGTGTTATTGACAAGCGCAAGCTTCACTGATGAAATAAAAACGGGAAAGGAACGGTACTAATTATGTTTATAAAGCAGATATCGGTTTTCATTGAAAACAAGCCCGGCAAACTCAGCGATATAACAAGACTTCTCGGAAACAGCGGTATAGATATCCGTGCATTTTCCATCGGAGATTCAAAGGATTTCGGAATACTCCGTCTTATAGTAAACGATCCCGACAAGGCGTGCGAGATACTGAAAAGCGCTGAATGCACTGTGTCTATCACAAACGTTATTGCTATCGGAATAAACGACAGACCCGGCGGACTTGCAGACGCTGTAGAATGTCTGTACAAAGCAAATATTTCTGTTGAGTATATGTATGCATTCGTTTCCAAATCGGACGACAACGCATATGCGATACTGAGAGTGGAGAACAACGACAAGGCTGAGGAAGCTCTTGTTGAAAACGGATTTACTATTCTCGGTCCCGAGCAGATCTATTCAATGTAAAAAACGAATAATCAAAAAAACGGGGTATGCTGACAAAAAATGTCGGCATACCCCGTTGTTATTTTATTCCTATTTTTCCCACAGCATCTACCATGCTTCTCCACATTTCCGTCATGCCCTCAAGCTGAGCTTTGCCCGCATCTGTTATACGGTAATATTTTCGCTGAGGTCCGCCCGAAACTGTACCCGTATAGCTTTCTGTTGAGCCGTCGGCATTCAAGCGGCGAAGAACCGCATAGATCGTGCTTTCATTGATTTCGGGAAATGCGTCCGTCACACGCTTCATAATTTCATAGCCATACATATCATTTTCATTGCAGATGTGCAGAATACACATTTCAAGCACACCCTTTTTCATCTGTCCTTTATCCATTGTTCTTTGCCTTTCTTAATACCAGGAATCCCGTGATAACGATGGAAAGAGATACCATTCCAATCGCTGCTATCCAGAGTGATGTGGGTACATAGTAAAGTACAGATTTATAATCTGCTGAAATATCAAGGGTCCTCAGAATATGCCGTTCTCTGCTCAGAGGCATAAGAATTCCGAGCACTGTGTACATACAGGGGAGTGAGGATATATCTCTCCGAAAAGCTGAGATCACAAAAATAATAATTTCCGTAATAAATAAGGTTGTGATAAAAATATTGATGTATTGGGCACGGTATGCTATCTGCTGTATTCGGATGTCTTCACCTATATCAATGCTGTATTTCCTGTTAAGCATGAAAGCAGCATATATTTGCAGAATAACGGTACAAAGTGAAAAAGCTGCACCCATAACAGGGATGATGATACCGTATGGATTTGTTTTGACTGACTGCACTGCAAAATATAGCGAAACAGCTGTCACTACTGTTATTGCGATGCCAACAGGAAACAATGCCGAAAGTCTGTTCCAAAAGAGCAGATCTACAAGTGTCGGGAAAAGAAAGAGATTTATCATCGGTATGATACAAGCTGCAATGCCCGAAACGGAGATCCCTTTCTCCTTAACTCCGGTCAGTTTGCCGTTTTCCATAAACAGTAAAAGTCCCAATGGGATAAATGGCATAATGAATATACTGTCATAGGTATTTTCCCAAAGGAAATACATTGACACGGCGGTTATTATCGCAAATGCAAGCACCTTTGCAAGCATTTTTCCCATTGAAACCGTTACACCTCTTTCCGAGAGGATATTTCTTGCGGCTTCATTGGGAGAGCCAAGTGATAAACAAATCTGCGCCTCATTTTTGCCGTCAGTCATACTATCATAGAATACTTCCTCAAAATCGGATACAATATCATTAAGCTCATTTTCCGATACAAAAAAGGCAAGCTTCGAACGCAATTTCCTGATATATTCTTTTTTTGTCATATTGATACGCCCTTTCTAACTACTAATTAATAGACAGTAGTTTATACTTAAATAATATCACACTACTGTTTAAAAATCAATAGTTATTTCAAATCTTTACGACATACACATCAAATTCGGCGTTTTATATAATCATACTGAACAAATATTATAAGAGTAAACAAAATAAGAACTTATACAAAGGTATAACTATCCTGAAAAATAAAAAAGCAGTTAAGAATCATCTTAACTGCAAGAATCGGCGCATCCCTATTTTTCCGGGACGTTGCCATCCAAGTATCTTCGGCGTATGTGAGCTTAACTTCTGTGTTCGGAATGGGAAC
>JBJERW010000032.1:0-2794 GCA_051882475.1 Huintestinicola sp. | reverse complement strand
TCAAGACGTATCGACAATCAGCTCAGAGGACGTGCGGGACGTCAGGGCGACGAGGGCGAAAGCCGTTTCTTCCTCTCTCTCGAAGACGACCTTATGCGTCTTTTCGGCGGCGACAGACTCACGGGCATGATGAACAGCCTTGACGTTCCCGAAGATATGCCTATCGAATCCAAGATGCTCACAAAGGTAATTGAGTCCTCACAGAAAAAGGTAGAGGGCAGAAACTTCGCTATCAGAAAGAATGTCCTCAACTACGACGACGTTATGAGCACTCAGCGTGAAATAATCTACGGTCAGAGAGCAAAGGTTCTCAACGGCGAGGATATCCACGAATACATCGTCAAGATGATAAACGACTGGGTAACGGACGGCGTAAGCATGTATATCAACGAAAACGCCATTCACGACGACTGGAACCTTACAGGCCTCAGAGAGCATTTTGCGGGACTCCTCACAACACCCGATGATTTCAAGTACGATGCGGATACTCTTGCGAATACCTCCGTTGAGGATATAACAAAAATGCTTACCGACCGTGCGCTTGAATACTATGACAAGCGTGAAAAGGATCTGGGCAGCGACGTTCTCAGAGAGCTTGAAAGAGTTATCCTCCTCAAGGTCGTTGACCTTAAGTGGATGGCTCATATCGACGATATGGACGAACTGAGAAAGGGTATCGGTCTTCGTGCCTTCGGTCAGAAGAACCCTGTTGTCGAGTATCGTTACGAGGGCTTTGAAATGTTCGACGCCATGATCGCTTCAATTCGTGAGGATACCGTAAGACTGCTCTTTACAATTCAGATAAAGAACAACGAAGAGCCTAAGCGTGAAAGAGTGGCTCAGCCCATGGATCCGGGCTCAGACGGCAGCGTAAACGAACCAAGACGTGTAAAGAAGGTCGGCAGAAACGATCCCTGCCCCTGCGGAAGCGGCAAGAAATACAAGCAGTGCTGCGGAAGAGATCTGAAGTAAACATTTTTTATTCGGCAGGGAGAAAACCTGCCGAATAAAAAATACAACCACATTTTTCTGTTATTGAAGAAAGGGTACTGAAAAAATGCTTATCGGCGAATGTAAAAACGAACTTGAAAACCATATTATCCCGTTCTGGAACGATCTCCGTGACGATGAATTCGGCGGATTTTACGGACAGATGGACAACGACCTGAACCTTGACAAGAAGGGAACCAAGGGCGTTATCCTCAATTCACGCATTCTTTGGTTCTACTCCTCCTGCTACCGCACAATAGGCGGCGAAAAAAATCTCGACAACGCAAAGCACGCCTACGAATTCCTCAGAGATCGCTGCCTTGACAGGGAAAACGGCGGAGTATACTGGATGATGAACTATGACGGCACCGTAAACGACAGCATGAAGCATACATATAATCAGGCATTTGCTATTTATGCCCTTTCAACATACTATCTTGCTTCCCATAACAAGGAGGCTCTTGACCTTGCATTCACACTCTTTGACACTGTTGAGGAAAAATGCACCGACGATGTAGCCTATATGGAAGCATTTGACAAAAATTGGAACCTTATCGAAAACGATGCTCTTTCGGAAAACGGTCTTATGGCTGACAAGACCATGAACACCGTTCTCCATCTTATCGAAGGCTATACCGTTCTTTTTGAGGCAAGCCATGACGAACGTGTCAAGGCAAGGCTGAAATTCCTGCTGGATATTACCGAAAACAAGATCTTCGACAGCGAAAACAACAAGCTGTTGGTGTTCTTTGACCGTGAGCTGAACGTTATCGGCGATATCCATTCCTACGGTCACGATATCGAAGCCACATGGCTCCTCGACCGTGCCTGCGACGTAATGGGCGACAAGGATTACATCGAAAAATGGAAGAAGATAAACCTCCGCATTTCCGATAATATCTACAATATCGCCTTTGAAAACGGCGCTCTCAACAACGAGCGTGAAAATGACAAGATCGACCGCAAGAGAGTATGGTGGGTACAGGCTGAAAGCGTTGTCGGCTTTGTAAACGCATATTCCCACAGCGGCGATAAAAAATTCCTCGAAGCGGCAAAGGTCATCTGGGCATGGATAAGAGATGTTCAGGTAGACAAGAGAAGCGGCGGAGAATGGTGGGCAGAGGTCGATTTTGACGGCAACCCCATGAAGGATTTCACTATGGTCAACGAGTGGAAATGCCCCTACCATAACGGAAGAATGTGCATGGAGATAATCAACCGCAAGGTCGATTGCTGAGCATACACATAAAAATGTCATCAAGCCCTGCGGACGTCCTCGGGAAAACTTTGCTGCGGAAATGCTTCAGGGTATGCTATACAAATAACGGCATAAATTTTTGTACATTCGGTATATGCAAAAACGTATATGCAGAACTTGCTGCAAATATATATTAAAGCCGTTTATTATAACAAATGAATTTGATCTGATAGGCGACCCCCTGAAATTTACAGTGAGAGGAAGTATGAACATGGCAATTCACAACATGACGGAAGAAATTGTCAGACCCCGACTTGAGGAGCTGCTCAAGGATTATGACTGCTGCAAGTGCGAGAAATGCGTTGACGATATGATGGCTATCATTCTCAACAACGTAAAGCCCCAGTATGTAAATTCAAACGAAGGTGCACTGTTTTCAAGGATAAACAGCACCCGTGTTCAGGTCACAACGGACATTGACGTTGCCATAATCAAAGCTATCAATCTGGTTTCGTCAAAACCTCATCACGAAACGTAATACTATAGTAAATTACTCGTTCGCAATCATACCAAAACATTAAAAGGACAGCCGATACCGACTGTCCT
>JBJERW010000031.1:0-12649 GCA_051882475.1 Huintestinicola sp. | reverse complement strand
TATGACCCTCTGCTTGTAAGGCAGATGCTCTCCCAGCTGAGCTATGCTCCCGATTGCCCTTAATTCGTTGGCGAAATTTGCGGGCTTTTATCCTGCGCCGCTTGAAGATGCTTTCTGCTGTCTTCAACCGACTTGCTTATTCTACAACACTTTACGGCAAAAGTCAATACTTTTTTTCAAAAAAAATCAGGTTTGTTAAATATACACATATAGCTCGCCTTTCATTACAGCATATCGCACAATATCTGCCGATTTGCTGTAATATCCGTTTTTAACGTGCTTTCCGAACATTTCAGCATCAGATTTCCGAAATACATAGTTATTCTTTTCCGTATAGGTATAATTTGTCTAATATTCCTATTGAATTTGTTTGTCAAATATTTTATAATAGATTTAAAGGGGAATTTTGGGTTAAACGTTTTCGGTGTTTGCACATCAGTATGCGGTCTGCCGATTATTCGGATCAAAAATATCTGCTGCCCCTTGCGCCGCAACATATTATTTTATAGTAAGGAGATTTCGTATGACACCTATCATCACTAAGGAAGATTTTGAAGAAAAGCTTCGTCAGGAATTACAGGTCGAATTTAATGTAACTCCTATCGACGCTTCCGATAACCAGATTTACAAGGCTCTTTCGGCAGTCGTTGTAGACCTGCTCCGCCTTAAGAGAAGAAAATTCAGAAATCAGGTACATTCGGCAGGCAAAAAGGAAATTTACTATCTTTCAATGGAATTCCTCATGGGACGTTCCCTCAAGACAAGCCTTTACAACATGGAGCTTAACACCATGGTTGAGGATATCCTCAAGAAGTGGGACGTAAACATTGAAAGAATTTACGATTACGAGCCTGACGCAGGTCTTGGAAACGGCGGTCTGGGACGTCTTGCTGCCTGCTACCTTGACGGTCTTGCAACAGACGGTTATCCCGCAATGGGCTACTCAATCTGCTACGAGTACGGTATCTTCAAGCAGAAGATCGAAGAAGGCTGGCAGACCGAGCTTCCCGATAACTGGCTCCCCGGCGGCGAAAGCTGGCTTGTTCCCAAAAAGGATAAGGCTATCGAGGTACACTTCGAGGGCGAGCTTCACGAATACTGGGAAAATCAGTATCACCATGTTTCATATGAAAACTACAACACCGTTGTGGCTGTTCCTTACGATATGTATGTTCCCGGCTATGACAGCGACGGAGTATCCGTTCTCCGTCTTTGGAAGGCAAGCGCACCGTCCTTTGATATGACTATGTTCAATCAGGGCGATTATGCGAAGGCTCTTACACAGAATACAGTTGCTCAGGCTATCTCAAAGGTTCTTTACCCTAACGATAACCACCTTGAGGGCAAGTCCCTCCGTCTGCGTCAGCAGTATTTCATGTGCGCAGCTTCCGTTGGAGATATCGTAAACCGTCATATGTCCGTTTACGGCACTCTTGAAAACCTCCACGAAAAGGTTGCTATCCACATCAACGACACTCACCCCACACTTGCTATCCCCGAGCTTATGCGTATCCTTCTCGATGACTGCGGCTACAGCTGGGACAAGAGCTGGTATATCGTTACAAATACATTTGCTTATACAAACCACACCGTAATGGCTGAGGCTCTTGAAAAGTGGGACGTTAATCTTGTCCGTCAGGTTACTCCGAGAATCTACTCCATCATCTGCGAGATCAACAGACGTTACTGCGAAGAGCTTATGGAGCGTATCGGTGACGGCAACAAGGTTTCCAGAATGTCCATTATCCAGAACAACCAGATCCACATGGCTCTGCTCTGCGTATGCGCTTCACACTGCGTAAACGGCGTTTCCAAGCTTCACTCCGAGATCATCAAGACAGAGGTATTCGGCAACGAGTACAGCTACACCCCTCATAAGTTCCAGAACGTTACCAACGGTATCGCATACAGAAGATGGCTGCTCCAGTCCAACCCCGGACTTACAAAGCTCCTTTCCGATACTATCGGCGACGGCTTCAAGAAGAACGCTTCCGAGCTTTCACAGTTCGGCAGATTTGAAAACGACAAGAAGGTCCTTGACCAGCTTGCAAAGATAAAGCTTGACAACAAGAAGAGATTTGCAAAGTATATCAAGTCAAACTTCGGTACAGTTCTCAATACCGATGCTATCTTCGATGTTCAGGTAAAGCGTCTGCATGAATACAAGCGTCAGAACCTCAATGCGCTTAACATCATCGCAGAGTACAACGCTCTCCTTGAAAATCCCGACATGGAATTTGTTCCCAAGACATATATCTTTGCCGCAAAGGCAGCTCCCGGATATTACCTTGCTAAGCAGATCATCAAGATGATCTGGGCGCTTGGCGAAGAGATCAAGAAGAACCCTGTTGTAAGCAAGAAGCTTCAGGTATTCTTCCTTGAGGACTACAGAGTAACTCTCTCCGAGCTGCTCATGCCTTCAGCAGAGGTATCCGAGCAGATCTCCCTTGCAGGAACTGAGGCTTCCGGTACAGGAAACATGAAGCTCATGCTCAACGGTGCGCTTACTCTCGGTACTCTTGACGGCGCAAACGTAGAGATCAAGGAGCAGGTTGGCAAGAACAACATTTTCATTTTCGGTATGACCACCGAAGAGGTTCTTGCAAAGAAGGCACAGGGCTACCGTCCCGAAGATTATTACAACAACAATGATGTTATCCGCAAGGCTATCGACAGAATGTACAGAGGAATCAACGGCTGCACCTTCGAGGAGGTTGCAAACACCCTCAAGTACAAGGATCCTTACATGGTTCTTGCAGATTTCGACGCATATCAGTCCGCACAGCAGTACATTTCCGAATGCTACAAGGACAAGGAAAAGTGGAACAGAATGTCCCTCCACAACATTGCAGGCGCAGGAATATTCTCCGCAGACCGTGCTGTTGACGAGTATGCTAAGAATATCTGGAAGCTTACTAAGTAATCATATGCTTACTAAGTAATCATATTAAATATCTAATATAACTAAACGGCGGCGAAGAAGTCAAAATCTTCGCCGCCGTTTTAGTTTGTCGAACAACTGTAAATACATAGGAGTTACTGCGTATTTAACGTTTTCTACGCCGTTTGCTATTATTACTCTTTCCTGCCGCCAAGACTTGCAAAGCATTGGAAAAACGGTGCTGCAAAAGCAAGACCTATAGCTGCTCCAAGCTGGGGAGCTGTAAGAGCAACTGTGCTGAACACCGTTTGCAGGAACGGGATATAAACCGAAGCCATTATTACCGCAACGGATATCATTACCGCAAATATCAGCTTGAGATTGTTGAAATAGGGGACTGTAAAAATATTCTTTTTTTCGGATTTGCATTCAAAAACATGGAACAGCTGGGACATGACAAGGGTCATGAGAGCGCCCGTTCTTGCCGTGTCGGTATCTCCGCCCATTCGCAGCATTACCGTGAAGCAGGCGAGAGTGCATATGCCTATCAGGATACCTCGGAAAATTATTTTAAAAAGCAGACCGTCGGAGAAAAAGCTTTCGTCGCTGCGGCGGGGCGGCTTTTTCATGCATTCGGGGTCGCATGGCTCAACTCCCAGCGCAACGGCAGGGAGTCCGTCGGTGACAAGGTTTACAAGAAGTATCTGAGAGGGGAGCAGCACCATTGGCATACCCATGATTATGCCGACGAACATGGTCAGAACCTCTCCGATATTGCAGGAAAGGAGATAGCGCACGAATTTTCTGATGTTGGAGTAAATTCCCCGTCCCTGCTCCACGGCGCTTACAAGGGTCGCAAAATTATCGTCCAGCAGGACCATGTCAGCAGCCTGTCTTGTAACATCTGTGCCCGTTATTCCCATGGCAACGCCGATATCCGCTTCCTTGACCGCAGGTGCGTCGTTTACGCCGTCCCCCGTCATGGTGACGATATGCTTGTTTTTCTTGAACGCCCTTACTATCCTCAGCTTGTCGGCAGGGGATACTCTGGCGAAAACCGCCGCATTTTCGGCGGCTCTTGCAAGCTGCTCGTCGTTCATGGCGGCAATATCCTCTCCTGTGAGGACGGTTTGGTTCCCCGTAAGGATACCTGCCTGACGGGCAACTGCGGCGGCAGTGTTTTTGTGGTCGCCCGTTATCATGACCGTCCGTATCTTTGCATCTCTGCACAGGCGGACGGCTTTTTTTGCTTCCTCTCTTGGCGGGTCGGACATTCCCATAAGTCCCAGAAATACCATGTCCTTTTCAAGCTCATGGCGGCTGCCGTCTAAAATATCGGGGTTGTATGCGAATGCCAGCACCCTCAGAGCATCGGCGGACATTTTATCGCACTCGGTCATTATCCTACGCCTTTGGGACAGGTTAAGCTCCTCTATTCCGTTTTCGGTGAGTATCCTGCTGCATTTGTTCAAAACGGCATCGGAAGCTCCTTTAAGGTATGCAAGCTTTTTCCCTGCCGATGAGCAGATGACCGTCATGCAGCGGCTCTCGCTGTCGAAGGGTATCTCGTCGAGCCGCCTGAAAGCCATTCTTTCGGCGGAATGGGACATGCCGCATTTTGCTGCGGCAATGAGCAGGGCGGTTTCGGTTGGATCTCCTGCGGTTTCCCATTCGGCTCTGCTTTCGTTCGGAGCGATATCCGAATTGCTGCACAGCACTCCGCAGCGGAGCATTTCCGTAAAGGGACGGCTGTATGTAATGTTAACGGCTTTGTCGGGTTTTCCTTCGGGGCAGACTCCTCCGCCCATTCGGTAGCCGTTTCCGCTGAAAATATATTTGTTCTCATCGGCTCTGCCGAAGGTACAGCCTTTGCTTACGGTCATTCTGTTTTCGGTGACAGTACCCGTTTTATCGGTGCAGATGACCGATGTGCAGCCGAGAGTTTCAACCGAGTGAAGCTTGTGGACGAGAGCATTTTTTTTGAGCATTCTGCTGACTGCAAGGGCAAGGGCGATGGTGACCGTTGCGGGAAGTCCTTCGGGAATTGCGGCAATTGCAATGGTTATGCCCGTCATAAGCATATCAAAAACAGGCTCGCCTTTGAGGATCCCTGCTCCCGCAACAATAAAGCAGACGGCAATGCATATGACAGCAACCACCCTGCCAAGCTCTCCAAGACGTTTTTGCAGGGGAGTCTGCTCCTGTTCGATATCCGTGAGCATACCCGAAATTTTTCCCATCTGAGCGGAGGTACCCGTGGCTATGACCCTTGCCTCAGCCGTGCCCTTGGTGATTATAGTTCCGCTGTAGATGATGTTGCTCTTGCCGAGGGAATTGTCCCTGTCGGTGAAATCTCCGCAGCTCTTTGCCACGGGAACGGATTCGCCCGTCAAGATGCTTTCCTCTGCCATTATCCCTTTTGACCGTATGAGCACGGCATCCGCCGGGACTTTGTCGCCTGCTTCGACGGATATAACATCGTCGGGGACAAGCTCTGCCGCAGGGAGCACGGTCATATGACCGTCACGGTAGACCTTTGCCGAGGGAGCGGTCATGTTTTTCAGCGCAAGGAGAGTTTTCTCGGTGCGGTATTCCTGAACGAAGCCGAGGATAGCGTTGACCGCAACAATTATGATTATGGTCACTGCGTCGTATATCTCACCGAGGAAAAAGGAGATGACCGTTGCCGCAAGGAGGATCATTACCATAATATCACGGAACTGACCGAGGAATATTTTCAGCGGCTTAGCTTTTTTCTCCGCCGCAAGAGCGTTTCTGCCGTATTTTGCAAGCCTGTCCGCCGCTTCACGGGAGGATAATCCCCACCCGTTTGAGCGGCTGACGGTGTTTTCGGGCTGCCGTTTTATTTCCGTGCTGTATTCACGTTCGAGGATATCGCTTTCCTGCATATGATGTCATCCTTTCACATCGGGTTCTTTTTGTTTATATATATGCCGACGGGGACAAACATATTCATAACAGAAAACGGAGCCTGAAAATTCAGACTCCGCAATAATTTTTACTTAAATTAATCAATCTCCGAAGGAAACGCCCAAGCTCTTTGCGGTGATAACATAGCTGTCATCGGGTGAAACGAACTTTGTCTTGCCCGCAACGTCCTTGAGGGGATTTTCACCTATCTTTGAGTTGATAAGTGCGACCGAATAGCCGTACTTGCCCTCGTCGATAAGCTGAGCGGCTCTTACGCCGAACTTTGTTGCAAGGATACGGTCATATGCCGACGGACTTCCTCCTCTGAGCATATGTCCCGGAACGCATACTCTTGTTTCGATTCCCGTTGCAGCCTGTATCTGACCTGCGATACGGTTTGTGGCAGTGGTTATTCCTGCCTCTTCACGAGCCTTTGCACGTTCCTTTTTCTTCATCTTTGCTTCGTTTTTGTCGAATGCACCCTCGGCAACAGCGACTATGGAGAATCGGTGACCGTTTTCCGAGCGCTTTTCCATTGCGGCGCATACCTTGTCGATATCATATGGAATTTCGGGGATAATGATAGCGTCCGCACCGCCTGCAATGCCCGAATAGAGGGTGAGCCAGCCTGCCTTGTTGCCCATTATCTCAACCATAAGGATACGGCTGTGGGAAGCGGCTGTCGTGTGAAGACGGTCGATAACGTCTGTTGCAACGTCAACGGCTGTGTGGAAGCCGAAGGTAACGTCCGTACCGAAAATATCGTTGTCGATGGTCTTTGGCAGACCGATTATGTTAAGTCCCTCTTCCGAGAGGAGATTTGCTGTTTTGTGGGTTCCGTTGCCGCCGAGAGTGAGCAGACAGTCAAGCTTCTGTTTCTTGTAGGTGTCTTTCATGGCTTTGACCTTGTCAATGTTGTCCTCACCGATGCTGGATATCATCTTGAAAGGCTGACGTTTCGTGCCGAGAATGGTTCCGCCCTGAGTAAGTATACCCGAAAATTCCGAGGGCTTCATGTCACGGGCGATGTTGTTTATAAGTCCGTAGTAACCGTTCTGTATGCCGACTATCTCAACGTTGTCCACGCCCATTTTTTCATAGCAAGCCTTTGCAACGCCTCTGATAGTTGCGTTAAGACCGGGACAGTCGCCGCCGCTCGTAAGGATTCCGATTCTTCTTTTTGCCATGATTTTACCATTCCTTTCTGATTTTAAGCCATACCGTCAGACTCTTACCGACTGACGTGAACGGAGAAATTCCTCAAACTGATCGGCAGGCATAGGCTTACCGAAGAAATATCCCTGAGCCTGATCGCAGCCCGACTGCTTCAGTATCTCTGCCTGACCGACGGTTTCAATGCCCTCGGCAATGGTTTCGATACGTTTTGATTTTGCTATCCTGATAACGGCTGACACTATCTCTCTCGAAATTTCGTCCTCCTCCAGATACATGATGAACGAGCGGTCAAGCTTCAGCAGGGAGATAGGAAGTATCTGAATATAGCTGAGGGACGAATATCCCGTTCCGAAATCGTCCATGGAAAGCTTTACGCCAAGGTTCTTTATCTCCTTCATCTGCATTACCGCATGGTCGATATCCTTGAGGGCAAGGCTTTCGGTCAGCTCCACATCGAGCCACTGAGGTTCAAGACCCGACTGTTCAAGCGCTTCACGAATGGCTTCGGTAACGTTTGTCTGATAAAAATCTATTGCCGAAAGGTTTATGGAAACGGTCACTGGTTCAAGTCCCATATCCTGCCACAGCTTGTTCTGTCTGCAAGCCTCGTGGAGAACGAAATGGCTTATCTTTGTGATAAGCATTGAATTTTCCGCAACGGGGATAAATTCGCTTGGGGGAACGAGCTTTCCGTTTGGCTTTATCCAGCGGATAAGCGCCTCCATGCCCATTACCTTGCCTGTTTCCAGACTGATCTTAGGCTGATAATAAAGCACCAGCTCGTGGTTTTCCACAGCCTTTGAAAGCTCTCTTTCGATCTCGTTTCCTGCGATGATCGCATCGTGAGCGTGGTTGTCGTAGCGGACGATATTGCTTCGGCTGCCGTCGGACAGGCTCAGAGCAAATTCGGCACGGTCGAGAACATAGGTAAAGTCGCCATCACCATCGGACATGCGGCAGAAGCCTGCGGAGCAGGTGATGTTCTGAGTTTCAAGTGATTCTCCGCCGATGGAAGCGATATCCTCCTGAATGCGCTTGATAAGGCGGACGGGGACTTCGTTATCATCGTCTGCCTTTATAAGTATCGCAAAGTTATCTCCGCCTATCCTTGCCGCAAAGCCGCCGTTTGTAAGACATGCGGAAATTATGGAGGCTATCTGTGCAAGCAGCTTGTTGCCCACGGAGTAGCCGCAGGTGTCGTTGATAATGTGGAAGCTGTCGATATCAAGAACGATTACCCAATAATCAACGTTCGGGTCGCCGCATGCGCAGTCGAATATCTCGCTGCCCATCATCATGAATTTATTTCGGTTGTATATCTGGGTCACGTCATCAATGTAAGCCATACGCTCGATGATGAGATCCTTTTCCTTCTCCTGAGTAATATCCAGAACAGCTCCGCCTATGCTGACCTTCGTGGATTCGGCTGCGGAAACAGCCTTGTATCTGAACTGATACCAATGGTAGCTGCCGTCGGCTGAAAGTGCCTTGAACTCAACGGAATGAGTATCCTCATTGTGTGTGTTTTCAGCTCCGCCCTTCATGACGGAAGCAAAGGTGTCGAAAACGACCCTGTCCTTGGGGTGGAATAGGTCACGAAGCTCTGATGCGGATATATAGCCGTTTGGAAGATCAAGTCCGAACATGCGGCAAAGCTGCTCCGAAGCATAAAAATCCGAACGGTCTGCCTCTTTGAGCAGCAGACCGATCTCGGAAAGCTCCATGGAAAGGGTATATTTGTTTTCCGATTCTTCAAGCTTATGGGAATATCCGATAAGCTCCTGACGCATTTTTGCGGTTTCAGTAAGGTCGGGACCTATGGACATCATGATGCAGCTTTCGGCTGAGCCGAGCTTTACGGTGGTCATAATGGAGGTGTTCCATACGGTACAGACCTTTTTGCCGCTTTTGGAGCGGATAATGAATTCTTCGTCACGGTTATTTATTATTGCCTGAAGATTTTCGCTGAATGCATCGGGGGGGAGAACTTTTTTGAGGTTCTCGAAATCTTTCAGGTCTTCGGCGGTATAGCCGAGAGTCTTGATGAATATATCGTTTACACGGATATAGCTGAAGGAGGTATCCCAGAGAATGACCATGGAGTTTATGTGCTCCATAAGGTGTTCGAGTGTTTCCTTTTCCTTCCGCAGGCTTATCTGCTTGTAGCAGGTGCTTGAGATAAGGATAACTATTCCTGCGCCGATAACGTTTGCGGCAAAGGTAGCCAGGATCGCCTCACCGCTGTCGGGGTATATTTTTCTGACCAGAAGCATGAAAAGGGTGACAACTGCAACTGCGATAAGATATATCACGATTATTGACGATGAAATCGCACGGCTTGAATGAATGCCCTTAACGCCGTTTTCTTTTTTTGATGCGGAATCATTTTTATTGCCTATCAATGCAGCCACCCTCCCCTCTGCAAATTCTTGTCATTTTCTATAGCATATTTATGCATTATCGTTATATAATATTATACAATCCCCTTTCCGTTTTGTCAATATGACTATTTGAATTTTGATAACTTATCTGTATTTTTTCACATAAAGGACACATTTACATGGTAATATATATAGTATAATGTTTACAGAAGAGTATATTGTCGGCAGAGAGAAAATCAATGCATGACAATGGCTTGAAAATGCACCGAAAGGAATGATACATTCATGGACGGCAAAAGAATACTGATCGTTGACGATGAAAAGATGATACGCAACGTTGTAAAGGAATACGCAAAATTCGACGGCTTTGAAACCGAAGAGGCGGAGGACGGCATGGAGGCGGTGGAGATATGCCGCAGGGAGGATTTCGATCTTATCATCATGGACGTTATGATGCCAAGACTTGACGGCTACTCCGCAGTGCGTGAGATACGCAAGACAAAGCAGATACCCGTTATCATGCTCTCCGCAAGGGGCGAGGAGTATGACAAGCTTTTCGGCTTTGAGCTGGGTGTTGATGATTATGTGACAAAGCCATTCTCACCCAAGGAGCTGCTTGCACGTATCCGTGCCGTAATGAAGCGGTCGGGCGGAGGAGAAAAGGAGGAAAGCAGTTCTGTCCTTACCTTTGAGGGACTGCAGATCAATATGGCGGGCAGAGAGGTCACAGTTGACGGAGTCCCCGCTGCTCTGACACCCAAGGAATACGACCTGCTGTTCTACCTTGTCCGCAACAAGGGAATAGCTCTTTCGAGAGAAAAGCTCCTTGAGGAGGTCTGGGGATATGATTTCTACGGCGACGACCGTACCGTGGACACCCATATAAAAATGCTGCGTAATTCTCTGGGCGAGTACCGCAAGTTCATAATAACTCTGAGAGGAATGGGCTACAAGTTCGATGCCGGACGTTAAGAGCAAAGCCGAGAAGGCGGCAAAGGCAGCAAAGGCGGCAAGGACAAAGCTCATATCCGACGAAAAACGCAGCGCAAAACGTGAAAAGCTCAGACAATCGGTACACAGCCTGAGATTTACCGTATGGATATATTTTGCCATATTCATTACAAGCATTATGGTGCTTATCTGGATATCCTTCATCATGTCCCTTGAAGCGACATACCGCACTCAGAAAACAAGCAACATCACAACTATCGCAAACTATATCCTTACAAGGTGGAGCGAGGAAAATTTCACTACCGATTCCCTTGACAAGATAGCTCACGACAATGATATGTGCATACTTATCCAGGACGTGTACGGACTTAACGTATATTCCTACGACGTTATGGGAAAAAACTGCCTTATCCACGGCATAGAAAACTACAGCAATCTGTATCAGTACCGCAAGTGCGCCCTTGAAAGCCCCTCGGGGATATATTACGCCGAGGTGACAAATCAAAGGTTCAATACAAACACACTGCTCTTTGTCATGCTTATCGGTACGGCGGAGGAGCCTTACGGATATATTTTCCTCAATACATCGCTGGAGCCTCTCGATTCGACAGTCGCCATTCTGCGTGTGCAGATGCTCCAGGTGAGTCTTTCCATGCTTGTCCTCGGCTTCGGAATATCTGTATTCCTGTCAAAGCTCATCTCAACGCCGATAATGAGGATAACCCGTTCGGCGGAAAAGCTTGCCCAGGGCGATTTCAATGTTGAATTCAACGGAAGAGGATATACCGAAACGGAAAAGCTTGCGGACACCCTTAACTATGCTTCGGGAGAGATAACGAAGATAGATACCATGCGCCGTGACCTTATGGCGAACATATCTCATGACCTGCGGACGCCCCTTACAATGGTAAAGGCATATGCCGAAATGATACGTGACCTTTCGGGGGACGACCCGGAAAAGCGCAACGAGCACCTCGGCATCATTATCGAGGAGAGCGACCGACTTGCCGCTCTGGTAAATGATATCATGGACCTTACAAAGCTTGAAAACGGCGCAAACGAGCTTAACAAGTCCGTTTTCTGCATAAACGACAGGCTTAAGGATATTATGCAGAGGTATACTCTGCTGAGCGAGCGGGACGGCTATAAGTTCTACCTTTCCACGGGACTTTCCGACGAAAAGGTGTACGGCGAGGCGGATATGATAAAATTCGATCAGGTCATTTACAACCTTGTAAACAACGCCGTAAACTATTCGGGTGAGGAAAAGACCATATATGTCACCATGGTAGCCGGGGAAAAGGCTATCCGAATAAACGTCACCGACACGGGCGAGGGTATCGACAAGGAGCTTATGCCCCTTATCTTCGACCGATATTACCGTGCGGAAAAGCACAAGCGTGAGGTCGTGGGCACGGGACTGGGACTTTCCATAGTCAAGCAGATATTCATTCTCCACGGATTCAAGTTCGGCGTACAGTCGGAAAAGGGAGTGGGCAGCTCCTTCTGGTTTGAAATGGAGAGAAAGCCTGCGCCCGTTGATAACGGCTGATAAAAATACCCCGAGAGCATTTCATTGCGAATGTTCTCGGGGTGTTTTAAAATAACCGGGCAAAATCGGTATATGCAAGCCTTTGCTTGAATTTTTTGTCTGCATTTTAATTGGTTTTTAGTATAAGACAACAAGAAATCGGAGGGAGTGAGTATCATGGTCAAGCTTATCGAAGCGACCGAAAAAGAGAAAGCAGTGCTGAACAATCTTTTGGAGAAATATTTATATGAGTTCTCACAATGGGAAAAAACAGATGTCGGTGATGACGGGTTATATAATTATGAGTGGCTTGATTGTTATTTAACGGAGGAGAACAGATATCCGTATCTGATAAAAATTGATGGCAGATTAGCAGGATTTGTATTGGTAAGCGATTATCCCGAAGTTCCCGAAGAACCAACGGATTTTTGCCTTTCGGAGTTTTTTGTAATGCATAAATACCGCAGAAAAGGTTGCGGAAGAGATGCGGTATTTCAGGTGCTGGACAGGCATCATGGCAGGTGGCAGCTAAAATGTCATCCGCATAATCTTGCGTCCGTATATTTTTGGAATTCTGTGATAAATGACTATACAAAAGGCAAATACAGGCTTGTGGAAAGCTATCCGAACAGTGAAGTTGATTACGATGACGGAACGCCTGCCAATGTATTCTTTTTTGAAAATTAATATGCTGAAATTTCCTTGGCAAATTTCAACCCCGAGAGCATTTTGATGTTCTCGGGGTCAGTCTGTCGAATAACCCCTAATCCGCTTGCGGATTAGGGGTTAAAAAGTATA
>JBJERW010000030.1:0-12773 GCA_051882475.1 Huintestinicola sp. | reverse complement strand
TATACTTTTTAACCCCTAATCCGCAAGCGGATTAGGGGTTATTCGACAGACTGAGAGTTCCCGTACAGCAAATACGGGAACTCTTATTTTTTTATTGACAACAGCAATACTTAGTGATATCATAAGTTTAATAGATTTTGCAAAAAAGGTGAAAAACTATGAACTATGAAATAACCGCCGAAAAGCTTCGGGAGCTGCCCGAAGGGTCGTATATTATCGCCGATATCAGGGACAGCGCCGCCTTTTCTCTCGGACACATTGACGGGGCGGTGAATATCCCTCAGAACGAAATTGAAAGCCGTCTGTCCGAACTGCCTGCCGATAAAAAGGTGGCAGTCTGCTGCAAAAGCGGCATTGTAAGCCGTGAAACTGCGGAGCTGCTACGTGAGCACGGCTTCGACGCTCTTAACCTTTCGGGAGGATACGCAGGGTGGCTTGCCCATAAGCTTGAAGCCGAGGACGCTGCCGCTCGCTCAGCCGATATCGAAAGGAGCATAATCACAAAATTCCACCGTGAGATCTTCGGCAAATTCACAAAGGCTGTCAAGGAATATGAGCTTATCAAGCCGGGCGACAGGATTGCCGTATGCATTTCGGGCGGCAAGGATTCAATGCTCATGGCTAAGCTGATTCAGGAGTTAAAGAAACACGGCAAAGTCCCCTTCGAGGCAGTATATCTTGTAATGGACCCCGGCTACAGCGCAGAGAACCGTGAGATAATCGAAAAGAACACCCGTCTTATGAATATCCCTGCGGTTTTCTTTGAAACGAACATTTTCAACTCTGTATATAATGTGGAGAACAACCCCTGCTATCTCTGCGCACGAATGCGGAGGGGCTGGCTTTACGGAAAGGCAAAGGAGCTTGGCTGCAACAAAATAGCCTTGGGGCATCATTTCGACGACGTTATCGAAACCATTCTTATGAGCGTTATCTACGGCGGACAGACCGAAACCATGCTCCCGAAGCTTCACAGCGCAAATTTCGAGGGCATGCAGCTTATCCGTCCCCTGTACCTTATCCGTGAGGCGGATATCCTCCGCTGGAAGGAGTATAACAAGCTGCATTTTATCCAGTGCGCCTGCCGCTTCACCGACACCTGCACCACCTGCGACCCCGACGGAAGGACCGTTTCAAAGCGCATGACTGTCAAGCGCCTTATCGCAGAGCTTGCAAAGGACAATCCTCAGATAGAAAAAAATATATTCCGAAGCGTGGAAAACGTTAATCTGAAAAAGATAATATCCTACAAATCGGGCAATGAGGTTCATACATTTCTGGATAATTATGACGACTGACCTATTGTCACAATTTGTCAGATTTTGGGTTGAATTGCCGAATAAAATATGCTATAATGTTTATATCATATACTACAATATTCGGGAGTGATCGACATCAGGATTATTGCTGCGGACGATGAAAAGCCGGCACTTGAATCGCTTTTATCGTCAATAAAAAAATGCTGTCCCGACGCCGAAGTGATCGGCTTCGGAAAATCAAAAGAGCTTCTTGCCTTCATCGAAAACAACGAATGCGACATTGCCTTTCTTGATATCAAAATGCAGGGCATGGGCGGTCTTGAAGCTGCCGAAAAGCTGAAAATACGCAACGGCAGGACAAACATTATTTTTGTAACGGGTTATGACAATTACACGGGCACAGCCATGGAGCTTCATGCAAGCGGCTACATAATGAAGCCCGTAACGCTGAAAAAAGTTGAAAAGGAACTTAATGACCTGCGCTATCCCACTATGGAATGCAGCAAAAAGCTTAAGGTCAGATGTCTGGGGAATTTTGAAGTCTATCTTCCCGACGGCACGGCTTTTCGCTTTGACAGGGCAAAGGCAAAGGAGCTTTTTGCCTATCTTGTATACCGTCGTGGAACTTCATGCACGGTAAGGGAAATTGCGGCGGCGATTTTCGAGGATAAAAGCTACGACAAAAAGCAGCAGACCTATATTCAGCAGATAATTTCATCGCTTATGAAAAATCTGCGCAGCAAGGGCACCGAGGACGTTATCGTCAAAACCTACAACAGTCTTGCGGTAGACCCCGACAAAATAGACTGCGATTACTATCGTTTTCTAAACTCCGATGACGAAGCCGTAAACGCTTATACGGGAGAGTTTATGGCGCAGTATTCATGGGCTGAATTTATGAACGGTTATCTTGAAAGAATGGCTTGGGAGAGCAAAAGGGAATAATTTGTCATTCTTTTGTCACTGTCTTAGGCGTATAATTTGTTAAGAATATTTGTTTCAGCGTATCCGCTGTGCAGCTTGGAGATGCTCAATTGAAAAAGATAAGCATTGATATAATTTTTAGACTGACAGTTATAATTTTAGCCGCTGCTGCCCTGATCACAGCCTGCGTCAGCAGCAATCAGTCAACGACCGCCATTCTGCTGCCCGTATCTTTTGAAGGAGAATACAGCTTCGACGGAGGCTCGGAATGGGCTGCGCTCACCGACCAAACAGAGCTTTCAGCTTTGGACGGAGATATTATCCTGCGTGGAAATTTCGATGTTGAACTGCCCGAGGGTCTTAATCTTAACATTTTTCTCGACCATATAACCATGGAGATATTCATAAACGGAGAGCAGGTCTTTTGGGACAGCAGGACGGAAATGGGACTTACCTCCTCAAACTGCTGCAAGCAGTGGACAGACTGGCGATCCCCCGGAATATCGAAAAACGACGTTGTTGAAATATATCTTGCAAATCCGCACAAATTCGGGAACAAGAACGCTTACAGCGAATTTCTCGGCTCGATCTATATCGGTCACAAAGACATTTTTGAAAAACAGCTAATGAAGACGGGGCAGCTCGAAAGAACCATTGGCTTTTCCGTAATGGTTGCGGCGGTCATGCTTCTGGCTGTATCCATGGCGTTTCGGCTGCTGAAGATAGACGGCGGCAGAACGCTTGGAAACTTGGGCTTTCTTGCTATGTTTTTCGGGGGATATTTCGTTCTCGATACAGCTGACCTTTCTCTTTGGAGCGAGCTTAACGCTTTCAACACCTACGGACTGCAGATATGCATAATGCTTTCGTCGTTCTTCGGAGCTGTATGCATTGCCGAAAGCACCAAATCAAAGGCGGCAAAGGCTGCACGGGCGGCAGCGGCGGCTTCGGCGGCGGTAAATTCCGTCTTGTGCCTGCTTTCGCTTCTCGGAGTGACAGTCATATACGACACGGGCATTTATTGGCTTGCCGCTCACGCCGTTATTTTTACCGTACTGCTCTGCTGTTCGGGATATGAATTATTCTGCGGCGGCAAAAAGGACATTTTTGCTGTTTTTTCCAATGCACTTTTTTCCGCTTCGATACTTGCGGATATGGTCAATTTCTTTACAGAGCTGCTCCCCGTGGGAATATGCTCAAAAACCGTATTTCTGATATTGTTCCTGCTTAATCTGATAAAGCTCATAAAGGATATACCTGCAGGTTATCTTGCCGCAAGACAGGCTGAAAAGCTGAAAGCCGAGCTTGCGGAGAACCGCATTTCCATTATGCTCAGTCAGATACAGCCTCATTTTCTTTACAATGTTCTTAATACCATCTACTACCTCTGCGACAAGGACAAGGAAACGGCTCAGGAAGCCATTTCCGAATTTTCCGATTATCTGAGGAGAAATATGGACTCCCTCACCGCCTCCGCTCCAATACCCTTTTTTATGGAGCTTAAGCATCTGCAATCATATCTGAATCTGGAAAAACTGCGCTTCGGGGACGATCTCAATATCGAATGGGATATTCGGGTCGAAGGCTTTACCATACCTGCGCTGACGGTTCAGCCTATCGCAGAAAATGCCGTTAAGCACGGCATCTGCCGCTCGGAGGACGGGGGCACGGTGAAGATATCCTCAAGGGAAACGGAGGACTCCTTTGAAGTTGAGGTATGGGACAGCGGTCCGGGCTTTGATGTGAACAAAGCAGTATCGCACTACAACTCCCACGTCGGCATAAGGAACGTCCGTGAACGTCTTATGAGAATGTGCGGCGGAACTCTTGACATCACAAGCGGATCGGGAACCGGTACATCGGCGGTCATTCGCATACCCAAGGCAAAAAAGACAGGTGATAACGCATGAGATCTATACAGACAAAAATCATTCTGCTTATTTTAACGGGAATAGTCGTTTCTGCCGCAATAATCGGCGGAGCGGGCATTGCTGCCTCGAAGATAGCCATCGACAGCGATTCCGAAAAGATCATGAACCTGCTTTGCAGCGAAAAAGCTCAGGAGCTTAACAGCACTCTCGGCAGGATAGAGCAGTCGGTGGATATCATGTGCGAATATGCCTCCACGAATATCGAAAGCATGGAGAAAATGGTGTCCGACGACGAATACAGAAATGAATACAAAAAAGTGCTCGAATCACTCGGCGCTACTGCCGCAGCAAAAACAGACGGCGCAGTCGCATATTACCTCTGCTTCACCCCCGAAAGATTCCCCAACAACGAAGGCTTTTTCAAAGTTAAGGACCCGGAAACCGGCGTGTTTGAAGCAAACGAGCTTACCGATTACAGCAAATACAGTCCCGACGACATTGAACATGTGGGCTGGTATTACATTCCCGTGGGTCTGGGAAGAGCTGTATGGCTGGAGCCTTATTACAACAAGAATATTGACGTGTACATGATATCATACGTCGAGCCTATTTATTACAACGGTGAAATTATCGGCATTGTAGGCATGGATATCGACTTCAGATACCTCGAAAGATTTATTAACAGCATAACCGTCTATAACACGGGCTATGCCTTTCTTACCGACAACGAGCTTGACGTTATCTGCCAAAAAGAAGGCAGCTCTGTTTCATCTGTGACGGAGCTGAGCGCAAGCCTTGCCTCGGACGATATTTCCGTTATCACCGCCATGGATAACCTTTACGATTACACTCTGAACGGAGTCGAGAGCCGTATCGCTCTGCGGCTGCTGAACAACGGAATGTGCCTTGCAGTTACCGCTCCCGTTTCTGAAATAGACGCAGGAAAGGTAAGGCTCGTTCATCAGATAATCTTCATGACCGTGGCTATTGCCATGATATTCATACTCATAAGCTCCGCTATCGCAAAAACCATAATCCGCCCCCTCAAGGAGCTTAATGCGGCGGCTAAGAAGATCGCCGAGGGCAATCTCACCGTATCCCTTACCCCCAAATCACGGGACGAGGTTGGCATGCTCACAACAAGCCTTCGTGAAACCGCAGACCGTCTGAAAGAGCAGATGGAATACATCAACAGCCTTGCTTACGCCGACAGTCTTACGGGAATAAACAACAACACCGCATATCTTAGGGACATTGCTTCGATAAACTGCGAGATAGACAACGGCACGGCGGATTTTTCCGCAGCGGTCATTGACGTGAACGGCTTGAAGCAGATAAACGACAGCCACGGACACGACAAGGGCAACGAGCTGCTGATATCCACCGCAGGACTTCTTTCCGACGTTTTCGGACGGGATAGGGTCTACCGAATAGGCGGCGACGAATTTGCCGTTATTTTGAAAAACACTTCCAATGAAGAATGCCGCAGCCTTGCGGATAAATTCACTGCCGCCCTTAAGGAATACAAGGGCGCTGTTTCCCCCTCGGCAGCTGTAGGAACATCGACCTTCGACCCCGAAACAGACAAAAGCTACACGGCGGTTTTCAGACGTGCGGACGAGGAGATGTATAACAACAAGGTCAGAATGAAGAAAAAGGGCGAATCAAGCAAGGTCAATTGATTTTTTGTCGCTGTGCATAAAAAAAATCAAATTTTTTAGAATTTTATACGAAAGCCCTCGAAATTTGTCATTATTTTGTCATGGTTCACATTGTATAATATATGCAAAACTATACAAGGAGGAAAAGGATCATGAAAAAACGAAGGATCCTTACGAAAACCGTTGCAGCCGTTTCGGCAGCGGCAATGGCATTTTCAATGATATCATATATCCCGTTTGACTACGGTACTTATGATCCCTACATTATACAGGCAAGCGCCCTTACGCCGGACAGCGAATACACTACCGACAGCAACGGGCTTATGTCCTATCGCATTTTAGACGGAAGAAGCGATAATAGCTGTCGTTCAACAGCTCCAAACAGCAGTGTGGATCTACTCGGTGCATTCAACGACACATGGAAAATGGTATGCTACGGCAATAGTGGATTCAGAAGCGTACTCAGGATCGGCGAGAAGTGCTATTATCCCGATCTTGTAACAGGCTCTTCCACACAACCGACAATAAGCGGCTCTTCGTTAGTAACGGAGGACTGCGGTCTGGGAGTTAAATTCAATCCCGTGTTCGTAAACGACGGCAAGCTGCTGCAAATGGTATACGAGGTCACAAACACTTCCTCTTCCGCCATAACCTTTGACTTTGGCATCGGTGCGGACGTTCAGATAGGAGGCTGCGACGACGCACCCATAAAGAAACTGGACAAGACCTCGGACGGACAGGAAACAGGCTTCCTTATGGAATCCACATATTCCTCTGACAGCATGACCGACGAGAACGGCAATACCGTTTATGCAGGCTTCGGTCTTATAATGAACGGCGCTTCGGGAGCAAACGCTTCGGATTACTGGTTCGGTCCCTATGGACAAGTTTATTACGACAGCAATATTTTCAGCTTAGGGGCACCCGAAAACGACCTTACTGACGGTACGGACAGCGGAGCGCTGGTTTCCTGGAAAAACCGCACAGCCGCTCCCGGCGAAACGGTAAAGCTTTCCATCTATGTGGGAATCGGTTCTGCGGAAGAGCTTCAGAGCATAATCAAGGAAATGCTGAAAGCTGCTGCCGACTATAAAAACGAGCAGCTCACCGACCTTGAGCCGAACAGCCTTTACGAATTTACCATAACCGACGACGACGGAAACGAGCGCACCTTCCAAGTAACTTCAAGTCCCGACGGAACTATCCCCATGACGGGCTATGACAACGACGGTAATCCCTATTCACTTATCGGAAAAACCGTTAAAATTGTCAGAAAAGGCGACGGAACTACCACCGAGGACAGCGACCCTCTGGAAATAGAGATCGCAGGCAGACCCGACGCTCCCGACGATCCGTCCGCTCCCACGGGAACTCCTCAGGACCTTATCGAACCTTATGACATTGAAACCACCACAACTTCCATCACCTTCCCCGGTGTAACGGGACAGGAATACACCATTGACGGCGGACAAACGTGGGTTTCTGCAGACAGCGAAGGAAATGTTGTTTTTGAAAACCTTACTCCAAGCGGAGAATATACGATCAACACAAGATTTGCGGCAACGGATTCCGCTCCCGCATCATACATGTCCGCAGGCGTAAATGTCACATTAAAGGACATGATATCCGATGATGATATAATCGTAAATGCAGAAGACCTTGTGTTCACAGGTGATGTTCAGAACATTGAAGTTACCTGCGACGATCCCGACGTTACCATTACTTATTCCTTGATCTTTGACGGTGATTACACGGAAACTCCCCCCGAGCTTGTTGACGAGGGCGTTTACACCGTTTACTACTGTGCAACGAAGGACGGCTGCTATCCTAAGTACGGCTCATATACGGTCACGATAATCAAAACCTACCAGTTTAACGAAAATGAACACTGGAAGGTCGTTGACGATGAAAGAGTAGATGTCGGCAATCATACCTTCGGAGCATGGAAAACAGTTAACGAACCAAACTGCACCGAGGATGGAAAGAAAAAGCACATATGCTCCGTCTGCGGTTACTACGAGTTTGAAACCGTTCCCACAGCAGGACACGACTGGGATGAAGAGAACTGGTCGCACAACGAAAACTATCACTGGCACGAATGCCTTAACGCCGACTGCCCCATCTCCGACGACAGTGAAAAGCTCGGTTACGGTGAGCATGAATATACCGTAAACGACATTAACGCCGAAGGCGCTTTTGTATCGGCAGCCGACTGCGAACACCCTGCAGTTTATTATGCAAGCTGCATTTGCGGAGTGCTCAGCGACACAGTCACCTTTGAATACGGATCTCCCAAGGGTCATACTCTCGTTAAGACCGAAAGGATCGAGGCTACCTGCACAGGCAAGGGCAATATCGAATACTGGACCTGCACCGTCTGCGGCAAGCTCTTTGCCGACGAGAACGGCACTACCGAAATAACAGATACGATCATTGACGAAAACGGACATATGTTCTCCGCCGATTGGTCAAGCGATGACGAATATCACTGGCACATATGCCTTAACGGCTGCGGAGAGATATCGGGCAAGGACGTTCACTCCTTCGGCGAATGGAAGATCACCAAAAACCCCACACCCGAAGCTGACGGCATCAAGGAAAGAATATGCACCGTCTGCAAGCGTTCACAGTTAGGTACAGTTAAGTATGTTCCCGATGACAACGACGATGAAACAGGCGACATCGAAAACATAACCGACGCCGACGACAACGCCTGCCATGCGGATATCATAATTTCCAAACGTGAAATTATTGAAAAATTCGACCTCACCCCCGAAGAACGTGAAGCGATCGAAAACGGCGATACCATTTACATTTACCTTGAAGTAAATGACGCAGAAAATACCGTTTCCCAAGAGGATAAGAATTCTGCCGAGAAAGCTCTTACAGAGGGTATGAGCATCGGCACATATCTTGACCTTTCGCTTTACAAGCAGGTCGGAAACAACGCTCCCTCCAAGGTCGAAAATACAAACGGCAGTATCACCATAACCTTTGACATGCCCGAAGCGCTGAAAAAAGACGGCAGAACATACTGCATGATAAGAGTACACAACGGTGATGCGGATATTCTTCCCGTAGATTACAGAGCCGATACAGGAAAAGCAAGCTTTGAAACCGACCGTTTCTCAAGCTATGCCATTGCATATACCGATGCCGAAGAAAACAATGATGATGATGACGATATCGCCTTCGTCCCCGGTTGGATAAAACCCCTTAAGCCCGAGGACGACCCCTTCTATTTCCCTCACACCGAACGCTACACCACCAAGTATGATGCAGAAAGCCACTGGCAGGAATGCGTATGCGGCGAAATAAAGGATAAGGAAAAACATGTCTTCGGCGAATGGGTAACCGATGAAAACGGAAAGATCTCACGCACCTGCAAGGTCTGCGGATATACCGAAGAAAGCGCAGCATTCGACGTTTCAGCGGGCGAGGGCGTTTACGCAGAAAACCTCAGCGCAAACAACATCTCCGCAAGCGATATCATATATGCGCTCATAACATTCTCAATGGCTGCCGCTCTGACAGCATATGAGCTTTGCCGCAGAAAGGCAAAAAAATAAGCTTTCCATAAATCCCTACCTATAAAAACAAAGTCCGCAAAGCAGATAATTGCTTTGCGGACTTTGTTTTGTATTCCGATACTTACCCTATTCCCTTGATCTTGTCAAGGGTGTTTTTTTCAAGCCTTGAAACCTGCGCCTGAGATATGCCTATCTCCTCCGCAACCTCGACCTGAGTCTTCCCTCGGAAAAAACGAAGATAGAGAATGGTTTTCTCTCTGTCCTTAAGCGAGCTTATGGCTTCTCTCAGGGAAAGCTCGTCCAGCCATTCCGATGCGTCGGAGCTGTCCCCCAGCTGATCGAGCACATAAAGGGTATCTCCCGAATCCGAATAGACAGGCTCGTACAGCGAAACGGGGTCGGATATGCTTTCAAGAGCCATTACAACATCTGCCTTGGGGCAGTGAAGCTCCTTTGCGATCTCGCTTATGTCAGGCTCACGCTGATATTTCAGCGTAAGCGCCTCCTTTGCCTGCATAGCCTTGTAGGCAAGATCTCTCATGCTCCTGCTTACTCTTATGGGGGAATTGTCCCGAAGATAACGCCTTATCTCCCCCATTACCATTGGCACCGCATAGGTGGAAAACCTTACGTCAAGGGACGTGTCGAAATTATCTATGGCTTTCATAAGCCCGATACAGCCCACCTGAAACAGATCGTCGGGGTTCTCCCCTCTTCCCGTAAACCTCCGGACAACGCTGAGGACAAGCCTCAGATTTCCGCTCACAAGCTTGTCCCTCGCTGCCTTGCTGCCCTTTCTGCATTCCTTGAGAAGCTCAAGCTTTTCAGATTCCTTGAGCACCGTAAGCTTTGATGTATCGACTCCGCTGATATCAACCTTATTGTAGTACATGAAAGTCAACCTCCCGCAGCCGCTTATGCGGTCACGGTAAAATTATTGACTTCGTGGCGGTAGGTTATACGGTACTTAGAGATATGAAATTATTTCCTGTACAAACCTTCTGCTTTGTTTGATCAAATTTTGCACATAAATTATGTCGGAACAGTATTGCTGAGGGAATTTTTTCTTTTTGATGCATTTTTATATAGTATGCGCTTCGTTTTTCTCACGCTCAAGCTCTGCAAAAGCGGAAACCATTCCGACCATAGCCCTGCCTAAAGCGCTTCACGATGAAGCTCCTGATATTATTTTTATAGGCGGAACATCACTTTACAAATGTGTCCCAGTAAAAAAATCTATTAAGGTATAATCCGAAATGAGTTCAGCGCTTTTATTTCGCAGACATACTTTCAGAAATGAATTTCAGTGTGTACTCTATCTCGTAAGGTGTGCTCATTGCCGTCGTGTCTGCCGAAACGGGCATGTTAAAATCAAATCCGATGACAGGAATAATGAATTCCGAACCGTTTTCAGTGCTTATAGGCAGTATCTTTTCACCATTTACCATCATGTAATCATAGTTTGAACTGCTCCATACGATATCAGCATAAGCCTCTCCGTTTTCAACGGTCAGCTTTGCGGGAGATCCTACCGAAACACGTCCCGAACCGCCCGAAAGTTCAACTTCAATCGTATATTCACCATCAGCAAGTCCAAGATCGGCAGCCGATTTTATGAAGCCTTCTCCGAATGCATCTATCGGCAGGGAATCCGCCCTGAACAGAAGAGTACGGTCATACCAGATCTCTTTTTTCTTGCTGAAAGCCGCACAGCTTATTCCCGAATCGAGTGCTTCAACGGGAACAGTAAATGTGTGATCTCCGTTTTCATCTTCAACAAACGGAATGAAGCTGCTCTCATCGGCTGCAGCTGCTTCATCACCGCTTCCCATAAAAACATAGAGATATCCTTTGCCGCTCATTGTCATTACAGCGGACATTTTTCCGTCTGAAACGGTGAGAGTGCATTTTGTGATATTGAACATAGACGAACTTGAATCAACCGTAACATCATATGTACCATCCCTCAGACTGCTGCCGTAGATCGGTGTCATACCTTCTTCTACAACCTCCTCAACGGGAACAGTCTGTATGTCGCTTTCCGAGGTTTCCCGCCGGGTAATATCCTCACTTGATACAGTTGTATCTTCAACTGTTGAGCTTTCAATAACAGAAACGTTATCCTGTGTTTGGCAGGAAGAAAAAGTCATTGCGATCACAGCTGCCGAAAGTACGGCTATAATAGTTTTATTTTTCATAGTGAACACTTCCTAAATCACAACATCCGAAGGCGACAGATTTTGACGCCTTCGGGGTTGTTTTTATATTTATTAAAGCTATTATTCAGCTATGGAATCAATAGCAGCCTTTGCGTGGTCAACGTATATCCGGCGGATAGCCTCGTTTTCACCAAGACCTCTGATAAGGCATACCACTTCATAACCTGCATTCTCAAATGCTGTTTTCCATGAATCTTCCTCATCGCTTGCCATATCGTTGTTAGCGTGATCGCCTGCAACTACCATAAGAGGTTCAAGAACAACTCTTTTGTAGTTTCCTGCCTGAACCTTTGAAAGAACATCATCAAGTGTAGGAGCTGCTTCAACTGTACCTATGAAATAATTTGTATAACCGTCAGCGGTAAGAAGATCCTGCATCTTCTGATATACGGCATTGGAATCAGCCTCTGTGCCATGTCCCATAAAGCAGATAGCGGTCTGCCCGTCATCATATTCGGCAGTCCATTCTGTGATAGCCTTTTCAACTCTTGCAAAGTCATCATCGGAAGTAAGGAGAGGTTCACCGAATACGACCTTTTCAAAAGCATCTGCATAGCCCGAAACTTCTTCAACTATGTCGTTGTATTCAAAGCCGTTCATAAGATGTGTGGGCTGAACAACGAGTGTCTTTACGCCGTTGTTCACCGCACGTTCGAGCGATGCCTGAACATCGTCAATAAGAAAACCGTCACGTCTGTTTATGTGGTCGATAACGATATTTGCCGAAAAACCTCTTCTTACAGAGTAATCGGGGAAAGCCGCTTCAATATCGTTTTCGATAGCGCCGATAGTAAGACGGCGGCTGTCGTTAAAGCTTGTACCAAAGCTGAGAACGAGAAGTTCATTGTCACCGATCTCATCCTGATTGCGGATATTGTCGAGAGAAGCATCACCTGTGTTGTAATCTTCCTCGTCTTCTTCCTCAGCCTCTTCTGCTGTTTCAGCTGTGGTTTCTTCAGCTGCTGCGGTTGTTTCAACTTCGGTTTCATCAATAGTGGTTTCAATACTGCTCTCGGTAACGGCAGCCGTTGTATTGACTTCAGCAGTATTATTTGCTGAATTTCCGCATGCTGTCATAGAAGCAGCCATAGCCAATGACATAATAATTGCAAGTTTTTTCTTCATAATAAATTCCTCCAACCTATTTCTGATCGGAGATATTGCATTAGAGCTTATGCTCTCTCGTAAAATAAAAAATGCCCACTTCATCATCGAAAATGGGCATAACAAAACAAGCCGTGTTTAAAACAGCTTTTTTTTACGTACGACCAATACCTCGTGATCTGAAAATAACAATATATTATTTTCT
>JBJERW010000029.1:0-12777 GCA_051882475.1 Huintestinicola sp. | reverse complement strand
ATACCACATTTTTGGAAAGGAGAGTATGATTTAGGCTTTACTATATCATACAAGTCTTTTTATGAAATTTATCACATATCTTTACAACAAAAATGAAAATATCGGCGTTTTGTCATCGAACGGCAGCAAGGTCATACCCTGTTCCGAGCTGGGACTTGAATATGACTGCCTTGAAAAGCTTGCATCAAGCGTTTCCGATGAGGAGCTTGCAGCCGCAAGAGAGATGCTTTCGCAAAAGGGATCCAAGGGAATATCTGTGTCAGAGATAAAGCTTCTTGCGCCGATCCCTCGTCCTTCAAGGGATATAATCTGTCTGGGAGTAAATTTCCATGCTCACGCTCTTGAAAGCGTTGACGTTATGGGTGCAGATTACGGCGGAGAGCGCAAATTCCCCATATATTTTGCCAAGCACGTAAACGAGGCGGTGGCTCCCGGAGATAATATCGACGGACATTTTGATATTGTGGAAGACCTTGATTACGAGGTCGAAATGGCTCTTGTTGTCCGCAGGGACGCAAAGCAGGTTAAGGCGGAGGACGCAGGGGAATATGTTTTCGGCTACACTGTAATGAACGATGTCAGCGCAAGATGTATCCAGATGCGCCATAAGCAGTGGTTCAGAGGAAAAAGCCTTGACGGTTTCGCTCCGATGGGTCCCTGTCTTGTGACCGCCGATGAGTTTGAATTTCCCCCGAAGCTCGATATATTCTGCAAGGTAAACGGCGAGCTTCGCCAGCAGTGCAATACGGAGCTTTACATTCATAATATTCCCTACGTTTTCGAAGAGCTTTCAAGAGGCATGACCATCAAGGCAGGAACTATAATCTCAATGGGAACTCCCGCAGGAGTTGGCATGGGCTTCAAGCCGCCCAAGTACCTTAAAAGCGGCGATGTTATCGAATGCGAAGTTCAAGGGATCGGAAAGATCACAAATACGGTCAAATAAAATTATTCTGCACATCATATGGTATAATGAAACGGAGGAGATACCGCAATGCCATTCTCACCCAAAACACTGGACTTTTTATTTGAAAACAAGCTTCATGACAGCAAGGAATGGTATCATGAGCATAAAGCCATTCATCGGGAATATGTTACAGAGCCGTTTGCTGAGCTTATAGAAAAGCTTGCCCCGACAATGGCTGAGATCGACGAGAAGATCGTATGCTCTCCCAAAAAGCTGTCACGTATCTATCGTGATACAAGATTCTCAAAGGACAAATCCACATTCAGGGATAACGTATGGTGTACTCTCAGCCGTCCACGGCTAAACGGTGAGCTTCCGGGATTTTATATTGACTTGTCTGCCGAGGGACTGTTCTACGGCTGCGGATATTACTGCGCTCCGAAGGAGGTCATGGAGGAGATACGCTCCATGATACTGAGCGGTGACAAAGCATTTGTAAAAGCAAAGAGAACGCTTGACGGTCAGAGCATTTTCGCTCTCGGCGGAGATAGCTACAAACGGAATCATTATCCGAATCAAAGTCCCGAGCTGTGCGACTGGCTTAACAGAAAAAGTATATATGCATATTGCCTGAGCAAGGATTTTGACATGATATTCGGCGCAGGTCTTGCTGACAAGCTTTCGGAAGAGTTTTCAAAGCTAAAGCCCTTTTATGATTTTCTTATCCGTGCCAATGACGCTGCCGAGGCTAAAAAATACCACAAGTAAAAACTGCGTATGTTCCCTCGAAAGGAGCATACGCAGTTTTTTTAGCCAAACCGTATAATCTGCAAGCATATGTTCGGCAAAGGCGGCAGCCGTTAATTGTGCGGTGTTGTCTTAAATTATAAGTCCCGTTACAAAAGCCGTTCCTGCGGCAGCAAGAGCTACTGCGATAAGCGGCAGCCTGAAATAAGCAAGCACCAATGCAACGACAGTTCCCGCTGCGGCTGTAACAACATCGCCCGTTGAATAAAATATCGCAGGGATAGTCATTGCGCTGAGGACCGCATAAGGTATGTAATAGAGCATGCTGCGGAAAAATTTTGACTTTATCTTCTTTCGGAACACGGTAAAGGGTATCATTCTTATGAGGTAAGTTACCCCTGCCATTACGGCAATATATATCACAATGCTCAATTTTCGTCCTCCTTGTCCTCAACGGGAAAAAGCAGCGCTGCCGCAGCCGAAGCGGCGATTGCACATATTATCACCGAAAATCCGCCCGATACAAAGGTCAGAACATACTTGAAAAGGACGCTGAGCAATGCGGCGGCGGTTATTACAAAAAGAACTCTCTTTTCCTTTCTTGCAGGAGGGATTATTATGGCAAGGAACATTCCGTAAAGCACTATTCCCATAGCGTTTGTAAAGGCTTCGGGAAGGAGTCTGCCTGCGGCTGCGCCGAGAAATGTTCCGCTGCTCCAGCCGATGAAGGATATAAATATCAGTCCGTACATATATCTCGGAGTGATTTTTCCCGGCTGTGCGGAGGCAACGGCGAATATTTCGTCGGTTATTCCGAAGGCGGTTATAAGCCTGCGTGGTGTGTTAAAGGAGCTGTCAAGCTTCTGGGATAATGACAGCGCCATAAGAGAATAACGCAGATTAATAACAAGCTGTGTCAATGCCATCTCTATAAGCGTTCCCCCTGCGGCGATTATAGCAACACCTGCCGCTTGTCCCGCAGAGGTAAGGTTTGTGACGGATATCCCCACGGCCTCAGCAACGGAAAGTCCTGCCCTGACTGCCATGATGCCGAATCCGAAGGAAACGGACAGGTATCCGAGAGCGATAGGTATTCCGTGGCACATTCCCTTTAAAAAAGGTGATCTCACTTTACAATTCATCTCCCCATTGAGATATTACATAAAATAATAATATATCATAAAAGCTGACAAAAATCAAGTAAAATTTTATGAAAAATCGGAGCAGATAATTGGAATACACAAAAAAAGTCGGACGGGGACAGTCCCCGTCCGACTCGGCTTATCCTGCGTCGGGAAGGGATAAGCTTTGCTGCTCCGTATCGGCAGCGTCTTTATATTCGGCAACGTGCTCGGCATAGTCTATCATAGTATCGGCAAAAATGGCGTAGCCCTTACGTGGATCGCTTACGAACACATGGGTAACTGCGCCCACAAGCTTTCCGTTCTGAATAATGGGGCTGCCGCTCATTCCCTGAACGATCCCGCCTGCTGATTCAAGCAGAGCTTCGTCCGTTACTTTGATGACCATGTCCTGACCGCCGCCGTTTCCTGTCAGATTGATCTTTTCTATATAAATCTCGTATTCTTCGGGTCTGGTTCCGTTTATCGTCGTGTAGATCGACGCTTTTCCGATTTCTATTTCCTGCCTCATTGCAGCTTCAACGGCTGAATTATCGGAGGGTATGCTGTCCATATAGCCGTAAAGTCCCGCTTCGCAGTTAAGTTCGAGAGTGCCGCTGTTTTCGTTTGAGATAAATGCTCCGATAAGCTCACCGGGAGAGCCTGAGCTGCTTTTTCTCACGCCGCTTATATAAACATCTGCGGACTGTCCCTCAGCCATGGTCAGTATCTCGCCCGTGTCGCAGTCGCAGACAGGGTGACCAAGACCTGCGAACACCCCCGAAGCAGGGTCGTAAAAGGTTACGGTCCCTATCCCTGCGGAGCTGTCCCTGACCCACATTCCTGCATGGTAGCAGTCGTCCTCGGCGGAAAGCTCCGGTTTTAAAAACAGCACCTTCGACTCATCCCCTCGGATTATCTTCACGCCGAGAGTCTGTCCTCCGCTTTCGCTTATCACACGGCTTATATCCTTGTTTGAGGTGACCTTTTTCCCCGAAATGCTGACGATAAGATCTCCGACTGAGATACCTGCGTCCTTTGCCGGAGAAACAAGGTCTGTGCCGTTGTCAAAGCCTGCAAGCTCCACGACCATTACTCCTGCGGTGGTCATTTTTATGCCGAAGGGGTTTCCGCAGGGCACTACCAAAGGAGCGTCCACCTCGGTGACGGTGACGTTTTTTATGGGGAATATACCGAATAGGCTCAGCATACTCTGCCGCTGCGATGTGCCTTTGCCCTTTGCTTCTTGGCAGCAGGACATTGATGCCGTTCGTGCCCCTTGGTCTTCATCGCCCGAAAGAGGGTAATTCTTCGGCAGAACGGCTCTGCTGTCTACGCAAATAAAATTTGTCAGCGTCAGTTCTTTCCCTGCAGACACATAATAGTTATCGGGAAGCGCCGCATTGAAGTAGATGATAAAGCCTGTCAGTGCGGTCAGCAGCAGCATTGCCGACCCACGGAAAATTTTTATGGCAGCTTTCATTTGATGACCATCCTTTGACTTTTGCTACGGACGTTTCCTGCGGTGAATTTCTTCACCTTTATAAGTATCTGCAAACCGAACCGCAATTATAAGAGTTTTATATTCTGTAATTTTAGTCCCAATCTTTAAAAAAACGGGTCGAAAACAGCATTTTGTGAAAAGTATTGAAAATAGTTTCGGCATTTATTCCGCAGGTCGGAAGGAACATATAATATTGCAAAAAAATATCTTGCATATGCCGTGAAAATGTGTTACAATAATTTAGAACCTGTCTTCACAAGAATATGCGCACGTCTTTTCGGCAAATTTTGCCGCAGACTGCGTTAAAAATTCTTGCCGGGCGACAGCCCGCCTGCGGATTTTTGCCTTGTCTGCAACAAAATTATGCTCGAAAATCCGCACACATTTCTTATGAAGACAGGTTCTTATATACCGCCAATTTTTTTGAGCAGATCATGCATATCCCGGAGGTCAGGTTTAAAAATGGAGATCACACGTAAAATTTTGATTGCCGCCGCAGCGCTCGGTTGGCTCATTTGCTGCCTTTTTCTTAACGGCATGGGGGGATATGCGCTTATCATAAACGATTATCGGGTATGCGGAATATGTCTGCTTGCGTCGGGAGGAGCACTTGCTGTATCGCTGATTCTGTCCGTATGCAAAAAGCTCCCTGCCATAATTCTGTCGGCAGCTTTTGACATTGCAGGCTCTGCATTGTATATTTATCCCATTTCTGTCATAACAGCTATCCCAAACACAAAAATTTCCAAGGCATATACCGAGGTCATTGCGGGAAGAATGTATCCTGCGATTATTGTTACCGCATTGATCGCAGTTATCCTGCTGCTTGATTATCTTGATCCTGCAAACGCCGAAAAGCGTGCTGCGAAAAAGCAGGCGAAGCTCATGGAAAAAACACGAGGTCTTGAGGAACATGAAAAAATCATATAGAGTACGGCGTAAAAAACGGGTATACATAAAAATGTTCGGGAAAATGTATTCGTTTTAACGCTGCCATAAAAGCTGTGGCTGAAAATTGTTCGGACACGGCAGGAAAGGAATGGTCAAAAAGTGAGCGTTACCATCAAGGACGTTGCAAAGGCCGCAGGAGTATCTGTGGCAACGGTTTCAAGAGTTCTGAACAACAGCTCGGCTGTTTCGGACGACACTGCAAGTGCAGTGAACAGCGCAATAAAGGAGCTTGGCTACAGCCCGAATTTTCTCGGAAGAAATCTCCGAAAATGCGAAACAAACAATATTCTTGCGATCATACCTTCGACTGAGCAGACCGTCTACAGCGATATCATCAAGGGTATGCAGGAGGCTGCCATTGCAAACAGCTATGATATACTCATAAGCACAAGCAACAGCTATCTCGGCACGGAAATGCGCCTGCTGAATATGCTCTATAACCGCACGGTTGATGCTGCCGTAATACTCGGAACTCAGATGGATTCGGAAGCTCTGAGCGAGCTGGACAAGAAATATAACATAGCTCTTTGCTGCGAAAGAGTGGAAAATTCCGACGTTCTGACCGTTACCGTTGACAACGAAGCGGGAGCGTATGACGCCGTTTCCTCATTCCTCAGAAAGGGCAGGAGAAAAATTGCTCTTGTTACCACAAAAAGCGCAGCAATATCCTCCGTTGACCGTGAAAAAGGATACACAAGAGCGCTGAAGGAATTCGGCATCGAAAAGGACGAAAAATATATATACCGCTGCTCATATGAATATACAGACGGCTGCGAGGCGCTGAAATATTTCATGTCACTGCCCGAACCGCCCGACGCAGTGTTCTGCATATCCGATCTTCTTGCGGTAGGCGTTATCAAGCAGGCGAGCAGGGACGGCATCGAGATAGGCACAAAGCTTCAGGTATGCGGCTTTGACAACATCAGCTTCAGCGAGATGTACATACCGGGCATTACGACCGTTTCGCAGCCGGGCTTTGAAATGGGAAAAACGGTTATTTTAAAGCTTATCGAAAACATCAAGGGCGGAAATAATCACGGCACGATAATGCTGCCCCACGAGCTTATCATCAGAGGCTCCGCCAAGTAATCATATCACGAAAGGAAGTATTCGCTGTGCTTACCGGAAAAACGGTAGTTCTTGGCGTATCGGGAAGCATTGCGGCATACAAGTCCGCAAACATCGCCCGTATGCTTAAAAAGCTTCACTGCAATGTTCATGTCATCATGACGAAAAATGCAGCCAATTTCATTCACCCTCTTACCTTTGAAACCCTTACCGACAACAAATGTATCACCGATACCTTTGACCGCAATTTTCAGTATAATGTGGAGCACGTAGCTCTTGCAAAGCAGGCAGATCTGTTTGTTGTCGCTCCTGCCTCGGCAAATGTCATCGGAAAAATTGCAGGAGGCATAGCGGACGATATGCTCACAACGACTATCATGGCGTGCACCTGCAAAAAGCTTATCTCTCCCGCAATGAACCATAATATGTACCACAATCCTATAGTTGCGGACAATATCAAAAAGCTTGAAAGCTACGGCTATGGCATTATTCCTCCCGACAGAGGTATGCTTGCAAACGGCGACAGCGGCGACGGAAGAATGCCCTCGGAGGAGCATATAGTTGACTGCATTCTCCGTGAGATAGCGTTCCCTCACGATATGGCAGGAAAAAAGGTGCTTGTTACCGCAGGAGCGACCTGCGAAGCAATAGACCCCGTAAGATTTATCACAAACCATTCCACGGGAAAAATGGGATTTGCCGCTGCACGAAACGCAATGCTCAGGGGAGCGGAGGTAACGGTTGTCAAGGGGCATACGGAATCAGCTCCGCCGCCCTTTGTGAATGTGGTGGAGGTAACATCTGCGGAGGATATGTTTGAGGCGGTGACGTCCCTTGCCCCCGATTTTGACATTATTGTAAAAGCAGCAGCGGTTGCTGATTACCGTCCTGCGGAGGTTTTTGAGGAAAAGGTAAAAAAATCGGACAAGGATATGTTTATCCCTCTCACACGGACAAAGGACATTCTCGGATATCTTGGCCAGAACAAGAAAGAGGGACAGTTCCTTTGCGGATTTTCCATGGAAACGGAAAATCTCATTGAAAATTCAAGAGCAAAGCTTGAGCGGAAAAATCTTGATATGATAGCCGCAAACTGTCTTAAAACCGAGGGCGCAGGCTTCGGCACGGACACAAACGTCCTTACCCTTATCACAAGGGACGGGGTGTATCCTCTTGAAAAAATGTCAAAGGACGAAGCTGCGGAAAAGCTTTTTGACATGATAATGCAGAGCATGAAATAACGTTTTTTCACATAAAAATAACGGAGCCGATATGGAGATAATTATAAAAAACTTTGATGAACTGACCAATGACGAGCTTTTGGAAATATTCAGGCTTCGCATTGATGTATTTGTGGTGGAGCAGCAGTGTGCTTATCATGAGATAGATGATTACGAAAAAGCGGCGGTCCATCTTATGCTTAAAGAACAGGACGAGATACTTGCATATCTGCGTGTCCTGCCGAGAAACACCAAATTTGAAGATGTTTCAATAGGACGTGTTATAACGGCAAAATCAGCAAGAAGAAAGGGCTGTGGCAGCATACTGCTTGCAAAGGGGATAGAAGTTGCCGCTGAGCGCTTCAATGCGGAGCATATCTCCCTTGCGGCACAGACATATGCACGTCCCTTTTATGAAAAGCTGGGATTCAGGCAGGTGTCGGAGGTTTTTCTTGAGGACGGCATACCTCATATAAATATGCGTCTGACAGTCTGAACGGAGGATTTTTTTGCAAAACATTTGATTTGGAGGCATCGTGAAATGTACATAAGGAAAATGAAAACTGACGATATATCATCCTGCGCAAAGATACTGTGCAGCGTTTACAACAATGAAATGTGGCAGTGCCGCTGGACTGTGGAAACGGCAGAGGAGTATCTCACCGATTTTTTCAACATGAACAAATTCGTCGGATATGTTCTCGAAGACGGAAGCGAAATCATCGGAGGAATATTCGCTCATGAAAAGGTGTGGTGGAACAACAGCGAGGTTTTTGTGGAGGAGATGTTCATAAAGCCCGAGGAACAGCGAAAGGGATACGGAACTCTTCTCCTTAAACAGGTCGAGGGATATGTTAAGGAAAAGGGTCTTGCAGGTATTACGTTATCGACCAATAAATATGCGCCTGCACCGCTTTTTTACCGCAGCAACGGCTTTACCGACTGCGAGCATGTTCTTTTTATGGCGAAGGAGCTGTAAATTAGGGAAAACTGCGGAGGTGTCCGATTGAAAAAAGTAAGAATTACCGTTATGAAAAAAGCGTGTTATGCCGATTTGATCGAGAAATATGAAAATCCCATTGACCATGCCTGCGATATGAAAGTGGGGCAGGTGTTTGTGGCAAACGGCTGGCAGAAGCCCGAAGGGTTATGTGACAGTGCATGGGAAAGTATGTCCCCGTTCGTTATGGCGCTCGCTCACGGCGGCGAAGATTTCTATGACGGCTGGATGAAAAACAAGCGGTCTGCCATGATATCCTGCAATGACGGTTTTCGCCCCGTAAGCTTTTTGCTTGAAACCTTAGAGCAGGCTGAGCCTGCACCCACCCGTCCCGAAGCTGATGCGGATACGAAAAGTTCTTGGCTCGGTAACGGGACTTTGATTTGAACTGATAATGCCATTAGGCTGAGCCTGCACCCACCCGTTCCGAAGGTGATGCGGATACGAAAAGTTCTTGACTCGGTAACGGTACTTTGATTTGAACTGATAATGCCATTAGGCTGAGCCTTTTGAATCTCGGTAACGGTAAAACAAGTGATCTATAAATTGAAATTTTTTGGAAAGGGGTATATGGCAATGGAAATAAAGAAAGCTGAGATCAAAGATCTATCTATTGTAGTAAATATGAAAATGGATATGTTTAAAGAAGTTGGCTCAATAACTCTATTACAAGATAATGCCGAAGAAAAGATATATGAAAAATATAAGGAATTATATCAGGAAGAAAAATGTTGCCATTATTTGATATATGAAAATGGAAAAGCAATTGCGTGCGGCGGTGCAGTAATTAAGGAAGATGTTCCGTTCTGTTTCTTTAAAACTCCTATGTATGGATATATTATTGATGTATATTGCGTACCGGAAAAAAGAAGAAATGGTTATGCTTCACAAATAATGAAAGTTCTGATAAAATGGTTACGTAAAAAAGGCGTTCATAATATAAAATTAAAACCATCGGAAGCAGGAAGACATTTATATGAGCAATTAGATTTTCGTGATTCCGGAGAAATGGAATTATGGATATGATATTTATTATTGCAGTAGAGGTCATGACGTTTATCCGGAGGGTGTATTTATGTCAGAATTATCCAAACTGCCCAATATAGGTAAAAAAGTCGAAGAACAGCTTATTCAAGTTGGTATTACTACAGCTGCCGAATTAAGGGAGATAGGAGCCAAAGCAGTTTGGCTGAAAATACAAGAGATCGACAGCTCGGCTTGCATACATCGTCTGCTTGCACTTGAAGGTGCGATTCAAGGCGTGAAAAAAACTATGCTTTCTGATGAAGTGAAAGCTGAACTTAAAAAGTTCTATCAAGAGCATAAGAAATAGGTATATTCCCAAATGTTGGTTAACTGAGGGTAATGAAAGGAAGGTTAAAATTATGTCGGAAATTATGAGAATAGCAGAATTTGAAAAGGTTTCGTATGAACAGTTCTCGGCGGACGTGAAAGCCAATTTCCCTGCCCTGACCGATGAAAAGATAAGGTTCATCTATGATAATATCAAGCTGCCGAGGAGGGCAACATCAGGCTCTGCGGGATATGATTTTTATCTTCCGATGGACATATTGAACCTTGCCCCCGATATGGCGATGTCCATACCTACGGGTATCCGTGCAAGGATAAAAGAAGGCTGGGTGCTTATGTGCTGCCCAAGGAGCGGACTGGGTTTCCGTTTCAGAATGAGGCTGAGCAACACGGTGGGTATCATCGACAGTGATTATTACAACGCAAAGAATGAGGGACATATTATCGCAAGGATATCAAACGAAACAAACGAGAACAAAACCATTTCCCTTGAAGCCGGAAGCGCATTTATACAGGGTATCTTCCTGCCCTTCGGTATAACCGAATCGGACGATGCGGAGGGGGAGAGAACAGGCGGCTTCGGCAGCACTTCGGAAAAGAAATAAATGTCGAATTGTGACGAAATGTTTTTTTACAGAAAACGGAAAAAAATAAATTTTCCCCTTGACAAATGTGGACAGTACGGTTATAATCATATTAATAAAAGGGAGTAGCGTCGCTATTTAAGCGAGTGCGTCGTCGTCAGTACGACCGTCCGAGCGGAATGCAGAGCGGTCCGTGACGCACATAAGTATTCTTTACTTACAGCAAGACTTTTATTGCATTATTTTTATGCAATAAAAGTCTTTTTTTTATTGCAGGAAAGGATATAATTATGTACTACACGGAAGAAAAGGAAAAGGTTCTCAGCGCTCTTCATACTGACAGGAACGGTCTTGACCCTGCCGAAGCGGAAAAACGGCTGGAGCAGAACGGCTTCAATGAGCTTGCGGAGGGAAAAAAGAAAAATGTGCTGCAGGTATTTTTCTCTCAGTTTGCCGACCTGCTTGTAATTATACTTATCGTTTCCGCTGTTATTTCGGCGCTTTCGGGAAATGGGGAAAGCGCTGCCGTCATAGTCTGCGTTATCGCAATGAACGCCGTTATCGGCACGGTGCAGCATTTCAAGGCGGAAAGATCTCTCGACAGCCTAAAAGCCATGTCCTCGCCCACGGCAAGAGTTATGCGAGGCGGAGAGGTATGTGAGATACCTGCAAGAGAGGTCTGCACAGGGGATATCATGCTGCTGGAGGCAGGAAACATTGCCACCGCCGACGGACGTGTTATCGAAGCTGCTTCACTCATGGCCAACGAAAGCAGTCTGACGGGGGAGAGCACCGCAGCGGAAAAATCCGACTGTGTGCTGACCGCCGAAAACGGCAGGGAGATAATGCTCGGCGACAGGGTAAATATGATATATTCGGGTTCGCTGATAACATCGGGACGGGGAGTTATAGTAGTTACCGAAACGGGCATGAACACGGAGATAGGAAAGATAGCTGCCCTCATAAATACTGCGGAAAGCAAAAAAACGCCCCTGCAAAAAAGTCTGGACGGATTCAGCAGAAAGCTTTCGGTCATCATTCTTGTCATATGCGCCCTTGTAATGCTGCTGTCTGTAATTCGGGGCGAAAGGGTCATGGACGCTCTCATGTTTGCGGTGGCGCTTGCCGTGGCGGCTATACCCGAAGCCTTAAGCTCAATTGTTACCATATCCCTTGCCCTCGGAACGCAGAAAATGGCAAAGGAGAACGCAATCATCAAGGAGCTTAAAGCGGTTGAGGGTCTTGGCTGCGTAAGCGTTATCTGCTCCGATAAAACGGGAACTCTTACCCGAAACAAAATGACCGTCAGGGAAATTTACTGCTGCGGAAAATCCGTTAAGGCGGAGGAAGCTGACTTCAACAACAATACTGTGCGCAGTCTTGCACGGACAATGGCGCTTTGCAGCGACGCTGTATGCGGCGCAAACGGAGAAGCTTTGGGCGACCCCACCGAAACCGCCCTGCTGGATTTCTGCGGAGATGAATGCTGCAAAACCGAGCGTGCGGAGTATCCGAGGCTGGGCGAGATACCCTTTGACAGCGACCGCAAGCTGATGTCAACCATGCATTTCATTGACGGAAAAGTAAAGCTTTTGACTAAGGGCGCCTGCGATGTGCTTCTTGAACGGCTTGATAATATATATGATATGGACGGCTCCTGCCGCAGGATAACGTCTGAGGATATTGAAAGGATTGAATTTGCCAATTCGGAGTTTTCTCAAAAAGGCATGAGAGTCCTCTGCTTTGCCGAAAAGGAAATGAGCGGTGACAGAGCGCCTGTCCTTGAGGACGAATACGGCTATACATTTATCGGACTTGCCGCAATGACCGACCCGCCCCGTCCCGAAAGCACAGCCGCCGTTTCCAACTGCAAAAAGGCAGGGATAAAGCCTGTCATGATAACTGGAGATCATAAGATAACTGCGTCGGCTATCGCAAGAGAGATAGGAATAATGTCCGACGGCGACCTTGCCTTTGACGGCTCGGAGCTTGAAAGGATAAGCGATGAGGAACTTGTAAAGCTGCTGCCGAAAATCTCTGTCTATGCAAGAGTATCGCCTGCTCATAAAATACGGATAGTGACCCTCTGGCAGTCCCTTGGGAAGGTCGTTGCAATGACGGGTGACGGAGTAAACGACGCACCTGCGCTGAAAAAGGCTGATGTGGGCATTGCCATGGGCATAACAGGCACACAGGTCAGCAAGGACGCTGCCTCAATGATACTTACCGACGATAACTTTGCAACTATCGTCAAATCCGTTTCAAACGGCAGAACAATTTACCGAAATATCGGAAATTCGATCAAATTTCTTGTATGATATAGTAAAGCCTAAATCATACTCTCCTTTCCAAAAATGTGGTATA
>JBJERW010000028.1:0-12945 GCA_051882475.1 Huintestinicola sp. | reverse complement strand
TTCAGGATTAGGGCATGCAGAAAAACCACTTGAATCCGAAAAGGTCACAGGATTACTATTAGCATATAGGTACTTATGCAGCGAAACAGGATCACTTATCGAACCCGCATAACTATCCTGCGAAATAAACCTACCCGTAGAGGTATCCATATACCTTGCTCTAAGGTAGTAAAGACCTGTAGTCTCATCAAACTGCTCACCGCAATAGCGGTAACAGTTCTCGGTATTAACCTTAGATTTCAGCAGATTACCAAAAGCATCGTAGGAATAGGTATCGGTAACAATGCCGCTCTCATTAGCCAAGCCAACAACAGACCCATGTCCGTCATACAGATAGAATGAAGTTCTGCCGTCACGTTCCTGACTGATAAGGTCAGCACCTATCGTATAGGTACACTTCGCCGTGCCGTTTTCGTCAATCTCTGCATGTTATTAACAAACGGCGGCTCTCATATGAAAACCGCCGCAGGATATACTATTGCAAAAATTACGGAAGAAGTCTGTTAAGATCTCTGGGGAACATGGAAGCCTGACGGATATTTGTCAGGTTGAGAAGCTTCATTACAAGTCTTTCAAGACCGATACCAAGTCCGCCGTGAGGAGGCATACCGTATTTGTGTATCTGGAGATAATACTCAAAATCGTCGGGGTTAAGACCCTGCGCCTTCATCTTTTCGACCTGCTCGTTGTAATCGTGGATACGCTGACCGCCCGTTGTTATCTCAAGACCTCTGAACAGCAGGTCAAATTTGCAGGCTGTTCTCGGGTCTTCCTTATCGTTCATTGCATAGAAGGGAGGCTTTGAGGAGGGGAAGTTTGTAACGAAAATAAACTCCGTACCGTAGTTCTCCTTTGCATAGTTGCAGAGGAACACTTCGTCCTCAGGTTCAAGGTCAAACTTGTTCTTCGCCTTGTTTCCCTTGATAAGGGTAACTGCGTCCTCGAATTTGATAACGGGTATCTCGGTAACTTCGGGGATATCTGCGCCGAGTATCTTTATTTCGGGAGCGTAGTTCTCCTTCAGATATGTCATCATGTAGCGGAGCATTGCAGTTTCCATGTTCATGACATCATACATATCGTTGATGAAGCCCATTTCAAAGTCAAGACCGATATATTCGTTAAGGTGACGGGACGTGGAATGACGCTCGGCACGGTAAACGGGAGCTATCTCGAAAACTCTGTCGAAGAAAGCAACAGCTGTCTGCTTATAGAACTGGGGTGACTGGTTCAGGAACGCCTCGTTGTCGAAATAATCAAGGCGGAAGATATTTGCGCCGCCCTCTGCGCCCTGTGCAACTATCTTAGGCGTGTGTATCTCGGTGAACTTGTTCTCAAGCATGAACTCTCTGAATGCGGAAACAACGCCCTCCTGGAACTTGAAGATAGCTCTTTCCACGGGATTTCTCAGGGAAACGCTTCTGTTGTCAAGATTAACATCAAGGCTGCAGCCAAGCTTTCTCTGTGAAACGTGGAGGGGGTAGTCATATTCGGGCTTGTGAAGAACAGTAATGCTCTTCATGTCAAGCTCAATGCCGTTGTATGCTCTTTCGTCTGCTCTTACTGTACCCGTGACCTTTACAAAGCAGCCTTCCTTGATACCATCAATGCTGTCTGCGCAGGTATCGGGGGAATAAACTGTCTGAATAAGGTAACGTGCAGTTCTCAAAATAACGAAGGCAAAGCCGCCCATTTTCTTTACCTTATGAACGCAAGCGGAAATCTCAATATCCTCGCCTGTCTTTTTCAGAGCTTCGTTCAGGTCGAACTCGTTAACAAGCTCTGTACCGCTGACTTTCAACATAAATCATTTCACCTTTCCGAAACGGCAGACGGTCTGCCGAAATTTACAAAAAATCACATAAAAGCATTATATCACAGTCCGGATTATTTGTCAATCATTTTGTTTTCCATAATTGCGTCATTCAAGAAGCTTATCGGTAACGGGTCCCATAACGCTTATTATCTCAAAGATGAGGTATGCTGCAAGAAGATAGAAGGAAACGCATCTGAACATTATGGGGAATGTCCTCTTTTTGTGGTATTCATTGTATTCGGGCAGATGAATCTTTCCCTTTGACAGCAGGATAACAAGGGTCACAAGTCCGATGACAAGGCAGCCTATCATAAGCGCTGTCCAGTAAATATCCGCCGCTTCCTCTCCAATAAACGCCTCCGCAAAGGTATAGGACACCGCAAAGAGATTGACCGTCATATGTCCGAGTATGGAAACCGCAAGGGAGCCTGTTTTAACGACAGCATATCCTAGAACAAGTCCCAGGAAGAAGCCGAGGATAGACTGATTCAGGTTTCCGTGCATAAGACCGAAGAAAACCGATGACATGATTATACCGAAGCGCTGACTGATATTTGAAAATCTGCGGAGTATTACTCCTCGGTAAAGCAGCTCTTCGGCTATGGGCGCAGCTATTACGGACGTGAAAAATTCAGCCGCAAGGGAATCCCATGTATAAACCGTATCGGTCAGATATTCCTCCGCAACGGGAGAAACACCCAACTCAAACATCAGATTTGTCACTGCGCTTGAAGTGAACATTGCCAGCGCATAAGCAAGCATGACCATGCCGACCATTCCGATAACAAAGGGGAAGGTGACCTTTTCCGAAGGGAAATAATCCCTCATTTTTTCATGCCTGCTGCATTTTTCAAAGATAAATATGCCTATGCATACGATAACCGAAGGCATGCTTGCAATAAGATTGTATATCGAGTCCACCCTTACGATATTATCATCGTTGTAAACAAAGGAATATCCGAAAAGGAATGCGATCTCCACAAATATCATTGCCAGTATCCCCGAAAGAATTGTGTGGATAAAGACCTCAATAAACGCTCCGAACTGCTGATTTTTAAGCGTTCTTTTTTCTGCGGGACTTACCTCATAGGGATCTGCCTGCGGCGGACAGCCGTATCCGTAATTGTACGGAACGTATGCTCCGTTCTGCCAATACCCCGTGTTTGCGGAAGGAGAAACATTTCCCGTACCGTAAGGATACCCCCCTGCAGGGATATATCCCTGCGGCTGCTGTCCCGAATTGTTTGCATTTGAAAAATTCTGCTCGTTTAAATTATCCATCAAAGATACCTCACAACCGCAACGACTTTTCCGATAATGCTGCATTCATCGGCGATTATCGGCTCCATTGCGTCATTTTCCGGCTGAAGCCGATAGTGTCCGTTTTCCTTGTAAAACCGCTTGACCGTCGCCTCGCAGCCGTCTACCATTACAGCCGCTATCTCGCCGTTATTTACATAGGGCGTTTTTTCTATGACCACAAGGTCGCCGTCGAGAATACCTGCATTTATCATGCTTTCGCCCCTGATTCTCAGGGCAAAAAGCTCGCCGCTGTGGTTCTTGTTAAGCTGAATGTTTATGTACTCCGACACTTCCTCAATGGCGGTTATGGGCTGACCTGCGGTTATTGTGCCCACAACGGGCAGACGGACCGCTCCCCTGCCCGCAAGCTTTATGGCTCGGTTCCTTCCGTCCATTTTTTCAAGATATCCCTCCTCCACAAGGGCATTGACATACCTTGCGGCAGTTGAGGTGGAAGCGATATCAAGGTCACGGCATATCTCACGTATGGAGGGGGAAAAACCGTCCTCGGTCCTTTCCTTTATATATTCATAAACCCTTTTGTGGATCTCTTTCATTTTTACTCATTCCTTTTTATACGCCATACTTTTCGGAAAGCTTCTTTAAGATAAGCTTTGAGCATTTGTTCACATCTCCGCAGCCCATGGTAAGGATAAGGTCGCCCTTTTCCGCATGCTCCGCAACATAATCTGCGCAAAGCTCAAAGTTTTTGTCGTGATCCTGTTCCTCTTCAAACCAGACAGCGCCGTTAACCTTCGCTCCAAGATCCTTATCGAAAATATTATAGGTGTTTTTCTCTCTCGAACCCATGATAGCCGTTATAACGCATTTATCGGGTATGGAAAGCGCCTTTGCGAAATCGTCCAGCAGTATCGCCGTTCTTGAAAATGTAAAGGGCTGAAATACTCCCCAAACGTGATTGTAACCCATTTCCATTGCTGCGGTAAGGGTAACGGTAAGCTCGGCAGGGTGATGACCGTAATCGTCGCAGACGGTTATGCCGTTTACCTCGCCGTACTTCTCAAATCTTCTCTTCGCCCCACGGAAATCCTCAATTCCCTTTGATATCATATCAGCATCAGCCCCCGAACAGAATGCTGCGGCAGCCGCTGCGCAGGCGTTGAGAACGTTATGCTTTCCGGGGATATTCAGCCTTGCATGGGTAAATAGGCTGCCCTTATGATATATATCAAACTCCGTCAGCATACCGTTTACTTGATTGATGTTGTCGGGATACCAATCGCAGCTGTGAGAATATCCGAAGGTGATCATCTCCTTGCCGTTTATGCCCTCCAGTGCCTTTTTGGTGTTTTCGTCGTCGCCGTTTGCGATAACACGCTTTTCGGCAAGCTCCGCAAACTTGCGGAAGGAGGCTATAATGTTGTCAAGAGTCTTGAAATAGTCAAGGTGGTCTGCGTCGATGTTCAGGATAACTGCAGTATCGGGACTGAGCTTTAAGAAATGATCCACAAACTCACACGCCTCGCATACCATAGTATCACTGCTTCCCACACAGCCGCTGCCCCCGATAATAGGCAGCTTTCCGCCGATGTATGCGGTAATATCCATGCCGCCCTCTTTCAGTATCTGTGTTATCATGGAGGTAACGGTGGTTTTGCCATGAGTGCCGCTTACGCATACGGCGTTATCGTACTGCCTTGTGATGATACCCAGCAGGTCGCTTCTTTCGAGAACGGGCACTCCGCTTGCCTTTGCTGCAATAAGCTCGGGATTATCCTGCATAATTGCGGCGGTGTGGACTATCAGATCTGCGCCCTCGATATTTTCCGCACGCTGTCCCAGGAACACCTTTATACCCATATCACGCACGGCTTTCAGAGTATCTGTTTCGTTGTTGTCCGAGCCTGTGATGAAAAAACCCTTTGTATGAAGTATCTGCGCCAGAGGGTACATTCCGCTTCCGCCGATTCCGATAAAATGAATATGGTGTTTATTTGTTAAAATATTATCATCAAATGTGCAAATAAAGTTATTCAAAAGTTTCACCTCAAGTTAAGAATATTTTAAGTTTGATGTTGTATAATTGAAATGCGAACAAGGGGAAATTTCATTTCGGCAGATATTCTGTACTACGAAAGAGCAGCCGTTTCAGCTTTTCCCACGTATATTCAGGACGGAATAAACAATAATACTTATATCCGTCAAGATTTTAAGGAGGACATTAACAATGACAATCACAGACATCAAGATCAGAAAGATCATTCCCGACGGTCGTCTGAGAGCCGTTATTTCCATCACCATCGATGACCAGCTCGCTATCCACGACATCAAGGTCGTTCAGGGCGACGCAAGACTTTTCGTTGCAATGCCCAGCAGAAAGGACGAAAACGGCGTGTTCAGAGATATCGTTCACCCAATCTCCCCCGAAGCAAGACAGTCCATCGAAAGCCAGATACTCGACGCTTACACCCGTCATGTTGAAATGATGCAGGCTGAAGCCGAGGCTGAAGAAGCAGGTCTGCTTTGATTCCCCTATTTATAATACGCATATAATGTCCCTGCTTGACAAGGCAGGGGCTTTTTTATTTGCCCGATCTTATCAGAGCGTCAGCCTTGAGTAGAGCAAGCTGTGTCTTTGCGTCTGGTATCTCGCCGTCAAGGACCATCTGCACCGCCTTGTCAAAGGGAACCTTTATAATGTCCAGAAATTCTCCGTCGTCGAAATTGGTTTTTCCGAAGGTCAGTCCCCTTGCAAGGTACATGTGTATCTTTTCGGTAAGATATGCCACCGAGGGGTAGCATACCCCCAGATACTCGAAGCTTTCGCAGACAGCTCCCGTTTCCTCCGAAAGCTCTCTAAGACCTGCCTCACGGGGATCCTCGCCGAATTCCAGCTTTCCCGCAGGGATCTCCAGCAGCGGCTCGGAAAAAGCGTATCTGAACTGCTTTACCATAAGCACATCGTTTTCGGGAGTGAGCGCCGCAACGCATACTCCTCCGGGGTGGATAACAAGCTCTCTGCCAACGACGGAGCCGTCCTCCAGCTCAGCCTTGTCGCTCCTTACCGTTATTATTTTACCCTCAAATACTACCTTTTTATCAACAGTTTTTTCAAAAAGATGCATTTTATATCCTCCCGCAAAAACATATTTACCTATTATTGGCAAAAAACACCGTGATTCTGTCCGCAAAAACGAAATATCTGTTCTGTTTTTAAATTATATCACATCTTCACCGATTTAACAAGAGTCTGAGAAATTATTTCGGAAAAAATTATTTTTGGAAAATGCTTATGATTTTCCTTGTTTTTTTCGATAAAATGTATTATAATAAAAAATGTATGACATTTTACATGGAATATTCCCCTGATGACCATAAAAAACGGCTTACGAAAGGAAAGATAAACCAATGCCCGATAACAGGAATTTACAGGACGGAGCGGAATTTTCCGAGGAAAACACATCTGCTGCGGCATCGGATACAAAGGACACTCATGCAAAAGGCGGAACGGATACGGAGAACGCTCCTGTCCCCGTTTCATCTCCCGACAGCGAAAGCGCCGCTTCAACGTCGGGCATGATAACCGAAAAGATAAACATTGACATCATCGACGGCGGCTGCGACGGTTCAAACGTTGCGGAGGCTGAAAAAAGGGCTGCCCGAAAAAAGATATCTCCAAACAGTCCTCTCGGTAAAATACTAAGCTTCATAAAGGGTCACAGGACTTATATCCTCGCCTTCTTCCTGCCCTTCTTCATACTCTTCGGAGCATATGCCGCCTTCGGCGTTCACCCCTTCGGAGATATGTCCGTACTCGTCCTCGACCTGAACGGTCAGTATGTATACTATTACGAAAACCTTCGGGACGTTCTTCACGGAAACGGCAGCTTCTTCATGTCGTGGAGCAGAAATCTCACGGGAGAGCTGATGGGCATTTTCGCATATTATCTTGCAAGCCCCTTTGTGATAATACCCATGCTTCTGCCACGCTCGATTATAACCGAATCGCTGCTGCTGATGCAGCTGTGCAAGGTGGGAACGGCGGCGGTGACCTTCTTCTACTACCTCAAGCATTCCTGCAAATGCAAGCCTTCGACCTGCATCATCTTCTCGATGATGTACTCCCTTATGGGCTATATGATAGTTCAGCTGATGAACCCCATGTGGCTGGACGGACTTATCTACCTGCCGCTCATTATTTACGGCATCGAAAAGATAATCAACGAAAACCGCTGGCTGTATTTTATCATTCCACTTGCGCTGATGTACATGGCTCATTTCTACATCGGCTGGATGATAACCTTCTTCTCAATAATCTATTTCATCTACTACTTCTTCGCAGGCAAAAAGGATCAGCGTTTCAGCTTCAAGGCGATGATGATAGCAGGACTGAAATTCGCTTTCGGCGGCATTATTGCGGCGGCAAGCGCAGCATGGGTGCTGATACCGCTGTACAACTCCCTGAAGCTCGGAAAATTCGATTTTTCAAATCCAAGCTACGAATGGAAAACTCAGTTTGACTTTATCGACTTTTTCAAGAACCTTCTGCCGAATGTTTACGACACCTGCCGTCCCGAAGGTTCTCCCGTTGTTTACTGCGGACTGCTGACGGTTATCCTTATTCCCCTGTATTTCCTCAACAACAAGATAAGCTTCCGTCAGAAAATGGGCAATCTGGCAGTGCTGATGTCTGTGCTTGTATCAATGTACCTTTCCACCGCAGACCTTGCATGGCACGGCTTTCAGGTGCCCAACTGGCTCCCCTACCGATACAGCTTTACATTCAGCTTCGTCCTCCTTGTTATGGCGGCTCAGACCTTTGAAAGGCTTGACGGGATATCCGTCAAGGAGATCGGCTGCACCTGCGTGGGTATCATCATATACGCATTTTACGTGGGACGGAAGGAATTTGACGGCGTAAGTCTGCTGCTCACGGTATGGTACTCCGTGCTATTCACATTTGCATACTGCGTCATTCTGCGGCTTATAAGGATAGGCAGCAGCAGCAAAAAGTCCGTTGCCTGCTTTATTCTGTCACTTTTTATCATAGGCGAGCTTTTCGGTTCTTCTCTTGCAACGATGGAAGCTATAAACAAGGATGTTGTTTACTCGAAATACTCCTCCTACAACCGCTACATCACCCTTGCAAGGGATACTGTGGAGCAGGTTTATGACATGGACGACTCCCCAATTTACCGAATTGAAAAGAACTATCACCGAACGGTAAACGACGCCCTTGCAATAGGCAGCTTCGGCATTTCCCATTCAAGCTCCACCCTTAATTCCGCTCCCATACAGTTCCTGAGAAGACTTGGCTTCTCATACGGGGGACATTATATAAAATACAAGGGCGCAACCTATGTATCGGACGCAATTCTCGGCATAAAATATGTTATGGACAAGGGTTCTTCCGAGGCGGACGAGAACGGCGAGCTGACAATTCCCGTTAACAAGCATTATGACGATCTTGTACTGACAAACGGCGATGAAAAGGACACCTTCTACGTTTACGAGAACGAAAACGCTCTGCCCATCGCTTTCATGGCGGACAATGCAATTCTTGACTGCGACCCCGACAGCGATAATCCTTTCAAAAATCAGAACGAGCTGCTTTCCTATCTGATATCCGATGAATACACGAATTATTTCAATCAGATAAACGTTCGGAAAACCGTTCCCGAAAATGCCGTTATGTCAAGCTACGGCAGCCACACAAAATATGTTCCCGAAGTTACGGGCAAAAACTCTCACATTGAATTTCTCTTTGAAGCTCCCACAGACGATATCATCTATTTCTATATGCCCTCAAGCTACGAAAGAAAGGTAAATCTCTGGCTGAACAAGGAGTTCCTCGATTATTACTTTGAGGGCGGAAATATGTGCATACAGACTCTCGGACGATTTGAGCCGGAAGAGGAGATATCTCTCATTGTGACCATTACCGAGGAGAAAAACGAGGTGCTTTTCAAGGACAAGCTCTTCTACTACCTTGACGAGGAGAAATTTGCGGAGGCAATAGACACCCTCAAACAGCACCCTCTCAATATCACAAGCTTCAGCGAGGATCATATTATCGGAGATATTACTGCCGACAAGGACGGCGTTATGTTTACCACCATAAGCTACGAGCCGGGCTGGACTATAAAGGTGGACGGCGAAGAGGTAGCGCCTGTTGAGCTTTGCAACGCACTTATCGGCGTTCCTCTTACTGCGGGAGAGCATCACATTGAAATGAGATTCTTCCCCGAGGGACTGACAGAGGGTCTTATCCTCACCATGATAGGCATAATAACCATAATCATTATTGCAATTGCCGAGAGCAAAACCGAAAAGCAGATCTTTGACAATATGCTGAAAAAATAATTTCCCGAAAGGATATGTCACAGCTTGAGCAGAACAGTTCTTATCACAGGTGCGTCAAAGGGCATAGGCAGGCAGACCGCTCTGCTTTTTGCCGAAAAAGGATATAATGTCGCCGCAAACTATTTTAAAAGCGAAGCCGAGGCTGAAAAGCTGAAAGCAGAGATAACGGGCTATGGCGGTGTCTGCGAGATATTCCGTGCCGACGTTTCCAACAGCGCTCAGACCGCAGAGATGTTCCGACAGCTTGAAAACACCTTCGGCGGAGCGGACGTTCTCGTAAACAATGCAGGCATAGCCGAGCAGTCACTGTTTACCGACATAACCGAGGAAATGTGGGACAGAATGTTCGGCGTAAATGTCAAGAGCGCATATCTTTGCAGCAGGCTCGCTCTCCCCTATATGATACACAAAAAGCATGGCAGGATAATCAATATTTCCTCCATGTGGGGGATCTCGGGCGCTTCCTGCGAGGTACATTATTCCGCATCTAAGGCGGCGCTGATAGGCTTTACCAAAGCCCTTGCAAAGGAAGAGGGACTTTCGGGAATAACCGTAAACTGTATTGCTCCCGGAGTCATTGACACCGAGATGAACGCTCATCTTGACAAGGAAACTATGGATATTCTCAAAGACGAAACTCCCGTCAACCGCCTCGGAACGGCTTATGACGTTGCCTGTGCGGTTTTGTTCCTCGCCTCCGAGGAAGCGTCCTTTATCACGGGACAGACCCTCAGCGTGGACGGTGGCTTCATTTTATAAAAGGAGGTTTGACCGATATGGAGGATATGAGCTCTCCCGTAATGAACGAGGTTCAGCTTGCTGATATCACTGCCGATATCTGCTGTATGCTGATAAAATACGGAGCGGAGATATACAGGGTCGAGGACACGGCTCAGCGGATTTGCTCCGCTTACGGTCACCCCGACGCAGAGATATATGCCACCCCCGCAAATTTTATCATAACCGTAAAGGACAACACAGGCTACGCCTATACCGATACAAAATCCGTTTCGGGACGTGAAACCAATCTTGACAGAGTTGGAAAGATAAACGAGCTTTCCCGTTTCATCTGCTCGGCAAAGCCATGCTATCAGACGGTGAGAAGCCACATTCACGCCATAAAAAACAGGAAGGTCTACAGTCAGCCTGTCATATATTTAAGCTATGCCGTAGTGGGCGCATCGTTTACCGTTTTCTTCGGCGGCAGCTTAAAAGAAGCACTCTGCGGCGCATTTCTCGCCCTGACCGTAAAATTCATCACCGACAGGCTTGAAAAGTTCAATGCAAGCACCTTTCTCAACAGCGTTGTATGCTCCATGGCAATATCCGTTCTGGCGCTGCTGATAACCGAATCGGGCATTACTTCAAGCTTTGACAAGATGATAATCGGCGCTTCCATGACCCTTGTTCCCGGAGTTGCCATTACAAACTGCATGAGAGATTTCATTGCAGGGGATTTTATGTCGGGGATATATACCATGACGGAGGCTCTGCTGACCGCTGTGGGACTGGCTGTGGGGGCAGGCTCGGCAGTCGCCGCCTCACTGAAATTCTGACGCATCGGGAAGGAGTGCGGTCGTAAATGGATATGGGCAGCATGGTCATACCCTGCATTTGCAGCTTTATCGCCTGCTTTGCGCTGGGAGTACAGTTTAATATCCGTTCGGGACATCTTATCGCCGCCTCGGTAGGCTCGGTAGTCAGTCAGCTGCTTTATTCCGTCCTGAGCGAAAACGGGATAAGCGAAATGGTCTGCTACTTTTTTGCGGCGGCTGCGGTATCAATATATTCCGAGGTTATGGCAAGAAGATTCAAGGCGCCTGTGAATATGTACCTTATTATCGGCATAATCCCTCTTGTGCCGGGCGGACTTATGTTCTACTCCATGCTGGCGCTGGTTTCGGGGGACAACGACACTCTCCTTGAACGTCTGACCGAAGCCTTCGGGGCTGCGGGAGCCATTGCCATGGGAATATTCGCAGTTTCGTCCATTGTCCGCATAATCACGGAAACTATACGCATGGCAAAGAAAGCAAAGCCCGTTAAGACGGGAAAGAAATAAACGCAAGATCGAAAGGAACCTGAAAATATGAATGCCGAAAGAAGCTACCCTGTTATCACCGTTACGGAAAAATGCCGTAAGCGCACCTCCGAAGGACACCCTTGGATATACGACAACGAGATCGTTTCGGCGGAGGAATGTGCCGACGGAGAACTGTGCGACGTGCTTTCCGAGAAGAGGAAATACATAGGCACAGGCTTTATCAACTCCCGTTCCAAGATAAGGGTCAGGATCATCTCAAACAACACCAACGACAAATTTGACGCCGATTTTTACAAGCGCCGTCTTTCCCACGCCTATTCCTACAGAAAAACCGTGCTCACCGAAGATGAACTGCACTGCTGTCGGCTTATATTCGGCGAGGCTGACCGTTTTCCGGGACTTACCGTTGACAGGTTTGAGAACCTGCTCTCCGTTCAGATACTTTCCCTCTGCATGGAAAAGCTGAAAGATACCATAATCCCTGCACTTCTTGAAATACTTGAAGAGGACGGTCAGCATATCGACGGAGTATATCTGCGAAACGACGTAAATATCCGCACTCTTGAAGGCATGGAGGAGGAAAAGGGCTGGTACTGCTTCAAAGGGGACGTTCCGCCCTCTCCCGTTACTGTAATATGCGAAAACGGGATAAAATACCGTGTTGACGTGGAAAACGGACAGAAAACAGGCTTTTTCCTCGACCAGAAATTCAACCGCCGTGCCGCCGCTTCCATAGCACGGGGCAAGAATGTAGTTGACTGCTGCACTCATACAGGCTCCTTTGCGCTCAACTGCGCCAAGGGCGGAGCAGCTCATGTTACCGCAGTTGACGTTTCACGCTCCGCAATCGACATGGCACGTGAAAACGCAAGGCTCAACGGTCTTGAGGACCGCATGGACTTTGTGGTAAGCGACGTTTTCGACTTCCTCAGAGGACGTATAGCCGCTCATGACAAGTCAGCCGATTTTATAATCCTTGACCCTCCCGCATTCACAAAATCACGCAAGACTGTGGGAAACGCCAAAAACGGCTATCTGGAGCTGAACACCCTTGCAATGAGGCTTCTTCCGAGAGGAGGCTACCTTGCCACAGCGTCATGCTCACATTTTATGACCGAGCCGCTGTTCATACAGATGCTTCACGACGCCGCAAGGGCGGCAGGGGTAAATCTCAGGCTTATAGAGCTTCGCCGTCAGTCCCCCGACCACCCTATCCTGATGAGCGCCGACGAAACGGAATATCTGAAATTCCTGCTGCTGCAGGTTTTATAAAAACAAAGGCGTATGACCGGAATAACAGTCATACGCCTTTGTTTATCGAAAACTATAATGCACAGATGTTACTGCGTCAAAAACGTTCCACAGGAACGTTTTTGAGGAAAGAAGTTTCATTCTTGAAAGAAGGGGGGGCGGTCTTGTACGCCCCCCTCGAAATGCTGTCGCATTTCTCACCCCTTCT
>JBJERW010000027.1:0-46978 GCA_051882475.1 Huintestinicola sp. | reverse complement strand
ATTTCGAGGGGGGCGTACAAGACCGCCCCCCTTCTTTCAAGAATGAAACTTCTTTTCCTCAAAAACGTTCCTGTGGAACGTTTTTGACGCAGTTACACCTATGTATTATAGTTCCTCGACAAACTGATATCAATATATTCACATATCATCACAAAAAAACTGAAAAAATCCCCGTAAATCAATAGACATATGCAGAATAATTTGGTATAATAAATATAAGTAACGGTTTTGTGCTTTTGTATTCAATATAAACCCGCACTGCCATTTTTTGAAAAGGATCATGTTATAATATGCCAAACATAACCGAACCCGATCTCAGGGTATATTTTCCGTCAACGGATTTTCATGCGCATATACTGCCTGCCTTCGACGACGGCCCGAAAACCTGCCGTGAAGCGGCACAGATGCTTATAAAAATGTATCACGACGGCGTTGACCGTGTTGTGTCCACTTCTCACTTTTACCGCCATAACGAAACCATATCCGAATTTATCGCCCGAAGGGACAAGGCATACGCCGAGCTTACGGAATATCTGCATGAAAACGACATACAAGACGTGCCGAAGATAATCATGGGTGCGGAGGTCTATTTCTCCCCTGCTCTGAAAAACGAATTCGACCTTGAAAAGCTTTGTATCGAAAACACTCATTATATGCTTGTGGAGCTGCCCTATTCGGGGCTGTCGCCAAATGTCCTTCGGGAATATGAAAGCTTCCTTTCTTCGGGACGTGTGAAAACCGTTCTGGCGCATGTTGAAAGATATGCCGAATTCGGCGGAAAAGATGCGATCATGAAATTTATCGAAACCGATTCTCTGGCGCAGATAAACTGCGATTCTCTGCTGGGCGTTTTCGGTTCGGGGTTCCCCTTTCACCTTATAAAAGAAGGCTTCGTTCAGGCAATAGGCACCGACGGTCACAATATGAGTTCAAGAACGCCGAAATTCGGCGAAGCCAAAAAGAAGCTTACCGCAAAAATGGGTTCGGGAGTATATAACTCTGTTATGAAAGCCGCAGACGGTATCCTTTCCGACCTGCCGATATATGATATACTTAACACATGATATTTTTCATGCCATATATAATGTTCGTAACTGCATAATCTGTAAAAATCAACATAAAGTTTATATTACCGATGACTTCGGAAATCAATAAGAAAGCAGGTATACCCATGACAGCAAACTATATAAACATTGCCTCTCTCAACAAAAACATTGATACCGCCAAGGAAAAGCTTGTGGCGCTGTCGGAGGATAACTACTCCTGCTATATAAAAGACGCTGCGCTGAAAATAGAACGAAATGCCGCCGAAAAGCCTCTTGTTCTCCTTTCGGGACCGTCCGGTTCGGGAAAAACAACTGCGGCTCTGAGAATAGCAAGAGAGCTTGAAGGAATGGGACACAAGGTGCACACAATTTCCATGGACAATTATTTTCTCCCCGGAAGCACGGAGCATCTGCCCCGTGACGAGGAGGGCAACGTTGACCTTGAATCCCCTCACCGTCTTGATATCGACCTGTTCTCCGAGCATCTTAAAGCCCTCAGTGAGTGCAGGACTATCAATATGCCCGTATTTGATTTTGCCACACAGTCGAGAAGCGGATATATCCCCGTTACTCGCAGCAAGGGTGAGATAATCATAATAGAGGGTATCCATGCCCTTAACCCGCTTGTAACGGGCGAATCAAAGGATTTCACCACCTGTATTTACGTTTCCGTAAGAACGAGGATAAAATCAAAGGACGGCAGTATGCTTCACCCACGTCTTATAAGGCTCATGCGCAGGCTCTGCCGTGACAGGCTTTTCAGAGGACGGGATATCCCCGACATATTCCATATGTTCAGCAGCGTTTCAAGAGGGGAAGACCTTTACATCATGCCCTTCAAGAACCGTGCGGATATTGAAATAGACACCTTTATGCCCTACGAGGCTTCCGTTTACAGGGGACTTATCTACTCAGACCTTGCGGAAAAAGCGGCAGAGATGGAAGGCGACCCAAATTACTCGGAAATAATGAGATTTTTCTCCGAGCTTCACCCTCTCGATGAAGAATATATCCCCTCTGCGTCCCTGATAAGAGAATTTGTGGGGGGCAGCGAGCTTAATTACTGATATACCCGAAAGGATAAATAAATGGCTGATACAGACGGACTTTCAAAGGAGCTTGCGGCGGCAGTGGAAAGCTGCCAACAGAAGATAACCTTCTGCTGCCAAAGCACAAGCGCATACAGCATTCTGACCGAGAGCATTTCAAAGCTTGCGGAGCTTATGACTGCCCTTGACCCCGAAGGCGTGAATTTCGGGCAAAAGGGCTTCTGGGGGGGACTTTTCTCCGTTTCCGCCGAGGATTACTGGAAGCTTTACGATAAGCTGCTCCCCTCTCTCAATGCAGTGATGAATGATATCGAAGAGAGCACAGGGACGCTTAAAAACGATATATCCACCCTTGAATTTGAAAACAAGCGCTTCGGGGAGATACTCTCACGCTTCAAGGAAGCGATAACGGCGGAGAAAACCGATCCTGCCGACAGTGTAATGTATCATCAGCAGTATATGATAGGGCTGCAGAACCGCACTATGCTTGAAAATCTTATTGCGGAGCATGCCGGAATGCTGAAAAAGGCAAAATATGCCGTGAGCATATCGAAAAATGCTCTTACAACAGCTATAGTCTTTGCCCGTACAGCCTACTCAAGAAGCCTGAACGGAGCCGATGAAATAACAATGTTCCCTTCTGTCACGGCAGATGCGGCTAAGCTCGGAAATGATTTTAAAGAGGCTATGGCTGCCCTTGGGAGCAAATAAGAAAGGCATAACAACATGATAAAGGAAATCGTCCGTGACCCTCTTATGCTGAGCAGGGTATCCGAAAAAGCAGGCAAGGGGGACGCACAGATAATAACCGACCTTGAGGATACTCTCAGGGCGAATTCCGACAGATGCGTCGGAATGGCGGCAAACATGATAGGCTGCACAAAAACAATTCTTTCCGCCGTTATCGACGGCGATATAATAACCATGGTCAACCCCGTTATAACCGACCATTCAAAGCAGAAATACACGGCTGAGGAGGGCTGCCTTTCTCTTGAGGGGACAAGACCCGCCGAGAGATGGCGCTCCGTAAAGGTAGAATATCTCGACAGGAAATTCAAGAAAAAAAGCCGTGTTTTCACCGATTTTTCCGCTCAGATAATCCAGCATGAGATAGACCATTTTGACGGGAAAATAATATGAGCACTCTTCTTCACAAGAGTATACGCACAGATATCTTATGACATTATGACAATATTCAGACAGATTGACTTATTTTGCGAAAAATGGTAAAATTATTCCGAAAGGCGGCATAAAAAATGGACAAGCTTCCCTCCGACCCCATAATGCTGATGAGCGTTGTAAACACAAAGCTCCGTGACTTTTATTCATCTCTCTCCGCACTCTGCGACGATCTTGACATCTCCGAGAGCGAGCTTACGGAGAAGCTGAAAAAAGCAGGATTTGTTTACAGCAGCGAGAAAAATCAGTTTGTATAATAAATATTTCAAGGACGGTTCTTATAAATGACCCCTGAGGAAATTTACGATATAATATTATCGGCGCTTGATAATAACGAAATAAAAAACAATATCATTGCGGCGGCAAAGGAAAGGGCTTCTGCCGAGCTGCTTGACGGTCAGACGGCGCTTTTCCCCGTTGATGACAAGGCGGCGGCTGACAGGCTAAGGGCTGAAAACTCCCGTCTGAACGAAAGCCTTGCGGCGTCCGAGGCGGAATGTTCCGCTCTGCGCAGACGGATCGCCGAGCTTGACGGACAATGCGCCAAGCTGAGCACGACCCTCAGCTGCTTTGCACCGCAGCTTGCAATGTACGAAAAATACCGACAGCTTTCCGAGCAGTCAAGGAAAACTCTTGAGGGCATCTTCAAAAACCCTTCCGTAAGCGGACTTTTCCTCTGCGGAGTGCAGTACGATAACCTGTGCAGTCTGCGGAGCTTCACCGAGCTGCTTGTGATAAACGGCACGGACAAGGGTCACGACACGGAGATCCTGTCCGAGCTGTACGCCTTCCTGCTCTCCTGCTACAATTCCACATTTTCCGAGCCCGTTTATATGCTGACAGAATATAAAGCGGGGGACGCTTTTGACGAGGAGCTTCATCACAGCCTTAACGGAAAAAAATCGGGCGTGATAACAAAAATACTGCTGCAGGGCTGCATCTGCGCAAAAAACGGCAAGGTAGTGCGCAAGGCATTTGTCGAAGCAGGCGGTACAACACAAGAATCTCCGAAAGGAATGAATAAAATTGGACACTAAACGAATAAGCTACATTCCCACAACGGGAGATTATATTTCCAAGGTAGTCGTAAACAGGATACCTGTTATGGTAAGCGCTCAGCTGAAGCTTTTCGACCCTTTGATAAAAAAGCTCCTCGGCATGATGAACGAAACATGGATAAAAATGTGCAGCAAGGACGTATGGTTCAACAGCCGCATCGGCGGAATATTCCCGGACCTTGATTCCTTTGAGCCTTCAAGGCAGAACATATTTTTCTCCTTTGTTGAAAGCAAGTTCAAAAAGGAGTTCTCCGATTACGAAGGCTCACTCATGTCCCTTTTTGAGCTGAGAGCTTCCGAAGTCAGCAAGCTGCCGCAGTTTGATAAATGCCTTTTTGCATATTCGGACAACAATATCATCAAGGCGATAGATATTGCCGCAAATGTGGATTATCATTTCAACACCGCATATCATTTTGACGCAGTATGCATTCCCTCGGTGAGATTTTCACAGAAAAACGGTCTGCCGCTGAGCGGAGAAGAGCTTATACCCGTTTTCCTCGAAAACGACCTTGTCCCCGAAGGACTTTCCCTTGAAGAGCTTGACAGCTTTTCCGACCTTGCGGCGCTTTACAATTCGGGGAAGGGATATGTGTATATATCCAAGGAAGGACATCTTGCCTTCAACGAGGAGAAGCTTTGCGCCGACATAGCTTCGGGAAGCTTCAATGGCAGCATAAACGGCATGGATTTCAGCATGGACACCCTCCTTGCCGTTAACAGGATAAAGGCGGACGCAGATTTTACAAAGGCGCTTAAAATAAAGCTGCTCACCTGCGAAAAGGTCAGGGCGGACATTGACAGCTACGACGAAAAGCTTCTTTCCGACCCCAACCGTGGACACTGGGGACTTTGGCGTGATGACGACGTTTCATACAGCTACGATATCGAGATAACCGAACCTCTTATCGCACGAAATCCTCTCAAAGATATCAACCGTGACGGCGTTATCGCTATAGATTTCGGCACAAAGAGCACGGTAGTTGTTTTCCAGAAATCCTCCGAGCACACCCTGCCCATGGCAATAGGCACGGGAAAGCTTTTTACCGAGGACTGCCCCGAACACTACGAAAATCCGACGGTAATGGAATTTGCGGACGTATCTTCATTCCTGTTAAAATACGCCGCCGCAGAGGGACGCCCCGAAACCCTGTGGGAAACCCTGCCCATATCCCACACCGCCTTTGACGACATGAAAAACTCCGCAAGCAAGGACTATTATTCCTTTTTCTGCGATTTAAAGCAGTGGGCAGGCGAAGGAAATTATCCCTTAAGGATATGCGACAAAAAGGGAAGCGAGTATCTCCTGCCGCCTTATATGAGCGACGAAGATTCCCCCTTTGACCCCATTGAGATATACGCATATTACATTGGTCTTTACATCAACAATATGCGCAACGGCATCTTCCTCGACTACTATCTCTCATTCCCCGTGACCTTTGAAAAGTCGGTCAGGGAACGCATCACCGAAAGCTTTGAGAGGGGTCTGAAAAAATCTCTTCCCCAAGCTGTTCTTGAGGACAGTGCCATAATGAGCGAGTTCCGTGTTGACGGAACGGTCAGCGAGCCTGCCGCATATGCAGTCTGCGCTATGGACGAATACAAGATCTTCCCCGACGACGGCGAACAGTTCCACTACGGCATTTTCGACTTCGGCGGCGGCACTTCCGACTTCGATTTCGGCGTATGCAGAGTATCCCAAAAGAGAAAATACGACTACACAATCGAAAACTACGGCGCAGGGGGCGACAGATATCTGGGCGGAGAAAATCTGCTGGCGCTTCTTGCATTCACCGTTTTCAAAAACAATTTCGAGAAGATAAAAAACAGCGGCATTACCTTCACTCTGCCGCCGAGATGCAGAGAATTTGCAGGTTCTTCGGCAGTTATCGCCCGTTCAAGAGAGGCGGAGGCGAATATGCGCCATCTCATGGAGAAGCTTCGTCCCCTTTGGGAAAACACGGGTCTTACGGCGGAATTTGAAAGAGGTGTGATATGCACCGATCTGTTCGACAAAGACGGTCAGCTGCTGCCTCAGTTTGAGCTGGACGTTTCCGCCGAGGAGCTTACCGACATCATCAGGAGGGAGATCGCATCGGGCATTGACAATTTCTTCTCCGCCATGAGCCTTGCCTACACATCGTCAAAGGCTGCCGTACCCGAAACGGTAAACATCATGCTTGCGGGAAATTCCTGCAAAAACAGGTTTGTAAGCGAGATATTCCGTGAAAAATTCCCAAGCGGCGAGCAGAAGCTCCGTGAAGCTGTGGGCGAGGATATCAGCGTCGAGTTCAAGCTATATCCCCCTCTCGGCACGGAGGAGGCATACGCTCTCATGGAGAGCAAGGGACTTGACAGCCACAGAGGCAGTCTTGAGCACCCCACGGGAAAAACGGGTGTTGCATTCGGCTTGATAAAATGCAGAAAGGGCGGCAAGATAGAGCGTCTTGCGCTGAGCGCTAAGGAGGACGAGATACCCTTCAAATACTTCCTCGGTTACAACAAGAGAGGAAAATTTGTTGTTCTGGACTCTGAGGAACACCCGATGACCTTCACGGGCAAGCCTGATTACAATGTATGGTACAATTTCACCGACGCTGACGAGGACACCTTTGAGATATTCTACACACCTCTTTCGGAGGCTGTTGGAAACGATCTGCCCATTGAAAGCGTTATGAGGAAGAAATGCAGGCTGAACGTTGTTTACGACAAGGCAAACGTATATATAAGGGCGGTAGGTCCGAAGACGATACAATATGCTGCCGCAACCGACAACGGCATAACCTTTGAAACCTATCTGAGCAAGATCACCACCATTGAACTCTAACAGGCAGGCAGCATGATGCTGCACCCAACCGGCAGGCTGAGCCTGCACCCTCCCGTTTCATAGTTTGTTGTGACGACATAATTCTTGGCTCGGTAACGGTACTTTATTGAGTACCCGTTACCGAGCTTTTTTCTTTTAGTTTTTCTGAATATGGTAGATGTTTCATTGAACTTTTTTGTGGGGATAGTTTTTTATTTTTTTCGTATCAATTTTTAGACGCTATAGATACACATATACCCACGAGGGGGGAACCTATATGGAAGAAGGAAAAAGAAAATCCGACAAAAATCGGCATTTCCTTCTTCCCTAACGGTTCCCCCCTCGTGCTCCCCCTTCCCTTTCACCTATTATCCTTTGCCGATTTTTCTGTTCTTGCGTATCGGAAGTTGCACTTCCGAAGGTAAGATACGGAATTACTTTACTGAAAAGACAAGATACATGGTAAGTTCAGTAACTACTAAACTAAAAGGGCAGAAGAGTTTTGCCCGAATTTACCATAGTTTTAGTAAGGGTTTTGCCCGTTATTTGGTTTGACCAAAGAAAAACGTATAATCTTTCAAAGAACCATAGCACCCGTTAATCAAAAAACGTACAGTTTTTTGATTAAGTCCAAAAAGCCAAACAAAGAATTGCTGTACAAGCAATTAGGAAAACGAAAGAGCATAGCCTGAGAGGGGTGTGGTTTTCTGTTAGAGGGAAAGGGAGTGCAGAGGGAAAACCGCAAGGAGAGGGGGGAGGCGGCTGCGTCCGTAGCGTTCCGAGCGCTCCCAACTCTCCTGAAGGTTTTCCCTTTGCAGAGTAACGAATTATCTTACATCTCAAAATAACAATACGGAAATCAACAAAAACTATCCTCACAAAAAACGGGCAATGAAGCATCTACCATATTCAGAAAAACAAAAAGAAAAAAGCTCGGTAAACGGGTACTCAATAAAGTACCGTTACCGAGCCAAGAACTTTTATATCCAAACAAACTATGATACGATTGCGTGCAGCCTCAGGCTGCCGATAGGGTGCAGGCTGCGCCTGCTATTTCTGTCAGTAATCCTGATCGTCCGACTTTTCGTAAACCTCGTATTTGTCCCAAATCCGCTCAAGACGTTCAAAGTTTGCGGAAACATATTCCCTCTTCTGTAATCCGACCGCCGTGATAAGGGCGTTGATAAGACTCATGGGCGCAACAAGCGAATCCGCAAAGGAAGCCATATCGCTGTGTGCAAGCAGCAGATGATCCGCATACTTTGCCAACGGCGATGCCTTGGAATCGGTTATCGCAATGACCTTCGCACCGTTTTCCGAAGCGTATTTGAACGCCTTGACAGTGTGCTTTGAGTACCTCGGAAAGCTTACGCCTATCATGATATCGTCCTTGCCGATGTTCAGTATCTGCTCAAACATTTCGCTTGTACTCGTGGTGTGGATTATCTTTACGTTGTCGAACATGATATTGAAATAGAACACGATAAATCTCGCAAGCACAGATGCGCTCCTTGCACCGATAACATATATGTTCTTCGCCTTGCTGAGAGCGTCTACCGTGGCGTAGAAATCCTCCTTGTTGATCTCGTCCATGGTCTTGCGTATCTGCTCGATATCGAAATTAAGTACACGGGTGAGTATGTCCTCCCCCGCAAACTGGTCGTTCATAACGTCCATTCGCTGAACCGTGGTCAGCTTGTTGCTGGTAAATTCTTTCAGCGCCTTCTGCATTTCGGGATATCCCTCATATCCCAGCTCAGTCGCAAAACGTACAACCGTTGACTCGCTTACGCCAACGATCGCTCCGAGCTTGGACGCCGTCATGAACGCCGCCTTGTCGTAATGGGACAGGATATACTCCGCTATTTTTTTGTGTCCCTTGGAAAGCTTTGGTAAACTGTCGGTAAGCTGTACGAGCAGAGAATTCTGCATCTTGATAACCGTCCTTTCGTATGTCCGTTTTTGCGGACAGGTTGTTATGTTGTAGAATGTGTTGACACACCCTGATCTATTCCCATAAACTGTTTTGCAGTTTAAGAATTTCCTGTTTTCTTCTGCGTGTTTCCTCTTCATCGGCAACAAATACGCCGTCCCGAAGAACTACTGCGTCCCCTACCGAAGAGGAACCAAGGGCTTCAAGAGGATATTCCGTGAACGTCCCCTTTTCCGTGTCCGCAACGACGGCTTTTCCGCCCTTTATTTTTTCAAATATAAGCATGGATATCTCCGTCCTTTGCTGTAGTATCAACTATCCTTTTTTTCGCAGCTGACGTAAAGCGTTTTTCCGTCCGAATAAACAACGACGTTTCCGCTGATATCGCTGCGGTAAACGGAAGATGTGAATTTTTCTATTCGACCGAGAGCTTTTTCTCCCGGGTGACCGTAGGAATTGCCCGTTCCGCAGGAAATAAGACACAGCCTTGGGGTCACAGCCTCAAGAAAGGCATTTCCCGAAGAACCGTTGCTGCCGTGGTGAGCGACTTTCAGTGCGGTAACGTCAATATCCGCTCCGCTTTCAATGAGATCCTTTTCCGATCTCTCGGTCATATCTCCCGTGAAAAGCCATGATGTCTTGCCATAATCTATTCTTACCGCAACGGAATAGTCGTTCAGGTCGTCATAATCCTTGCCCTCGCATGGGGAGAGCACGGTCATGGTGATATCTGTCCCGTCGATATCCCCAAGGTCATAGCTATGCCCCTGCTTTGCGGCAGTAAGCTTCATGCCCTTGTCCTTTACGGCGTTAAGGAGATTTTCATAGCATACCGTCGTGGGGGTCATATCGTCGGAAACCCTCGGAACGATTATCTTTTCTGCACCGAAGGCGTTTATAACATCGTCCATTCCGCCGATATGGTCGGAGTGGGGGTGGGTGCAGATGATATAATCAAGGCTTTCAACGTCCCTCGACTGCAAAAAGGAGCACACCGTTTCGCCGTATTCCTCCTCGCCTGCGTCAATGAGGACGTTAGTGCCGCCTGCGTTGATAAAAAAGCTGTCCCCCTGTCCCACGTCTATCATGAAAACGGCAAATCGCTTTGCCTCCGCAGGGATATATGAAACCGAGGAATCATCGTTTTCCGAAAGGCTGTCGAACACGGTAAATCCAAGGGTTTCCTGAACCTGCGACAGGGACAGCACACCTGTTTCAACAAGCGTCCCGAATAGAATACCGACTGCGATAATGCATATGAGTACCCACCCGGGCAGCGCCGACGCTATTTTTTTCAGTGCCGACCCTTCCTTGCGGGAGCTTCTTTTCTTTGCTGCCATTTTCCGTTGTTTCCTTTGTTATCGTTGTTTCGGCGGCTGCGGCTGTCTTTTCCGCTCCTTGCCGACCTTCCCGAAGCTTTGCTCTCGGTCTTACGCTTCTCCTTTTCACGGAGATATGCTTTGTACTCCTCGTCGGGCTTTACAAGACATTCCTTTGTGTTTCCGATAAGGTCGGTTCGGTGCGCCTTGATAAGCGCTTCAATGACTCTCCGCCTGTTTTCGGGCTTGAAGTATTGGAGCAGCGCCCTCTGCATGGCTTTCTGTTCGGGAGTTTTCGGGACGTACACCTTTTTCATGGTGTACGGGTCAAGCTCCGTATAGAACATACAGGTGGATATAGTCCCCGGAGTGGGATAGAAATCCTGCACCTGCTCGGGACGCATTTTCAGGCTTTTCAAGAAGCAGGCAAGCTCCACCGCTTCGTTGAGTGTACTTCCGGGGTGGGAGGACATAAGATAGGGCACAAGGTACTGCTCCTTGCCTATCTGTCCCGTTATTTTGTAGAATTTATCCTGAAATTTTTTGTATGCTTCGATATGCGGCTTACCCATCATATCAAGAACTACAGCGGAGCAGTGCTCGGGTGCGACCTTAAGCTGACCGCTGACATGATGCTCGATAAGCTCACGCATGAACTCCTCGTTTTTGTCCTCGATAAGGTAATCATATCTTATACCGCTGCGGATAAAGACCTTTTTGACCTTCGGTATCTTCCTGACCTCACGCAGGATATCAAGATATTCCGAGTGGTCAACGTCAAGATTTTTGCAGGGTTCGGGAGCAAGGCACTTTTTTCCCTTGCAAAGTCCCAGCGAAAGCTGCTTTTCGCAGGAAGGGTGACGGAAATTTGCTGTCGGTCCTCCCACGTCATGGATATATCCCTTGAAATTCGGGAGAGTCGTCAGCAGCCTTGCCTCCCTGAGAATGCTTTCCTTGCTCCTTGTCTGTATCCTCCTGCCCTGATGAAGAGCAATGGAGCAGAAATTGCAGAAGCCGAAGCAGCCACGGTTATGGGTAATGGAAAACTCCACCTCTTCTATCCCCGGTACTCCGCCCAGAGGCTCGTACATCGGGTGATAGGTGCGCATATAGGGCAGCTCATAAACATGGTCAAGCTCCTCTGTTGTAAGGGAATACGCAGGGGGAAGCTGAACAAGCATTTTTGAGGTCTGCCGCTGAATTATAGTCTTGCCGTAAACCTCGTCCTGCCAGTCATACTGTATCCTGCATGAAACGGCATAGGCTTCCTTGCTTTCCCTTACCTGTGCAAGAGAGGGACATTCCGCCGCTCCGTAGGGGGTGTCCTTGGTTTCGCAAAGATATGCCGTTCCTCTGATATCTCTGAGAGCCGTTATCGGCTCGCCGCTTGCAAGACGTGTGCATATCTCCGCTATCTGATGCTCGCTCATGCCATACATCAGCAGGTCGGCGCCGCTGTCTTCAAGTATGGAAGGTCTTACGGCGTCGTCCCAGTAATCGTAGTGGGCAAACCGCCTGAGAGAGGCTTCAAGTCCTCCTATAGCAACGGGAAAATCCTCGCCGTAGATTCGCTTTATAGCTTTCGTATAGACAATCACCGCCCTGTCGGGGCGCTTGCCTGCCTTTCCGCCTGCGGTGTAAGCGTCGTCGGAACGCTTTCTTTTGGCGGCGGTGTAATGGGCGACCATTGAATCTATGTTTCCGCTTGTGATGAGGAAAGCATATTTCGGTTTGCCAAGCTTAGTAAAATCTCTGTCACTTTTCCAGTCGGGCTGAGCAATGATACCCACGGTAAAGCCCATGTCCTCTATCATTCGTGAAATAATTGATATGCCAAAGGAAGGATGGTCAACATAGCTGTCGCCCGTTATGCAGATAAAATCAAGGCGGTCAATACCACGCTCGTTCATATCCTCTTTTGATACGGGTAAAAAAGGCATATTGTTCTCCCTTCCGCCGCACAGTGCGGCTTGTTTATAATATTCTTATTCGTCAAAAGGCACGTCATCTTCGTTTTGAGCATCTTCTATAGGCTCATTTCCCTCGGAAGACGGAGCAGCACCGTTTCCCGAAAGCTTTCTTTGCAGGAACATCTCCCTCGTCATCAGAACCTGACGGGGCTTTGCGCCTTCAAAGGGTCCCACAACGCCAAGCTCTTCAAGCTCGTCCATGATACGTGCGGCTCTTGCATAGCCAAGCTTCAGCTTTCTCTGGAAATAGGACACCGAAACCCCTGCTCCTCCTGCGTCAACGGCACACTCAATAGCCTTTTCGATAATATCGTCATCGGAATTTGCTTCATAGGATTTTCCGTTGTCAGCAGGCTTTTCGCCCTTTGCCTGAGGGATACTGTTTTCTATCTCCTGCATGATGCCGCTGTCGTATGTAACGTCCCCTGCGCCGTTCTTGATGTAGTTTACAACGGCTGCGACCTCCTTATCGGAGGTAAAGCTGTTCTGCACTCTGACAGGCTTTGCAAAGCCTGTGGGGAAGTAGAGCAGGTCGCCGTTTCCGAGAAGCTTTTCCGCTCCCACCTCGTTGATAATGGAACGGGAGTCGATTCCCGAAGCCACCTTGAGGGCAATTCGTGAGGGGATATTCGCCTTGATAAGACCTGTGATGACATCAACAGTCGGACGCTGAGTTGCGATAATCAGATGCATTCCCGCAGCTCTCGCCATCTGAGCCAGACGGCAGATGGAATCCTCGACTTCGCCTGCCGCCGCCATCATAAGGTCGGCAAGCTCGTCGATAACTATAACTATTCTCGGCAGAGGCTCAACTCCGTCGGTAGATTCCGCCATTTCGTTGTAGCCTTTAAGGTCACGGACGTTGTTGTCCGCAAAAAGCTTGTAGCGCTTGAGCATCTCCTGCACCGCCCACGCAAGCGCACCTGCCGCCTTTCGGGGGTCGGTGACCACGGGTATGAGCAGATGAGGTATGCCGTCGTATATCTTGAACTCAACCACCTTCGGGTCGATAAGCACAAGGCGCACCTCGTCGGGTGTGGCATTGTAAAGTATGCTCATGATAATACCGTTAGTGCAGACGGATTTACCCGAACCTGTAGTTCCTGCAATGATAATATGAGGGAGCTTAGCGATATCGCCGAGAATTATCTTTCCGTCGATATTTTTTCCCACAACAAAGGTCAGCTTGCTCTCCGCATTGCGGAATTCCTCAGTATCTATCATGTCACGAAGCGTTACCATATCCTTGACCTTGTTGGGGACTTCAATACCGACTGCCGCCTTTCCGGGGATAGGCGCTTCGATACGCACGCCCTCCGCCGCAAGGTTAAGGGCGATATCGTCGGCAAGTCCCGTAATCTTGGATATCTTCACGCCCGCATTCGGCTGAAGCTCGTATCTTGTAACGGTAGGACCTCGGTGGATATCCACTATCCTCGTCATAACGCCGAAGCTTTTGAGGGTTTCCACAAGGGTTTCGGCATTGTTTTTCATTTCGATCTCCGCTTCTGCGGAATTTACTGCGTTATTGGAATATCTGAGCAGATCAATGGGGGGGAAGGAATATTCCACAGGCTGAGGGATATTCTCGGCAATTTCGTTCTGGATATCCTGAGCCGTCATGGTTTCGGGCATTTCAAGCTCCTCGCCGTCGGCTATCTTGTTTGAAGCAAGGGTCGATGTTTTGATCGGCTTGTCCTTTTTGAAAATTCCGCCTGTCGGCTTGCTTTCCGCAGGCTGAGGAGCCGAAGAGTCCTTATTTGCCGCTTTCTTTATGATAGAAGCAAGGTCATTGTTTTCCGATGAAGCGGAAGCCGATTTGTCGGCGGCAGCAGCCTTTGCCGCAGCTCTTTCAGCCTCTTTGGCTTCTATAGACTGAGCAATAGCATCAGCCTCAAGCTCAACAGCAGTTTTCGGCTTCTCGGGCTCTTTGGGAGCAATATCTGCGGCAGCCTGTTCGGGCGCAGCCGCATTTTCCGATTCCTGCTGCTTTTTCTTTCCGAAGGGCAGGGGGATATCCACATTGAACGCCTTCCGCTTTTCCTCGGCGACCTGTTCGGGAACGTCCGCATTGGGGCATGCTTTTTTCGAGGCGGCGATCTCCTTTTCGGCAGCGGCACGCTTTGCTCTTTCCGCAGACTTTTTCGCTCCCGGCGGCGGAACAAAGTCCTCCGTTTCAACATACTCCCCTCTTGCAGCGTCCGCAGCGGCAAAGAGATTGCGTATGCCCTTGAAAACGTCCACAATAGTCTTGTTGGCAAGAAGCATGACAAACACAAACGCCAGCAGAATGATTATGACCGCTGCGCCTGTTTTGCCGAAAAGCTTCATCAGAGGTACTCCGAGAACAAGGCTGAAAAATCCGCCGCCCTTGAAATCCTTTCCGTTTTCGTAAAGGTCGGTGATTATCTTGCCGAGGGTAACGTTCTCTTCAAAGGGTTCAGAGAAGAATATCTGGATTATGGCACAGGAAAGCAGCACAAGGGTTATCCCCTGAATAACCTTTCCCGTAATAGTCTGACGGGTCTTATCTGCGGCTATCATTACCGACGCATAAATGAGAATGGGCGGCACAAGAACGACAGCTACCCCGAAAAGTCCCAGTATAAGATTGTGTATGGAAAGCCACGCCGACTCGCCCTTTATTGCCGCAAAGGCGAGAACAAGCACTCCCAGCGCAAAAAATATTGTTGACCAGAGAACACGGTCGTTTGCATTTGCCTGTTCAGCGGCTTTTTTGCTGTTTGAGCGTGACGATGCGGATTTTGACGATGATTTTTTGGCGGCAGCCACTTATGTTTCATCCTTTCCCCTGTTTTATACAAAAAACCAATTAAACTGTAGACAAAAAATCTTCGCATAATCCATATATGCAAGCTTATGCTCGATTTTTTGTACAGTTTTTAAATGGTTTTTAGTATTATATAGTATACCCTCGGAATTATCCGAAAACTATCATATTTCCTGTGATATGCTCATAAATTCCCGCACCGAGAACAAGCAGTCCGAGAATAAATGTATAGACCGCAAATATCCCGAATTTGTCCGAAGCCATGAGCCATTTTATCAGCCTTATGGCAAAATATCCCGACACTGCCGCAACGACCATGCCTACAAGCAGGGGGATCGCTTCAAATTCCTCCGCCGCAGCTCCCATGTCCATTACCTCGGAAAGAGCGCCCGCAAGAATAACGGGAATGCCGAGGATAAAGCTGTACTCAACGGCGTCCTGACGCTTCATACCGCCGATAAGTCCTGCGGAAATGGTCGAACCCGAACGTGAAACGCCCGGCAGCAGAGCCACTCCCTGAAAAAATCCGATAAACAAAGCGTCGCTTACCGTAACATCTCCGCTTGATTTCATAGCTACCGTATGGCTGTGCTCGCCGATGACCTCACGGTTCTTTTTGGAGCAGCGGTCGCCAATGGTAAGGATAGCCGCCGTGTAGAGGAAGCATATTCCCTCAACGATAATATCGCTGTCGCTTGAAACCGCCTTGAACATATCCTTGAAGATATAGAATATGAACAGAGGCAGGATAGAAATGACTATCATGATTATCATTCGGCGCTCGCCGTTCATCTCGCTCCACTTGAATTTACCCGTGAATATATCCTTCACCATTGCAAAAAATTCGATTATAAGCTCCTTTATCCTGCTCCAAAATGCCACGAAAACCGCCACAAGAGTTCCGATATGGAGAGCTATGGTAGTAAAGACAGCGTCGCTGCCCGTAAGTCTGAAAAGGTGCTGAAATATGGAAAGATGTCCCGAGCTTGAAACGGGAAGGAACTCGGTTGCGCCTTGGATAAGTCCCTGTATCACTGCTTCGATAATTGACATGGTATGTATCCTTTCGTATATATACATATGTACTTCGGCGGATAAACGCCGCCGAGAATGTTATTTGTTATCGGGGTATCTGGGTTCTGCGGTTTCGATAAGTCCGTAGAGCGCCTCTATAGCGTCTGACAAGCTGCCGAGCCTGTCGATAAGTCCCTCTTTCACCGCATTTTCTCCGTCAAGCACAGTACCCATGTCCATGACAAGCTCCCCTGTGTTCATAAGGAGCTGATTGAACCTTTCGGGCTTCATTCGGCTGTTTTTGCAGACAAAATCCGTTATCCTCTCCTGCATAGCCTCAAAGTAGGAAAGAGTCTGAGGTACGCCCAGCACAAGTCCGTTCATGCGGACGGGGTGAATAGTCATTGTGGCAGAGGGTACGATAAAGGATATCTTTGCCGAAACCGCCAGCGGCACGCCTATGGAATGACCTCCGCCCAGGACAACCGAAACCGTTGGAGTTTTCATTCCCGAAATAAGCTCCGCAATGGCAAGCCCTGCTTCAACATCTCCGCCCACGGTGTTCAGTATGATAAGCAGACCTTCAATCGAACGGTCCTGCTCAATGGCCACCAGGGCGGGCATGATATGCTCATACTTGGTGGTTTTCACATTTGAACCTGCGTTATAGTGCCCCTCTATCTGCCCGATAATATTCAGGCAATGGATAAGGTGCTTTGAATTTTCGGAGATCGTCTGTCCGTTTTTTTCAATGAGGTCAGCTTTGTCGCTCTGCTCCTCGGCAGCGGTTTTTTCCTCGCTGCAGCCGTTCTCTGCGCCGTTTTCGCCCGAAGCTTTATCGTCATATTTCTGCATATATTTCCTTCCGCCTTTCGTTAATATGATCGTACATATTATTTTACTCGGGCGGTATGTTTATTCATGCAGAAATTTATTGCAATAAAAACAAATACTTATTTAATTATAACGCAACAAAGAACAAAAGTCAAGCAGGCTGAGCCTGCACCCTCTCGTTCTGTTAGTTTTTTTGGCGACATAGTTCTTGGCTCGGTAACGGCACAAGCTATAAACCGATACTTTTTATTTAGGCTGAGGCAGGCTGAGCCTGCACCCAATCGTTTCATAGTTTTTTGTGGCATTATAGTTCTTGGCTCGGTAACGTTACAAACAGTGAACCGTTACTGTTTTTTAGGCTGAGCCTGCACCCAATCGTTTCATAGTTTTTTGCGGCATTATAGTTCTTGGCTCGGTAACGGCACGAACTGTTATTGAATAGTGCCAAAACATGAAACTCCTAATTGCTGTATAATCCATCAGGGCATCGAAAGAGCATAGCCTGAGAGGGGTGTGGTTTAGGGAAAGGGAGTGCAGAGGGAAAACCGCAAGGAGAGGGGGGAGGCGGCTGCGTCCGTAGCGCTCCGAGCACTCCCCCCTCTCCTGAAGGTTTTCCCTTTGCAGGGCATCGAAATAAACTTACATTTCAAAAAAAAGAGAAAAAAATTAGAACTATCCTCCCTTTACGTTGGCAACGGAAGTAACCTATATTTCCAAAAAAAGTATAGAAAACAATTTCTCCGAAAATGGGCGGCTAAGCAACCAAATAAGCAAAAAAACAAAAGGCTGTTCGGAAAAATTTTCCGAACAGCCTTTTGCTTTATATGGGGGTCATATGTAATAAGATGATATCAAGTTTATTCAGCGTCCTGGAGAGCGTCGTATCCAAGCTCGCCCGTTCTTACTCTTACTACGTCCTCAACGTTGTAAACGAAGATTTTGCCGTCGCCGATGTGACCTGTGTACAGTGCCTTGCGGGCTGTATTGACAACAGTTTCAACAGGGACCTTGCAGACTACAACGTCAACCTTTACCTTAGGCAGGAGCGAAACCTCCACGGGAGTACCTCTGTAGTATTCGTCTGCGCCCTTCTGAGTGCCGCAGCCGAGAACCTGAGTTACCGTGATACCCGTTACGCCGATATCGCTGAGAGCCTTCTTGAGTATCTCGAACTTGAGCTCCTTGCAGATGATGGAAACCTGCGAGTACTTGTATTCGCCGGCAGGCTTTTCAGAGCTTGCAGAGGACATAACCTGTACGGGAACAGCTACATCTATGCTGCTTGCAGCGTCCGAAGAGGGAACTGCATCAACATCAAGACTTGTGCCTGCAAGAGCGTCAACGGACATAACAAATCCGGAATAGGAGCTTGCAATACCGTGCTCTTCGCTGTCCAGACCTGCGATCTCCTCGTGAGCGGAAACTCTCAGACCCATTGTATTCTTGATGATAAGGAATGTGATCGTGATAGTAACAGCTGTCCAAGCAGCAACAGTTACAAAGCCGAGGAGCTGTGTGCCGAGGAGTGAGAAGCCGCCGCCGTAGAACACACCTGTCAGTGTGCATTCGGGAGCTGTGGGAGTTGCGAAAAGACCTACTGCAAGAGTACCCCAGATACCGTTGAGCATATGAACGGCAACAGCACCTACAGGGTCATCGATGTGAAGCTTGTAATCGAGGAGCCATACGCCGAAGCAAACGAGAAGACCCGAAACAAGACCTACGAAGAATGCGCCTGCGCAGTCCATAACATCACAGCCTGCTGTGATACCTACAAGACCTGCGAGTGAAGCGTTAAGACACATGGAAACATCGGGCTTGCCGTACTTGAGCCATGTGAAGATCATACAAGTAACCGTTGCAACTGCAGGAGCAACTGTAGTTGTAAGGAAGATAGAACCGAGCTGAGGACCTGTTGTTGCGGCAGCACCGTTGAATCCGTACCAGCCGAACCAGAGGATAAAGCATCCGAGAGCACCTATTGTAAGTGAGTGGCCGGGGATAGCCTTTACCTTAACTACCTTGCCGTCCTTATCCTTAACAAACTTGCCGATACGTGGGCCAAGGATCTTTGCGCCGATAAGAGCTGAGATACCGCCTACCATGTGGATCGCACATGAGCCTGCGAAATCGTGGAAGCCAAGCTCTGCAAGCCAGCCGCCGCCCCAGATCCAGTGTGCTTCGATAGGATAGATAAGTCCCGAAATAACTGCGGAATATACACAGTAGGAAAGGAACTTTGTTCTTTCAGCCATAGCGCCCGAAACGATAGTCGCTGTGGTTGCACAGAACACGAGGTTGAAAACAAAGCCTGAGAAGTCAAAGTTTTCATAAGATGTAAGCAGGTCAAAGCCCGGCTTACCGATAAGGCCTGCAACGTCCTCGCCGAGGAGAAGGCTGAAGCCTATCAAGATGAACATTACTGTACCGATACAGAAGTCCATCAGGTTTTTCATGATGATGTTTCCGGCGTTCTTAGCTCTTGTAAAGCCGGTTTCAACCATCGCAAAGCCTGCCTGCATAAAGAATACCAAGGCAGCACCGATAAGGAACCATATACCGAATGCTTCGGTTGCGACAGATTCACTTATCAAGGTCGTAATTTCTTCTGTCATATAAATCACCCTCCATTAAACCCGAAACAAATAACGGCACAATGAAAATGCATGCCGATAAAACCAGACTTGCATTTTCACAGCGCCGTTGCTGTTTCTTTTCTATGTTTGTATTATATACTATATTGCACCGAATGTCAAGGGCTTTTTTGAAATTTATGCAATTTATAGATATCTATCCTGCGTTTTGGGCGGTGTACTATGCTATTTTTACATTTTTAAGCCATTTTATGAAATTGATTAACTTAATAATTGCAAAATCAATTCAAAAATTTCATAAAAAAGACAAAAAAGAAGAGCTGTGGACAAATTCGTCAAAATGCGTTATAATGCATTAAAAATGAATTTATCCGCAGCTCCGTTCAGCCGTTCATGCAAGTGTCAAATTCTATTTTTGCAAAATTAAAAGTTTCCCATCAATATATCTCGGGGAATCCCGTAAAAGCGCCATCTCCGTCTGAGGCTGTGCTTTCGGAAGCGCCCGTTTCGCTTTCGGTAACGCTTTCGGTAACGCTTTCAGTAACGCTTTCGGTAACGCTGTCAGCGGTGCTGAAAGCATATTCTGTCTGAGAGGACGCTTCTTCGGTGGTAATTTCCGTAACCGTTTCTTCGGTAACGGTTTCAGCCGATACTGTTACCGTTTCCGCCGCAGCACCGCCCTTTGGAACTATAACCACCGCCTGACGGTTCATCTGCTTGAAGCGGACCTCAAATTTGTCGATGTTGTAGTCAATGATACCCTTCATGGGGTCGTTGAGAGTGACTGTGTTGTTTTTGATGTCAAAGCCTGCAAGGACAAAGCAGTGCTCGTTGAGATACCAATCCAGCTGCTCCCCCGTCACGTTGTCATACCATGTTTCGTAGTATTCGGGCTCGATCATTCCGTCGGTCGCCCAGCAGAGCACAGGCGTTCCCGCAATAAGATATTCATACATCGTATCGGGACCGCAGCCTGAGATGTTTATAACATCATATCCGCCGCCGTTATCGGCAATGTACTTCTCCGCCGCAGTTACTATAGCTCCCGAAAAGCAGCCGTAGCCCTTGCTGAACGGGTCGCCGATAAAATATGTATAAAAGCTGTCTTTGTAGGTCTTTCCGTCTTCGTAACGGGCGTTCCCCCATGAAGTGGGAAGATAATTTTTCGCCATATCCGTCTTCTCGGCGTCAAAGCCGTAATATCTCAGCAGGATAGTCAGTGCGGTTATCTCGCAGCCCACGGGAAGCTCGGGATTTTGCAGGATATTCTCCATGTCGATGTAAACGGAGTTTTTGTCGTAATCCTTTCGCTGACGGCTTGTAATGATAGTTCTCGATGACGAAACAGAGGTTTCTGTGCCGTCGGGGACGGAAGTTACCGTCTGTACGTCCTCTCCGTCGGAAGGCTCGTTCTCGCCGCTGCTGTCACCGTTCCCGTCAGTATTATCACCTTCGTAAAAATCAATATCGTGACCGTAGCGCCGTGTTTCCGACTCTTCCGTCACGGCAGCGGCGGTTTCGGTCACTTCGGCGATAGTATTTACGGTGTCGATGATCTCCGATTCGGGCTCCTTTTTAAGTATCAGCACAAGACTGACAATTATCACCGCCGCAAAAAACACAAGGACTCCGCACCTTGCAAAAAGATTATTCATAAAGCTTTCAAACCACCTTGCATAATCCGCAAAAAGGGGCAGCCGAAAAGACTGTCCCTTTTATTTATTCCTTACTGATAAATTTAATAAGAGTATTTATAAGATCCTTTATCTGCGGCTTGGAGAACTGAGCGTCTGCACCAACCGCACGGCATTTCGCCTCCATCTGCTCGTTGATAAGCGATGAGAAAAGGATAACAGGGATATTTTTCAGAACATAATCGTCCTTTATAAGCTTTGTGAGCCTGTGACCGTCCATCTTCGGCATCTCGATATCGCTGATAACGCATGCTATATGGTCGGTGATCTCTTCACCCGAATACTTGCTCTTGAAGGAGCTTACATAATCCCATGCATCCTGACCGTTCTGGAAGGAAACCACATTGTTATATCCCGTTTTTGAAAGGGTTTCGACTATCATTCGGTTAAGGAATGGAGAATCGTCCGCCACAACGATGCGCTTGCTGCTGTTTATCTCGTTGGGGGCTTCCACGTCCTCGATCCCCGAAATGTCAAGTCCGCTGCTTCTGTTAAGGTCGCTTACTATTTTTTCAAAGTCAAGTATCATGATTATTCTGCCGTTGATCTTCGCAATGCCCGTAGACATTCCCGCACCGCCCGTTGTTCCGTTTGCGACCGCAGGCGGTTCGCTGATATCCGCCCATGAAATGCGCTGGATACCCTTTACCGAGGTCACATGGAAAGCCACGTCCATGCGGTTGAACTTGCAGACGATGAAAATGGTTTTCTTCTGGTCCTCATGCTTAACATGGAGAACTTTATGTAAATCAATTACCGAAATGAGCGTATCACGGGGGATAAAAACTCCCTCGATCTCTTCGGGACCGTTGGGAACGGGCGTCACCTGCTGATCGGTCATTATCTCGCTGACCTTGGCAATATTAATGCCGTAGCTGTTGCCTCCCACAGTAAATTCAAGCAGCTCCAGTTCATTTGTACCGCTTTCAAGCAAAATATTTGTACTCATAATTTATCGGTCCTTTCGGGAGAAGATGACTTGTTTTATTTATTTTATCACAATTTTTCATAAATGTAAATAGATTTTTTGAAAAATCTGCATAATATACTATATTAAATCTATCCATTTATACGCTTTATCTGACGAATGTCCTTGCCCCAGAAGGTGAGCAGTGTATATACCCCTGCGATACGTGAAAGTATGCGCTCATTATATATATCCTGAAGCTCTCCGAAGGACAGGTTTGAGCTGATAATAACGGGCTTTCCGAGATTTATCCTTGAATTTATAATATTGTACAAAGTGGATTCGTAAAATGGCGTATGATGCTCCGAACCGAGGTCGTCCATGATAAGCAGGTCGCAGCCTATTAGTGAAGAAAGGGTGTCGCCGTCCTGCTCCCCACGTCCGAAATGCTCCTTTTCCACCGCTCTGAGCAGGTTCATGACCGAGCCGTACAGCACATTATATCCCGATCCGGTCACTTTTTTTGCAATGGCAAGGGAAAGATGAGTTTTTCCGATACCCGTCCGTCCCATCATAAAAACGCTTTCCGAGGTCGGTGTGAAGCAGTCGGCGTACTGAATGCAGTAGGAATATATCTCCGACATTTTTGTGTAGCAGTCCACACCGTCGATAACGATATCCCGATAGTAATCGAGGGAAAAATGGCTGAAATCCGCCAGCGGCATATTTGCCGAGCGGTTAAGCTCCTCGGCACTGAGCCTGCCGATAAGCCGTTCAAGGCATTCGCAGCGGCGTCCGTCCTCGGTAAAGCCCGTATCGGAACAGCATGAACACCTGTACTTTGCTTCAAGATAATCTTCGGGATAGCCGTTCGAGCGCAGGATATCCTTTATCATCTGCTGCCCTTGAAGACTGCTTTCACGTATCTTCTCAAAGGCTTCCGAGGAGCTGCCCTTGTGGGAGATTATCAGCTTGGAAAGGCTTGTCATGGTTTCGTTGAGCATACGGTTTATCTCGGCTATCTGAGGGAGTTTTTCGTCTATCTCTCTCTGCCTTTCCTCACGCTCCCGCTCCGCCCTCAGGCGGCGGTTCTCTATTTCGCTGACTGCTTTTGAACGTATCTCGGCTGCGGTCATTTTTATCATTCCTTTATGTAATAGGTTGCATAATGTTTTTATTGATTGTTATCGGTATTCCTCAGCTTCGGAGCGGTATTTTTTGCGTGCTCGAATATGGCTCCGAGGTCAAAGGAGGGCTGAGAGGATATATCCGATGAAAGCGGCTTTTCGGCAGATGCATTTCTGCGCTGCTGTCCTCCCGAAGAAGATGCGGCTTTTCGCTTTCCCGTGCCGTCCTCGGGCTTTGTTTTTGCGTCAAATTCTTCTGCCTGTTCGGGAGTCGTTACGCCGTTTTCATACCAGCGTACAAGTATCTTATTCATATAATTGAAGGAGAGCTTTTGCGTATGTGGGATAGACTTGTCATACGCCAGCAGGATAAGCTCGATGGGAATATCCATTTCCGCCCATTTTGCGGCGAAGGCTGCCTCCGAGGAGGTAAGCTTTCGGTTAAGCTCCAGCCTTGAAACGATGCGGTTTTCCATAGAAAATCTCTTTTGCAGCAGAAGTATCTCCCTGTCCGCAAGCTCATGAGTGGTGATATCCTTATCATGCCAGTCTATCGCCATTTTTTCGATATACGCCATGCTCTTATGGTTAATGGAAACGCAGTAGGCGGCAAGCATGAGGATTATATCCGCCGACATTCCCAGGTGGTCATGTATCCACAGGAGAGTTCTCTGATCGTCAAAGGTCAGTATCTTCGACAGACATTCCTCTGCGCTTTTGAACAGGAAGGCTATCTCCTCAGATTCCTCCGCACGCTTGGCTATCTCTGCAGGGAGCAGAGCCTTCTGCGGCTTGGGAGGGGCAGTTTTTGCCGTGGGAGCAGCTTCGGTCTTTTCGGGCTGTTTTGCCGTTTCGGACGTCTTAACAGCTGTGCCTATCTCAGGCGGAGCGCTGTCGTCTTTATAGATAAGTCCGACCTGTTTCCAATAGGAAAGAGCGTCCTCAACGTCCTCTGCGGACATATCAAGCTCATCGGGTTCGGGAACTTTTTTGGTTCTCAGAAGATAAAGCAGCACCTTGACCGCCTTTCCCCCTGCAAGCTTCAAAAAGCTGTCAACAACTACATCGGGAACGGCGAACACGCCGTCGGAAATTCCCCAATTGATCTTGTAACTCATAATATATCTGAAATGCACCTTTCGATAAATAAGTATCGGGGCATCAGGCTGTTTAGCTGTCCCGATAAGACACATAGTAATTATAACACACTTTCCCGAAAAAAACTATAGGCAATACCGCACAAAGATTATGTACATTATGCACAGTCGGCGGTACGTCATAAGAAACGATATTGACCCCCTGCCGATTATGTGTTATAATTGAACATATAAACACTATCTTGAAAGGACAACCAAAATGGAAGAAAAGGAAAAGGAAATTATATCGGACGAAGTCACGGAAAATGCGGAAGCCGAACCGCCCCGACCTGCTCCCGACCCGAAAAACAAGCTTTATACGGTGATCTGCATAGTTATCGGAATAGCGGTTTATTTCGGCTGGAATTTTATCAGGGAAAACATAAGCCTTACATATTCGCTTTATCAAAACGAATTTTCCCCCGAAGACCAAGCGGTGATAATGGCAGAAACGGGATTTTCCGAAGAAACCCTGCCCGAAGGCGCAGGGCTTGCATACGCCCGTCTTAGCTGCAATTTTGACAAAAACACACTATACGTAGTTTTTTCGGACATAGGGGACATTGAAGCTTTTGCGGAAAATCTGCCTTTTGATTACGCCGAGGGAGAGCCTGACGAAAGATTCACGGTTTACCCCGACGAAACCATGGTTCCCGATTTTGTATACGGATATGCCTACGCTGACACGGCAGACCCCTCCCGAATGTGCATTGTATACGAACGGGAAGGGATGTCCTATGCGGAATTTCGCATCACCGAATACGACAGCGCCGTTAAGGCGGTCATGAGGGGCGGAGTTAAGGCAGCAGGCTGAGGCAGCATGATGCTGCACCCTATCGTTTCATAGTTTATTTTGAATTGAAAGTTTATTGCTCGGTAACGGTACTTTATTTGTATCCGTTTTCCGAGCTTTTTTCTTTTAATTTTTCTGAATATGGTAGATGTTTTTTTGCCCTTTTAGTTGCTGATAGTTTTTTGTTTTTTCGTATTGTTATTTTGAAATGATAGATAATTCGATGCCCTGCAGAGGGAAAACCTTCAGGAGAGGGGGGAGTGCTCGGAGCGCTACGGACGCAGCCGCCTCCCCCCTCTCCTTGCGGTTTTCCCTCTGCACTCCCTTTCCCTAAACCACTCCCCTCTCAGGCTATGCTCTTTCGTTTTCCTCATTGCTTGTACATCAATTAGGTGTTTCATTTTTTGGACTATCAAAAAAACTATACGTTTTTTCATTAACGGTTTTTATAGTTTTGGGGAAAACAATACATTGCCCTTTGAACAAACTCTTTTGTGCATTTTCTTTGGTCAAGCCAAATAACGGGCAAAACCCTTACTAAAACTATGGTAAATTGGGGAAATCATTTTCTTCCCTTTTAGTTCCGCAATTGTTTGGTTTACCGTGTAACTGCCTTTTTTTGGTAAGTACTTCCGTATCTAACCTTCGGAAGTGCAATTTCCGATACGCAAGAACAGAAAAATCGGCAAAGGAAGAGAGGTGAAAGGGAAAGGGGGAGCACGAGGGGGGAAAACGTTAGGAGAGAAGGAAATGCCGATTTTTGCCGGATTTTCTTTTTCCTTCTCTCATATAGGTTTCCCCCCTCGTGGGCAATGTGATAACTTACATAAAAAAAAGAGATACGGAAAAGAACAAAAACTATCCCTTCCGTAAATGGGCAACAAGGTAACTTCCATATTCAAATCAAACCTACAGAAAAAAACTCGGCAACGGGTACAAAATAAGTACCGTTACCGAGCCAAGAACTATGCCGCCCGAACAAACTAACAGAACGATTGCGTGCAGGCTCAGCCTGCCTCAGCCTGCCTGCCTGTTACTCGTATCGGAGCGCCTCAATGGGGTCAAGCTTTGCCGCCCTGTTGGCAGGGTAGTATCCGAAGAAAATTCCGATAGCCATGGAAAAACCTACCGCAAGAACTATCGAACCTGCCGACGGCGGAGCAGATGTTCCAACAATAACGCCCGCAACATTTCCCAGCAGTATTCCGAGAACTATTCCTATAACTCCTCCGATAAGGCAGATGATGATAGACTCAACAATAAACTGCATTCGTATTGCTGAATTCGGTGCGCCCATTGCCTTTCTTACACCGATCTCCCTCGTTCTTTCCGTCACGGAAACCAGCATGATGTTCATTACACCTATTCCGCCTACAAGAAGCGATATTCCCGCAATTATGGAAATTACCAGCTGAATTACTCCCATGACCTGATTTATCATCGCAAGCTGAGATTCCGCCGTCTGATAGTAGATCTCCATGCTGTCGTTGTCACGGTAGTAACGGTTGTCCATGTAGTTCTTTACGCTGTCGCAGAACTCCGTTGCGTCAACGCCGTTTTTGATGTTTACATAGAAATAAAAGAAACTGTCATCTACAGCCCCGTACATACGGTCAAGGGTGCTGTAAGGGATATATATCTCGTTGTTCCAGTCCTCGCCCATCATGTTTACCATGGCGGACATCATTCCCGTAAGCTTGTATTCGTACACGCCCACAACGGTAAAATCATAGCTCTGACCGAGCATGGTAAAGGAAATCGTTTTGCCGATAGCTCCTCTCGCCGAACCGAAAAGCTTCTGCGCCTGCCTGTCGGAAATTACGCAGGTGTTTCTCATCTGCTCGCAGTCCTTTTCGGAAATGTACCTTCCTGCAACGATCTCTGTCATGCTCTGGCGGATATATCCGGGGTTGACTCCGTAAATTACCACATCGTAATCCTTCCGCCTTATGCGCATCGAACCGTCCGAGTTTCCGCTCATGAAGGATATCACGTCGATATCGTCGGCGAATTTCTGCTCCACGTCCTTTATCATTTCAATGGTGATAAAGTCCTCGTCAAGATAATAATCTCTGACGGCATCATCTTTAAAGCTTATCTGAAAGCCTACCAGATTTGAACCGCCCTGCGAATTGAATGTATCGGTAACGCTCGCCTCCACAATGCTTCCCATGGTGCTGATGGCTATTACCGAGCTTATACCGATAATGATTCCCAGCATCGTCAGGAACGAACGCATTTTATTTGCCTTTAGTCCTGCAAAGGCAACCATTATATTTTCCCAGAAGCTCATGCGTCATCGCCCTCCTTCGGTTCTGCCTTTGCGGCTGAGCCGCTGTCGGAGATAATGCTGCCGTCGGATATGGTTATTATCCTGTCCGTTTCTGCGGCAAGCTCATTGTTGTGGGTAATAAGAACTATAGTCTTTCCCTTTTCACGGTGAAGCTTGTGGAACAGATCCATTACAAGACGTCCCGTTTTACTGTCGAGAGCGCCCGTAGGTTCGTCCGCAAGGATAATGGACGGGTCATTCGCCATGGCTCTTGCAATGGCGATTCTCTGCTTCTGACCGCCCGAAAGCTCGTTTGGCATATGATTTGCACGGTCGCTCATTTCGACGATCTCCAGCAGCTCCTCCGCACGCCTTTTCCTCTCCTTAGCGGGAACACCTGCGTAAAGCATGGGCAGCTCCACGTTTTTCAGCGCAGAAGTCCTTGCGATAAGGTTGAAGGTCTGGAAAACGAAGCCTATCTTTTTGTTCCTTATCGCCGAAAGCTCCTTGTCGGAAGCGGCGGATATATTCACCCCGTCAAGATAATAGTTTCCCGATGTGGGACGGTCAAGTGCGCCTATGATATTCATAAGAGTGGATTTGCCCGAACCCGACTGTCCCACAATGGAAACAAATTCTCCCTTGGGGACGTTAAAGGTCATTCCGTGGAGTATCTCCAGCTCGTTCGGTGTACCCAGATAAAAGGTCTTGACGATATCCCTTGCGGATATCATATACTGCTTTGCGTCCTCAGGCACTGTAGGCGCACGGTAGCTGTAAACCGCAGGACTTATATCGGCAGCAATTTTGTTGTTTTTCATAATGATCGGGTCATTCCTTTCACTGCCTGTATTTTACTGCGCCGCAACTGCCGCTGCAAGCTCGTTTGCAATGATGACCACTCCTCCGTCGGTCATATCGCCGCCGTTGTTTATGATCTCCATGCCCTCGGTAAGCTCGTCGGAGATTATCTCTATCTCGGCGTCGCTTTCAAAGCCTGTTTCAACATCTATCCTTCTTGCGGCTGCGGTGCCCTGCTGGAGAGAGTCTGCGGCAAAGATATAGCTGCTGCCGTCCGAATCCTCAACAAGAGCATCATAGCCTACCGCAAACACATTTTCTGCGCTGTCGGTAACGGCGGTCATTTTCGCTGTCATTCCGATAAGCATGCCGCTGTCCTTTGTATCTCTGATAAGCACCTCTATGCTGAATGAAGATGTTCCGTCGCTCTTTCCGTCGGGACCCTTTACAGCTGTGGGGGCAATTTTGGAAATAACTCCGTCAAACTCCTTGTCGCCGAGTGCGGACGCCTTAACGGTAACGTCCATACCCTCTTTCAGCTCGCCTACGCTGTATTCCTTCACGGTAGCGGTCATTTTAAGATTGTCCGTGTCCTCGATTATAAAGAGCGTTCCCACGGCTGCGCTGCCCTCAAGAGCATTAACGGAAGTTACCGTGCCGTCGCAGGGAGCGGTTATTACAGCCTCATCAAGCTTTTTCATAAGTATATCGAGAGCCACGATCTGAGAATTGTTTTCGGAAACCATCTTTTCCCTGTCGGCAGATGCCTTGAGTGAAGCAAGAGTGGATTCTGCGTTCTTGACTGCGATGCTGTAGTTTTCATTAGCGCTGTCAAGGGACTTCTGAGCCTCGGTCACAGCGTCCTTGTACTCCTTGAGGGAAATATCGTTGCCGTTCTTAACAAGCTCAAGATTTTTCTGAGCGGTTTCATAAGAGGACTTTGCCCTTTCATATGTACGCTCGGCATTTGTAAGCTTGCTCTTGTTTGCGGCGTCGATATTCGCCTTTGCCTCGGTGTAGCTGTCAAGAGCCTGTTCATAAGCGTCCTCGGTGTTTTTCACGTCATACTTGACTTCAAGCTCGGCAAGCTCAGCCTTTGCAGCCTCAGCAGCCGCTTTTGCCTCAGCTACGGAGTCGGCGGATACTATGGACGGGTCGCTTGAATACATTGCCGACAGATACTTGTAGTATTCGAGAGCTGTTTCATATTTTTCCCTTGCCTGACGGAGCTTTTCGTTCTTGTCTGCGGAATGTCTGCTGTTGTATTCCTTCTTTGCCTCGTCATATGCTTCCTTGAGCTGCTTTATGGAGCTGTAGTCCTCGTTTTCGACTTCTTCCTTGGTTTCGGTGTAGTCGGCATACGCATAGTCAAGCTCGGACTTTGCGCTTTCAACGCTGTTTTCTGCGCTTACAAGCTGACTGTCACGATCCGTACCCGCAATTTCCGACTGCTCCTTGTACTTAGCCTCAGCCTTGTCGAGAACCGACTGAGCGTTGTCGAGAGTATTTTTTGCGTTATAGATCTCGGGATATGTTCCATCGTTTATCTTTGCCAGCGTTTCGTTATAGCTCTTTTCAGCCTCGCTGATAGAATATTCCGAGCTGATATTGCCTGCGTCGATAGATGCCTGCTGCTGAAGGATCTGATCCTGCAGGTCGTCGGTATTGAGTGTGCAGAGGATATCGCCCTTCTTGACCTTGTCGCCCACCTCAACGTTTACCGTTTCAACATTGTAGCTGAGATTTGACGCAACACTCTTGAAGGTGCTGCTCTCCACGATACCGCTGACGGAAACCGTATTTTCCAGATTCTTTTTTTCAAGCTTTGATGTTTCGGCATATGTCATGCCCGACATCATGCTGACGCTGCTTGCGACCAATACAACCGCAAGTATCAGCAGCACTATGACTGCTATAATAATTATTGTTTTGACTTTAACAGGCTTTCTTGCGGACTTTCCTGCCGCATTGCTTCCGTTACCCATGTGTTAGATACATCCTTTCCGTATATGGCTTTCGCCGCATATTTTGTCAGGTCGAACTGCCAAGTTGTATTACGTTTTATAACAATATCATATGCCAATTAAATCCTCCTTCATGAAAGATTAAAATTACATTATATTGATATTGTTATTTTCAGCTGCTTACCCGATCTCCGAGGAGCTCCGCCGCCTCTTTTTCCGAAAAACCCAGCCTTGACATTGAATCAAGGTAGTATCGGATCTTTTTTTCGGCAAGCTCCCGTCTTAGCTTGTCGAGCCTTTCGGGGTCGCTTGTCACAAACCGCCCCGACGTTCGCTGTGAAAAAACGATATCCCGTCGCTCAAGCTCCGCAAGAGCCTTCTGCATGGTATTGGGATTTACCCCTGCGTCCGCCGCCAGCTCCCTGACGGAAGGCAGTCTGCCGCCCGGTTCAAGCAGTCCCGACGCTATCATTTCCTCAAGCTGCGCCATTATCTGCAAATATATCGGAACATCAGACGAAAAATTCCACTGCAACACACTACCCTCTTTCCCGACTTGTCATTGTATCATTGAGATAATACAATGATACATCAGCATTTACCAAATGTCAAGAATTTTTAACAAAAAATATGCACAAACGCAAAAATAAAAAACGACTTGTTTTGGGCATACACAACAAATCGTTTTTTACTCAAATCCATTTGGTTTATAGTATAATATAGCAATTATTAAAAATGCAGTCACAAATACCTATTGAAACGGGTGGCAAAATAATCTTATAATAAACTGAAAATACACCGACAGCAAAGGAAGGTGCTCACATGAAAATAAGCCCGAAAAAGATAACCTACGGCGGTCTGCTTATCGCAATGGCAATACTGCTGCCCCAAGCGTTTCATCTTACGAGCATACCTCAGAGCGGCAAGATATTTCTGCCCATGCACATACCCGTGCTTCTCGGCGGATTTATACTCGGTCCCGTTTTCGGCATGGTCATCGGTGCGGTATCTCCCGCAATAAGCTCCCTCCTCACGGGAATGCCCGACAGCGCACGTATGCCGTTTATGGTCGCCGAACTTGCGGGCTACGGACTTTTCAGCGGACTGCTTTATAGGATACCGAAGCTTCATGATATGGGTATCGCAGGCAGATACATAACGCTTATCGGGGCAATGGCGGCAGGACGTCTTATTTATGCGCTTACCCTTTTTATCGCAGCGGAATTTATGGGCATACCCTGCGGCGGACCTATAGCTGCGGTCACAGCCCTTGTTCAGGGGATATGGGGAATTGTCATACAGCTTGCCATAATCCCTCCCGTTGTTACCGCTCTTGAAAAAAGCCGTTTAGCAGCAGGCTGAGCCTGCACCCGATCGTTTCATAGTTTTTTAGGGCGTTATAGTTCTTGGCTCGGTAACGGTACTTTTTTTGAACCGTAAGTTCCATGGCAGGCTGAGCCTGCACCCACCCGTTTTATAGTTTTTTAGGGCGTTATAGTTCTTGGCTCGGTAACATAACATTAATTAAACCGATAGTTCACAGTCTGAATCTGCAAACTATCGGTTTCCTTATGCCGTCAGCTATCCGCCCGAATTATAATATATTTCTGACAGCTGTAATATTTATAGTGCTTCTTGGAATGTTTTTTTATTTTTGTCGTCTTATTGCTTCTTCTCATTGGTTTTAATCCAATAAAATCAACAAGTATGATCTCACTGCCGCAGTCAAGCGCCGAAGCTTCCTCGTCCGAAAAATTATATATCATTTTTAGGCTTGTACCGTCCGCAAGGGCAATTTCCGTCAGATACGCCCCACCTTCTTCCGGTGAGTTAACTTCCGACATTTCGGTTATCTTTCCCTTATAGACCTTGTACTGACCGTAGACATACAGCCTTCTGCAATCACGAATTATCTGCACCGCAAAGATAATTACCGCATATATAAGTAACGGGATCATCAGGAAGTCACAGATTATCCCCACAGGTCCTGTTGGGTCATAGGAACGGTGGATACGGGTAGGGGACATATTTTCCTTGGCAAGATCGGTGAAATTCATCAGCAAAAAAATCAACAGGATCACTGCGACAAGTAACAAAACGGATTTTTTTATCATATGAACAAAAACAGTTCTTTTTGCCTCGTCCTGACGCTTGAGTATTTCCTTTGCGGCAGAGTTCATTTCCCCGACCGAAAATTCTCCTATAAAGCACTCGTCAAAATTATCGTCATGATGATCCATTTTTCAGCCGTCCTTTCATGAAAAAAATCACTGTTCCGATGCCATGCTTCCCGACAGGCTCAGAGCAGTGATAACCAACCGTTTTTTATTTTGCCGTTTCCTCGCTCATATACGCCTTCATTCGCAGATAGCTCTCGTCGCTGATAATATGCTCTATCTTGCAGGCGTCCTGAGATGCGGTGACATGATTTACGCCCAATATCTTTTCAAGGAAATCGCTGATAACGGTATGGCGCTCGTAAACGTCGGTAGCTTTTTTCAGCCCTGCCTTTGTAAGCTTTATCTGACCGCCCGCTTCAACGGTAATATATCCGCTTTCTTTCAGAATGGACATAGCACGGCTTATGCTGGGTTTGGAATAGCCAAGCTCTGCAGCAATATCCACCGAACGGACAAAACCCGTTTTCCGATGAAGCAAAAGTATGGTTTCAAGATAATCCTCTCCCGATTCATAAATAGCCATAGTTATGAACATCCTTTCGTTGTATGTGTTTATAGTATAATACTAAGAACCAATTAAAAAGTGTACAAAAAATCAAGCAAAATCTTGAGTAAATGGATTTTGCGCAGATTTTTTGTCTACACTTTTATTGGTTATTAGTATAACATAACGCCGCTGCTTTGGCAAGAGTTTTTTGAATGGTACAGAAAGAAAAAAGGAGAAGCCGCCCGACATGACAGCTTCTCCGAATTATCATAATTTAATTGTGCGGATCAAAACCGCTATTGAATATCGTGGCGGACTCACTCCTTGCATTTAAGGCATTGAAAATCTCCGTTGTGCGTATGTAATCATCATTCTGACCACCTGTCCTTTTCAGAAACAAGCTTGCTTTCTATAATGAAGGCGTATATTCAAAACGCACTGATAATTCAATCAATTCAGGAAATCAGCGTCTGCTTATTCCATTGGACTCACTCCGTATTTCAGATTTTTTGATAAAACAAATACTTCATGGTAAACGCATCCTTTTCATGTGATTTTGCAGCATTTTCAGGACGCCATCTTGCGGCATTACCGTGCCATGGGACTCACTCCATTACTTCAGATTTTATAAAGGCGTTTAAACGAATTCATCATAAGAATCAGATCCTTTATTAAAAGCGTATTCGTTTTACTCGGTCACTTAAGAACCGACACCCGGATTTTCCATTGGACTCACTCCCGTATCATCAGAATTCGGTAAAGCTGTATCTCCGCTTCATCATGTCGATCAATCCCTTTGATACAAAATTTTATTTGACATAAAGCATAACATCGATTATGCCATTGGACTCACTCCCTTGGGTCAGTATCTAAATATTCAGATCAGGAAACCTCCTGTTAAATTTGATCATTAAACCGCTTCCTTTCGGAATAGATTTCTGTCGGGATACCGCATAAGCTCTGCGGCTAAGCAATGTTACCTGTCGGACTCACTCCCTTGGTTTAAAATTCAAATATTCAGATCAGGTACTCTCCTGTTAAATTTGATCATCAGAACCGCTTCCTTTCGGAATAGTCTTTGTCGGATGCCGCACAAGCTCTGCGGCTAAGCAATATTACCTGTCGGACTCACTCCCTTGGTTTAATGTTCAGAGATTCAGATCGTGGAAACTCCTTGAAATTTTGATCATATAAACCGCTTCCTTTCACAGTATATCAGATTCAGGAAGAAATTAACCTCTGCATTTCGGAATCAGATCCCTTCGGTTAAATGCGTGTTCCCTTTATTTTAGTCACAGCCGCCTGCGGGAATAGCATCGCAGGACTGACGGACGAGAACCGCTTTAGCTTAAACTGTCACTACATCTATCCGTCGTTATATCCGAATTAAATATTATCTCATTGGACTCACCTTTCAAGATCAATTGGCAGCCTTTTTGTAATATCACTTCGGAACGTCCTTTTATATCATCATCAAAAGGGTATAAAAATACCGCTAAGCTTTAACGTGCTTCTTTTAAACACTCGCCTGCGGCCCGTAAAAATTTTCACTTTAAGTTATTGCTTTACAAAACAAATCGTTTTATGATCCGGAGTGAGTACGAAGATCTGTACTTTCCTTTAAACTCCGCCTGATTTGACCTTAAAGCAATGCTGCAAAAAGCGAGCCGCTGTAGGACATTCCTGCTTCAAACTGCTGCTCTGTGATTTCCATCGGACCCGCCATCCTTTCCAAACAATTTGCAGATTGCCAAGCAACTTGGTCTGCCGTTCTGGGAGTTAAGGAAAACCTCCTGCGGAGTATCTTCCGCTTTCTTTGGTTCTTTCCTTTTCCTTGGTTATAATATACCACACATTCTATGCAAAGTCAATAGTTTTGAGCATAAAATACTAACCATCTTTTGTGCATGTTTTTTATTGATTTTGGATATTGACAAATTATTAATAATGTAGTAAAATGAAATAGTTGGCTGTGTAAACGTATTTTCACCGATTTGCGCAGCTTGTTTTGTATACGGCAGCGCAAAAAGCCGTATCCGCACAATTCACATACTATAATAAAAATTATCGGGAGGAAAGAGCAATGGCTGGAAACTTTGAAGACAGAGAAATGGCTGCCGACCTTTACACCCTTGTGGACGAGGAAGGCGTTGAGCAGACATTCGAGCTTTACGACGAATACGAAACCGAGGACGGCACTCTTTACTATGCGCTTGTTCCATATTACGACGACCCCACGGAAATGGTTGAAGCTGACACCGAGCTTGTGATCCTCCGTTCGGAAGAAGACGAAAACGGTGAAGAAGTTCTTGCGTCCATCGACGACGACGACGAATACGAGCGCATCGGCAAGATCTTCATGGACAGACTTTCCGAGATGTACGACGGAGATGAATGATATCCGTATTTCGCCGAAATAAACAATATATGAGCGAAAATATTTACAATACCTACTATTGATTTTTTTGAACCGATGTGTTATACTAATATCAACAAGTAAAGATTTCTGCCTTGACCGATAAAGTGTGGTTTTATAATCCAACACTAATAAATAGGGATTCGGTCTCCGACGGCGGATTGCAGACCTCCCGCCGCATTAGATGTGCGGAGCAACGGACGCAGGGAGCGTGAAACCGTTGGGCTGTTGCCCACCTGCCATGTGCGGGTTTTATTTTCCACATGGCGGCAAGGCGGTATTTATTTGTTAAACGTATTAAAATTACGGATCAAAAAAGCACGACCCTGTCCGAGCTTCGGGCAGGGTATTTTTTTATGCATGTTGTTTGCATATTGCAAAAATATTTGAGCAAATCGGCGATTTTTTCTGATTTTCATTGCACTTTGCAAAACATTGTGTTATAATTCTATCAAAGAAAATGAAGGAATCACTGTCAGACCGTTTCGCATTAACCGGTGTTTCCTCAGTATTCGGAAGGAAGGCTGAAAAATGGACGAATGCAACCTGAAAGAGATCGCATGGCGTATCAAATCAAGGCGTGAGGAGCTAAAAATGACCCTTGCCGAGGTGGGAAACCTTGCAAAGGTCGCCGCATCCACCGTTCAGCGATATGAAGCAGCCTCTATATCACGGCCGAAGATACCCGTACTTATAGCAATTTCCGACGCACTGAAAGTAAACCCCGACTGGATACTCGGAAAATCGGAGGAAAAAGAGCTGAAAGCTGCCCCGGGATACCGCAGACTGCCCGACAATATGTTCGACGCAGACCTGTCCGATACGGTAGGGATACCCGTTATAGGCAGGGTTGCCGCAGGCTACGCCTGCCATGCGGAGGAGAACATCGAATGGTATGAGCCTGTTTCTAAAGAGGTCATCAACAGCTCGGACAGATATGTTTATCTGAGGGTCACGGGTGATTCCATGTCGCCCCTTATCATGGAAGGCGACCTTGTGCTTGTGCGCTGTCAGGACATGGTGGACAACGGCACCTACGCCGTGGTGCTTATCGACAACGAGGACGGAGTTGTGAAAAAGGTTTTCTTCTCCAAGGGAAAAATTGAGCTGCGAAGCGAAAATCCCTACTATCCGCCGAGGGTGTTCGAGGGGGAGGAATTGTCAAGAATACGCATTTTCGGAAAGGTAATTGAGTGCAAAAGGAAATTTTAAACGTTTAATATATGTGTAATTTCCAATATATACACAAATTAAAGTAGAATTTCTGCAATTTTTATAATATAATAGAATGAAGAAAATTGTATAATTGCGTTACCGATCTGAAATATTCTATAAATCTGTTTATATTAAATAAAATATTCCGCAGCGTTTTGCATTGTCCTTTTTTCATAAAGGCGGACGTATGCAGAACGCTTGCCGACCATCATTTTTGAAAGGAGTACATATCTCCGGAGGAATGCCTTTCGGGATATGGCATGATATCATGATAAACAAATATATTGCCGCTCTTGTAAAATATGGCACCGATACGGGACTTATAACAGCCGATGACGAGATATTTGCTGTAAATTCAATTCTTGCAGTGCTTGGTCTTGATGAATATGAAGCCCCCGACGAAATGCCTTCGCTGCCCCTTGAAGAAATTCTCAAAGGACTTCTCGACTATGCCTGCGAAAATAACATTATCGAAAACAGCATAGTATACCGTGACCTGCTCGACACAAAGCTCATGGCTTGCCTTACACCCCGTCCATCGGAGGTCATCGGAAAATTCCGCAGGGATTATGCCGAGTCACCCGAAAAGGCTACGGACAATTATTACAAATTCAGCTGTGATACAGATTACATACGCCGCTACAGGATAGCAAAGGACATCAAATGGAAAACGACCACCGAATACGGCGAGCTTGACATTACTATTAACCTTTCCAAGCCCGAAAAGGACCCCAAGGCTATCGCTGCGGCAAAGAATGCCAAGCAGAGCGGCTACCCGAAATGCCTTCTCTGCCCCGAAAACGTAGGCTATGCGGGAAGGGCAAACCACCCTGCAAGAAACAACCACCGCATCATACCTCTTGAAATAAACGGTCAGCCCTGGGGATTTCAGTATTCTCCCTACGTTTACTACAACGAGCATTGTATCCTTTTCAACACAAAGCATACACCCATGGTCATAGACAGATCGGCATTTACAAAGCTTTTTGACTTTGTAAAGCAGTTCCCTCACTACTTCATAGGCTCAAACGCCGACCTGCCCATTGTAGGCGGCTCTATCCTCAGCCACGAGCATTTTCAGGGCGGAAACTACACCTTCGCAATGGCAACTGCTCCCGTGGAAAAGAAGTACATGATAAAGGGATTTGAAGATATCGAAGCAGGCCGTGTAAAGTGGCCCATGTCCGTTATCAGGCTCAGCGGAACCGATACGGAGCGCCTTTCCGAGCTTGCGGATATTATCCTCACAAAATGGCGCAGCTACACCGATGAGGACGCATTTATCTTTGCGGAAACGGGCGGGGAACCGCACAACACAATAACACCTATCGCACGCAGAAACGGCGAGAAATACGAGCTTGACCTTGTGCTCAGAAACAACATAACCACCGAGGAGCACCCCTTGGGAGTATATCACCCCCATGCTGAGCTTCATCATATCAAAAAGGAAAATATAGGTCTTATCGAAGTAATGGGACTTGCAGTGCTGCCCGCCCGTCTTAAATCGGAAATGGAACAGCTGGCAGATGCGCTTATCACAAAGGGGGTAAGCAGTCTGCGCTCCGATCCCGTCCTTGAAAAGCACGCTGACTGGGCGGAGGAATTTACATCAAGAAGGACGATCACACCAGAAAACGTAAACGAAGTTATCCGTGATGAGATAGGCAAGGTTTTTGCACAGGTCCTTGAACACGCAGGCGTATACAAAAGAACCGCCGAGGGAATGGCGGCATTTGACAAATTTATCGGCACAATATAAGGGTCAAACGTTATCCCACTTCCGGATATGGGGATAAAAAAAGGAATGGGATAGCTTATACCGATCTGCGATTTTTCGGATATCGGTATCAACGGGAGATGAAATTGTATGGGTACACAAATTGCAGCGGCAATAGACCAAATTACTGCCAAAAGCGGAAATATGTGCATTTTCACATCTGATTTTATCGAAGGAAGCTATGAATTTAGCGGCACGGGTTCTGTCCGCAGGCTTATCTCCGAGGATTCCGAGCCTGTTATGCAGCTGTGTTACAACCACGCCGTTCACCCTGCGGACAGCAATCTGCTGACAGCTTTTTGTTCGGATATCCTCGATTCAAGAAGCAAGGCTGTGCCGGACGACAGGTTCAACGTAAGCTTCAGGGCAGATCTGTCGGAAGACGGTTCAGAGGACTACAGCTGGCTCAAGCTCACCGTTATCCTTGACAAGGACGAAAATATGCTTACAAAGCGTGTTGTCGGCTTCATAAACCTTATGAACAGCGCAGATATCCTCAACAAAAGCATTATCGAAAGCTTTACAAGCGACAAGCATCCGCAGGTCTTCATAAACCATGCAAAGGAACTGCTTGAAAACGAAAAAGACCGTCAGATAGCATTCATTCAGTTTGACATCGAAAAATTCAAGCTCATAAACTCCCGATACGGCGGAGATAAGGGCACAGAGATACTTAATTTTATATCGAACGGACTTGATGCCGTCTGTTCAAAGGAACAGTTCCACATGAGAATGTCTGCGGACGTTTTCACGATAGTTATTCCCTTTAGCGACAAGTCGGAGATAGACAGCCTTATAAAGAACATTCAGGAAAAGCTGGGCAGCTATGAGGATATCTCCTATAAGCTTGTTTTCGGCGTAAACATAGTTACCAACCGCACCGAGCCTATCAGGAAAATGGGCGACAAAGCCGCTATGGCACGTCAGAATATCAAAGGCAACGCCCTGCAGAACGTAGAGTATTACACCGAAAAGCTTACAGCAGATCTCTCCATACGCAAGGATATCGAGGACAGAATGTACTATGCCTTGGAGCACGGCGAATTTGTAATGTATCTCCAACCGAAGTACAGCATAAAAAACGAGGAGATAGTTGGAGCGGAGGCTCTCACTCGGTGGATACACCCCGAAAAGGGACTTATCCCTCCCGTTGATTTTATCCCCGTTTTTGAGCAGAACGGCTTTATCGTAAAGCTGGACGAATATATGTGGGAGCAGGCATGCAAAGCTATCCGCAGCTGGATAGATGCAGGAATAAAGCCCGTGCCCATATCCATAAACATATCGAGAGTCCATCTGGAAAACGACAAGTTCATCAAAACTCTTGACAGGCTGGTGGAAAAATACAATATATCCAAGGATTATCTTGAAACCGAGATAACCGAAACCCTTGACAACGCAGGTGCGGAAGCCATGATAAAGAAGCTCAAGGAAAACGGTTATCTGCTGCTGATGGACGATTTCGGTTCGGGTTATTCGTCGCTTAACACGCTGAAGAGCACCCCCTTTGACATCATAAAAATTGACAGGGAATTTTTAAGCGAGTTCATGCTTTCCGACCGTGGCAAGAAGATCATTTACCACACCATATCAATGTCCAAGGATATCGGACTTGACCTTGTTGCGGAGGGCGTTGAAACAAAGGAACAGGCTGAGTTCCTTTACGACTGCGGCTGTACCGTCGCACAGGGCTTCTATTACTCAAAGCCAATAAATCTTTTGGATTTTGAGAAAAAAGCTTTCGGAAAAGAATAAGTAATAACGGCGGTCAAGGGTATTTTTTCCCCTGACCGCCGCAGTTTTATGAAAATGAATTAAACAGCCGTACAATATTATTCCATGTTCTCAGGTCGCTCTTTCCCGTCGGCTGCATACCGAAGATGTTCTGTATATCGGCAACTGCCGCCGCAGTGCTGCTGTCGTAAAATCCTGTTACCTCAACGGGGTTCAGATTGATATAATGCCCTGCCAGAGTATTCAGCATTGCCTGCAAAATTATCACTACCGTTCCCCCGTCACCCGTTTCAAGAACCGTCGAATTTGAGGGGAAGGGCATTATTCCGTCCTCATCGGAAAGGTTATCCCGTATATCGCTGAAAACCTCATAAATGCTCTGCCATGTCCTCAGATCCGCTTCACCTGTCGGTTCAAGTCCGTAGTGATTCTGAAACGCCTTTACAGCCTGCGCCGTTTGCTCCCCGTAGATACCGTCGGGGATTATCAGCGGTATTGGCACGCCGCCAACGGATATCCCCCTAAGATATCCCTGAAGCTCGTTTACATTTTGGCTGTGCGCCTCGGAAGATACCGGTATGTCTTTTTCTGCCATAAAAACCTCCTTACCTTATAACATATCCGGGGTACTGCCCTGCGGCTTTGACGTATCCGAAGCGAAGCCGTGAATATACGCTTGCTATCTCGTTCCATACAAGTGCGCCCACCGTACCCGTAGGCTGCAAGCCGAAAAGCTTCTGGAACGCAATGACGGCGTTTCTGGTCACAGGACCGAAATAACCCGTATTGCTTACCTCGGGTATCTGCGGATAAGTATTGTGGATATAGGTCAGATACTCCTGAAGCACCCGTACATAATCGCTTGACATTCCCTCTCTCAGCACCTCGTTGGGATAAAGAACTATCTCCTCCGACGCTGCGGAAACAGGTACGCTGTCAATGATACCCTGATATGCCCTGTAGATATCCTCCCATGTGGCGCTGTCCGTAACTCCTGTCATCGGCAGACCGAAAAGCTGCTGAAATGCTCTTACGGCGTTTTCGGTAGCGTCGTCGTATACTCCCGAAATGGAAACTAACGGAACTGCGTCATAATATGCGGAAACCACCTGCAAATAATATTGCAGCTGCTTTACATTATTTCCCGAATCTCCGGGAGAAAGGTTTTGGGGAAAGTTAAGAGAGGTTTCCTCAAGCTTCAAGCCCTCACTTTTCAGCTCAGCAAGATTCTTTACACTGACATATACGAAGTTTATCTTATACCATGTGGCTTTGTCAACATTTCCCGTCTGAGGCAGATTGAATATCTGCTGGAAGGTGCGCACTGCGTCCGCAGTATCGGCAAAATATGCCCCCGAAACAGGCTCTATCTTCGGAATGGCAGGGTAATTCTGGGAAATTCGGTTAAGCTGGGTCTGTATGCGCATAACGTCGTCCCCTGCCGAACCCTCCGTAAGTATCCTGCCGGGATAGGAGGGCATAAGGGGAGAAATAGGCGCATCACGCACGATATCAATATCGTCGCCGTAATAATATGTCAGAATGTTGTAGGGAATATACCCCTGATTTGCAAGATATACCGAGCCCCACTGGGTCATGCCCTCGCACTGGGTCTGTACCCCGTCGCAGTACTGCGCAAACAGCGGCTCAACAGAGCCTTGTCTGCGGATATAGTTGTTGAATATCTCGTCAACGATATCGTTTATGGGCTGAAAAATATCTCTTCCGCTTACAAAATACTGGTCATACTGAGTGGTGTTTGTAATATCGAAATTATAGCCCTTTGAACGGTACCATTCGGTATAAACACGGTTAAGGGCAAAGGAAATTATGGCATAAATATTCGCTCGGAGAGCGTTTTCGGGCCATGTGGGATAAAGCTCGCTCGACGCTACGTTTTTGATGTAATCGGGAAAGCTTACCGTTACATTCATAGCGTTTGCGTCGTCGGGACGTCCGAGATGGACGGTTATGTTTTCGGGGATAAACGGTTCGCCCAGCATTTTATAATATCATCTCCTTTCCGCCGCATGATATATGCTCAGCCTACCGAGGGCGAGTTGTAGATACCGTTTTGCTCCTCGGTGCGAGGCTGTATCTGAGAGGGCGGATTGCTGAACTGAGGCAGGGGTATCATTTCTATCGGCTGAACGGTCTTTATTCCCGCAAATATGGGCATATTGATATCGGATATGGTAAAATATCCTCTCTTGCTGACGGTAATGTCATATTCGGCAAAGGGGCGGACGCCTTCCTGAGGATACTGCGAATACCGCTCCGAAGGGGCAGGCAGAGCAATTGTTGGCGTTTTTCCGCTTCTGTTTGTTGTAAGCACTCTTACAAGAGCGGCTCCGCCCTGAATATCTCGCTTTATGATAACAACAGCGCCGGGAACGGGATATCCGCCGTTTGCGGTGAACACTTCTACCTGCAAAAAACCCCAGTTCGTGTCCCCCGTCAATGATGTCCATTTCATGGACGGGCGGTATGCTGCCGCTACCGAAGGGAGAGCGCTTTCCTCTGCGGCAACATCGGGAGGGAGGGTAAAATCGGGGAGAATTTCCTCCGTTTCCCTTTCCGCCTCCGAGGGAACGGAAAAAGATACCCCCGAAGGAGCTGTTCCGATAAAAACTCCGTTTGTCCTTGTTTCGCCGCTTACCGAACCTGTCTGACCCGATTCCGCCGAGCTTTTCGGCATGCTTCCGGACATATTGCCCATGGTATTCTGGGGCATCATGCCCGTCATATTTCCCGTTGAGCCTCCCGTATTTCCGCCGTAAGGCTGCGGCTGCGGCATATGCTGTTCAGTTGCAGGCAGGGTCATAGGCGTGTTTGCAATGGAATTTATTATGCTCTCCGCCGAGGGAAAGCGGCATTCGCACTGAGCCGTCAAAGGCTCCGAAGGAACGGAGGGAACAGGCTGCACAGGTTTTACAGGCATCACAGGCTGCTCTCCCGTGTTCATGCCGTAAAAGGACGCTCCCGGGACATTCGGCACGGGAGTACCGAAGATATCTCTTTGGTTTTCGGTCATATTATTTGGAGCAACCCTTGCGTTCCCTGCCATATTTCCTGTTTCCCGATCCCCCGTTACATTGTCATTCTGCATATTTCGGCTCGGCATTGCAGGGCTTTGGGGCGAGGGGGGCTGATTTTTCTCCTCCGTCCGAGAGCTTCCCGCTCCGCTGTTTGCCTTGTAGTAAAGCCTCATCATTTCGTCCTTATAACGTTTTGCCATATTGGTAAGATCATTATTGCTGTTCACACTGTTACCTCCGAAAAAAATTTCGACTGTATGGTCAGCCGCTTGTGAAATATATATTCCTTTGTGTCGGAAAATATTACAGCATATTACAGCAGCAAATAGCATTTTTGTATATAGATTGTTTACATTTAGTTCATCATACACATCAATTGCACAGGCACATATGTGCTATAATAAATGCAACTAAGTATGAATGGGGGATATTATGGATAAATTTCAGCTCGTTTCACCTTACAAGCCGTCGGGAGATCAGCCGAAGGCTGTTGCTCAGCTTGTTGACGGTCTGAAAAAAGGATACCGTGAACAGACGCTCCTCGGCGTTACAGGCTCGGGCAAGACCTTCACCATGGCAAACGTTATCGCTCAGATGAACCGTCCCACCCTTGTCCTTGCCCACAACAAAATACTTGCCGCACAGCTTTGCTCCGAGTTCAAGGAATTTTTCCCGAACAACGCAGTTGAGTATTTTGTCAGCTACTACGATTATTATCAGCCCGAAGCATATATTCCCTCCACCGACTCCTTTATCGAAAAGGACAGCTCCATAAACGACGAGATAGACAAGCTCCGCCACAGTGCGACCCTTGCTCTTTCCGAACGGCGTGACGTTATCATAGTGGCGTCCGTTTCCTGCATATATTCTCTCGGCTCTCCCGAGGAATACCGTACAAACGTCATCTCCCTGCGCAAGGGCATGGAAATGACCCGTGAGGAGCTGCTTGCAAGGCTTGTTTCAATTCAGTACGAAAGAAATGACGTGAATTTTATCCGAAACAAGTTCCGTGTCCGTGGCGATGTTGTTGAGATATTCCCCGCAGGCTCTGCGGAAAATGCTATCCGTGTGGAATTTTTCGGAGATGAGATAGACAGGATAAGCGAGATACAGGTACTTACGGGAAAGACAATATCCACCCTCGCTCATACTGCTATATATCCTGCATCTCACTATGTCGTGTCCAAGTCCCATCTTCACGCCGCCTGCGAGGAGATACAGCGTGAGATGGACGAGCGTGTAAAATGGTTCGAGGAACGGGGACAGCTGGTTGAGGCGCAGCGCATAAAGCAGCGCACTCTTTATGATATCGAAATGCTTGAAGAGATAGGCTTCTGCAAGGGTATTGAAAATTACTCACGAATCCTTTCGGGACGTGAGCCGGGCAGCACGCCTTATACGCTTATTGACCATTTCCCCGACGATTTCCTGCTTTTTGTGGACGAAAGCCACGTTTCCCTCCCACAGGTAAGGGGCATGAGCGCAGGCGACAGGGGACGAAAGACTACTCTTATAGATTACGGCTTCCGTCTGCCGTCGGCATATGATAACCGTCCCCTTAATTTCAATGAATTCTGGAACAAGATAAATCAAGCCATATTCGTTTCCGCAACTCCGGGAGATATCGAACGGGAAAGCTCTCAGCAGATAGTTGAGCAGGTCATCAGACCCACGGGACTTGTTGACCCCGAAATAATCGTCAAGCCTGTTGAGGGTCAGATAGAGGACCTCCTCAGCGAGATAAACACCCGTGCGGCGAAAAATGAAAGAGTCCTCGTCACCACCCTTACAAAGAAAATGGCGGAGGACCTTACCGCCTTTCTGGACGGCATGAACGTAAGGGTGCGCTATCTTCATCATGACATTGACACCATTGAACGTATGGAGATAATCCGTGACCTGCGAATGGGCGAATTTGACGTTCTCGTGGGAATAAATCTGCTGAGAGAGGGTCTTGATATCCCCGAGGTGTCCCTTGTTGCCATTCTCGACGCCGACAAGGAGGGCTTCTTACGTTCGGAATCCTCGCTGATACAGACCATAGGCCGTGCCGCACGTAATTCCGAGGGACAGGTCATCATGTACGCCGATTCTGTCACAGGCTCAATGGAGCGTGCCATTGCCGAAACCAACCGCCGCCGCAAGCTTCAGACAGATTACAACAAGGAGCACGGCATTGTGCCGAAAACCATTATCAAGGACATCAGGGAGGTCATTGAGATATCCACCAAGGAGGAGGTCAACGAAAAGACCTCCAAAAAGCGCATGAGCAAAAAGGAGAAGGACGAGCTGATAGAAAAGCTCACTGCGGAGATGAAAAACGCCGCAAAGCTGCTTGAATTTGAGCATGCGGCTTATCTCAGGGACAGGATAAAGGAGCTTAAAGGGGAATAAAAAATGCGGTCAGGGAAATTTTTATCCTTGACCGCATTTTTATATAAATATTATTACTTCTTATCACTCATAAGAGCGCAGACCTTATTGGAGAACTCAACGGGATCGTCGATAGGCATACCCTCGATAAGCAGAGCCTGATCGTAAAGTATGGAAGCGTAATCCTTGAGCTTGTCCTTGTCGGAATCGAACAGCTCCTTCAATGTGCCGAATATCTGATGGTTGGGGTTCAGCTCAAGCACCTTTTCTGCGGAAACCTTCTCATTCTGAGGATTCTGATTGAGCACCTTCTCCATTTCAAGAGATATCTGACCCTCGTTTGAAAGGCAGCATGGGTGGGATTTGAGCTTTTCGGATATCTTTGCGGACTTTATCTTTCCGCCGAGTGCGTCCTTTACAAAGTCAAGCATATCCTTGTTGTCCTCGGCAAGCTTCTTTGTTTCTTCCTTCTCTGCGTCCGTTTCGATCTCCAGATCGCCCTCGGATACGGATTTGAAAGGCTTGTCGCCGTGGCGCATAAGCACCTTGACAGCGAACTCGTCCACGTTGTCGGTAAGGTAAAGTATCTCATAGCCCTTGTCACGGAGCAGCTCTGTCTGAGGAAGAGCCTCTATCTTTGCAACGCTGTCGCCTGCTGCATAGTAAATGTACTTCTGATCCTCTTTCATTCTGGAAACATACTCGTCAAGAGTTACAAGCTTCTTTTCAAAGGAGGACGTGAACATTACAAGGTCTTCAACTGCGTCCTTGTTCTGTCCGTAGTTGTCGTAGATGCCGAACTTTAACTGGAGTCCGAAATTCTTCCAGAATTCCTCGTACTTCTCACGGTCATTGTTGAGCATCTTTTTCAGTTCGTTTTTGATAGTCTTTTCAATTGACTTTGCAATTATCTTAAGCTGTCTGTCATGCTGGAGCATTTCACGGGAGATGTTCAGGGAAAGGTCTGCGGAATCCACAAGTCCCTTTACAAAGGAGAAGTAATCGGGGAGCAGGTCGGCGCATTTATCCATGATGAGCACTCCGCTGGAATAGAGCTGGAGTCCCTTTTCGTAGTCCTTGGAATAATAATTATAGGGCGCTCTGGACGGGATAAACAGCAGCGCATCATAGGTTGCCGTGCCCTCGGTCTTTGAATGGATATACTTTGCGGGGTCATTGTAATCGTAGAACTTTTCCTTGTAGAAATTGTTGTAATCCTCAGGCTTAAGCTCATTCTTGTTCTTTCTCCAGAGGGGCACCATGCTGTTGAGAGTTTCGTTAACGATATGCTTTTCGTATGCGTTTTCGGAATAATCGTCCTTGTCGGCGTCTGCCTTTCTTTCCTCGTGCTCAACGTCCATTTTGATGGGGAATCTGATATAGTCCGAATATTTCTTTACAAGCTCCTTGAGCTTGTAGGAATCAAGATATTCGTCGAAGCATTCGTCCTCGGTATCGTCCTTCATTGTAA
>JBJERW010000026.1:0-13559 GCA_051882475.1 Huintestinicola sp. | reverse complement strand
CGTCTGCGGACGGCGACAAGGTGGCTCCGCCCCCTTGACCCCTGCAAGCCTTTGGGAAAGGCTTGAGCGAAACTTTTGCTCCGATTTGGAACTACAGTTTATTTTGCTATCTTAATTTATTAACTTTTTCGACAGACTGAGCCGCTTTTGGTAATAATCAAAAGCGGCATTTTTTTGCAGTAAAAATTTCAGACAGGTTATTTTTCTTCATTCCCAAGCATATGTATAATCAGAAAGCAACCGATATCAGCACATCATCGTGTACAGATACAGGAAAGGAATGAACGATACATGGGAACCTACACTGACCGAGCAGAGAAAAAAGCAGCAGCAAAAAGCAGAAGGACCGCAAAGGGGATATTTGCGGCGGTGGTCATAGTCCTTCTCGGAGCGCTTGGATTCTGGCTTTACACCGCAAAGGACGAAGCAGCAGCCGATAAAATGTTTACCTTTGAAACAAATTCCGAGAGAGTGCGTTTTCTCAACCGCCAAGGACTGATCGTGCAGCCTGAGCCGGAAAGCCAAAAAGTCACGATTCCTGCGGAATTCAACGAGCAGTACACGGAATACAACAGCCTCCAAAAGGAACAGGGACTTGACCTTGAGCCTTACAAAGGAAAGGAAGTAACGCTTTACGTTTACAGCGTGCTGAACTATCCCGATTATCCGGAAAATGTGACTGCCAACCTGCTTTTTGACGATCACCGTCTTATCGGCGCAGATATTTCCTACAACGACGCCGAAAACGGTTTTACCAAAAAGCTTATCACCAATACCTCCGACCTTTCAAGCCGCAGCTCCGATATCACAGGATCATCCCCTGCGGAAACCTCCGCACCGAGCGAAACAGCTGTATCCGAAAGCACCGTTACAACCGTTACATCTGAATAATAAAAAAACTGCCCTGCCGTAAGTATAAGCTTACAGCAGGGCAATTGTACTATTTTCTTCTTAATAAGCTCTAAGAGATTACTTTCTCTTGGAAACTGCCATTGCAGCAGCTGCTGCAACCATTACAACTGCTACGGAAGCAGCGGCAGTGTTGCCTGTCTTGGAAGATGTTGTATCGGAATCGGAAGCAGGCTCAGCAGCTGTTGTGTCAACAGCTACAGCTTCAGGAGCAGCTTCTTCTGTTGCTTCTTCTGCAGGTGCTTCTTCAGCAGCGGCAGCGTCTTCTGTTGTTTCTTCCTCAGCTGCGGGAGCTGCTTCTCCGCCAAGACCGGAGATTGTGAAATCAACCTGGAATGTGTTTACAGCCTCGCCGTATGTAAAGCTGCTGTCGGAAGAAGAATCGAAAGGACACTCATCGCCTGTTACGAATGTTTCAGCCCAGCCGTTGATGAAGCAAACATCGAAAACGCCTGCATTGCCTACTACAGGATACTCAGTCTTTGTAAGACCGAGCTTCTTGCCGTTTACTGTGATGGACTTAACTGTAAGTGTAACATCATTGAAAGCTTCGGGAGCCTTCTTGCCTGCAGCGTCCTTTATGTAAAGAGTGATGTAGTCTGTTTCTCCGCCTGCGTCAACTGTGAAAGAGTAGTCACCGTCAGCGCTGATCTCATAAGCTTCGGACTCGTAAAGTGTCCAGCTGTTTGTGTTCTGTGTGTAGAGCTTTACAGTTTCTGTGTCAGCTGCGCTTACAGATACGGAAGCTACTGTCATTGCGGAAACGGCAAGAGCCGATGCAACGATGCCTGAAAGAATTTTTGCGAGTTTCATAATAATTTTCCTCCTTAATTTTGTACCCGATTTTAGTATAGGTATTATCGGATGCATACGTGCGGTTAATATATTTAAAAGATCCGCACCTATTCTTAATCATTATATCACATTCTGAAACCGATTACTATATACATTTTGCACAAATAAAATTATAATAATCATACAACAGTAAACAACAAAGCATTTTTTCGGTCAACCGACAGCCTTGATACTCACTCTTTCAGCTTAAAGCCGTGAACCAGCTCTCTGAGGAGATCCGACTGGTCGGAAAGGGTCTTGCTGACAGCAGCGCTGTTTTCGGCAGCCTGAGAGTTCTTCTGAACAACAACGGATATCTGGTTGATGCCCTTGGAAACATCGTCTATCTCGCTTGCCTGCTCCTCGCAGACCTCGGAAATGCTCTTTATAGCTCCCGCAACGCTGTCAACGTTTGAAACGATAGCATTGAGAGCCTTCGCCGTTTCATCTGCGATGCCCATTCCGCTGTTAACGGATTCTATAGACTTCCGGATAAGCTCATTTGTATCGCTTGCAGCCTCGGCGCTCATGTTTGCAAGATTTCTTACCTCGTCCGCAACAACCGCAAAGCCCTTGCCTGCGTCACCTGCACGGGCAGCCTCGACCGCTGCGTTAAGAGCAAGGATATTTGTCTGGAAAGCGATATCCTCGATAGTGCTGATAATATTTCCGATCTTTTCGGAGCTTGCGCTTATCTCCGTCATAGCGTCGGCAAGCATTTCCATGCATTTTCTGCCCTTAGCAACGTCAGTAACAAGCAGCTCGGCAGTATCGTCGGCGTCCTTTGCGCTCTTTGCGTTGTTCTGTATCTGAACGGAAATGCTGCGAATGCTCTCGATAAGGCTTTCAATGGAGGAGGACTGCTCGATAGAACCCTGAGCAAGAGCCTCTGCATCGTTTGCCACATTCTTTGAAGAATCGGAAACCTGATTTGCACCCTTTCCCATATGGGCAAAGGTTGCGTTAAGAGAATGGATAATGGTTCTGAGTGAGCTGTCGATAGCGACAAATTCGCCTGCAAACTCCGCCGTCGGTTCAATATCCAGATTGCCCTTGGATATCTGCTCAAGGCAGTATGAGATGTCGGAAATATATGCGTTAAGGTTATCAACCGTGGTTCTCATGCTCTCGGCAAGCTGACCCATTTCGTCCGAGCCGTGATATGCGATCTTGTAGCTCAGATTGCCCTTTGATATCTCCTCGGCACATTTTTCCACTTCAAGTATGGGCGGAACGATGCTTAGGGTAAGGATTCGGGAAATAAAGAACAGCATTAAAAATACAAACACAATAAGGCAGATCGTAATTACTACAGCCATACCGCTGAGCACGCTCATATTGTTGTTCATTTTTTCCGCAGTTTCGTTGGAAACGTCGGTGATATGCTGAAGCAGTTCAGCAGCTTCCTCAATAAGAGGCTCGTAGTTTGCAACGTAATTTTTGAACATTACCTGATTTCTGCCCAGCTTGCTTGTTATGGTATCAACAACATACTGATGCGGTTCTTCCATTGCAGCAAGCAGCTCGTCAAGCTTGTCAAAGTCCGCAGGGTCGCCCGAATAATGCTCTCTTGCGGTCTGAATATCGGCAAGGAGCATCTTCTGATCGTTCTCAAGGGTTTCAAGACGAATGGGCAGCTTCTCTTCCATGTCGATCTCAAACGCCGCAATGAACAGATCCTTCTGCATCATCTGAAAGTCCAGCTGAACGGTCTTTGCGTAGTTTACGACCTGATAAGCCTCATTGTAAAAGGTTTCGTTGCTGCGTGACATATTTTTCAGAAATACAAGGGATATGGACATTGCAATGACAACTATGAGCATGATCCCGATAAAAAATATGTTGAGCCTTCTGCCGATATTCATTTTTGCAAAGGAGCGCATAACGGGGTTGCCGTTAACCTTTTCAACAACAGCGTTAAGCTTTTCTCCGCTCATTATGCGCTTCTTGTTACCGTTTTCGGCAAATCTGTCAAAAGCGCCCAGCATACGTCCCTTGACCTCGGAAAGCTTTTCCTTGCTGAAAGGCTTTCCGCCTCCCGTTTCCGACGAGGGAGCCTTGACCTTCTTTACCGTATTATCGGAACCTGCCTTTTCAGCCGAATTCTTATTCTTTGCCGGCAGATTAAATTTGATTTTTTTCATAAGATCCTCCGATATTGCCAAAAAAACGACTTTGCGTCAAAATATGCCTTTATAAAATATTACCATTTTCTCATGCTAAAGTCAACCGGATTTGTGTTTTATCGGGCATAGAATAAAAAAATGCTTTTTTGTGCATTTGCGACAATATAAAATATTACCGATTTTACAGTGTTGTGCACAAATAATTAAAACTTCATTAATTTCATTATAAATTGCAAATCCTGTTGATATTTTATGAAAAATATGCTAAGATAAACCTGTAAAAGGTCAATATACATCATTACGGCGCATATACTTGTGTGTATACCTTTTATACTTTAACATGAAAGGGCAGGGGTAAATATAATATGTGGACAATATCTCAGCTTAAGGAAAATGCCAAAGCGGCATTGAAAAATTATTATGGTCTTGCCATAGTTGTTACGCTTATAGTAACGCTGCTGGCAGGCGGTTCATCGGTAGGATACAGCTTCTCCTCTCCTTCGGGAAGCAGCTCAGACACCGAAGAATATTATGAAGACTATTTTGAAGGATATTTCGACGACCACTACACAGGCGAGTCCGAGGATTACAATTCCGACGCCGCCGTTGCAGCGCTGGTAGGCGTAACAGGCGTTATCGTTCTGTTCGCATTGGCAATAGGCTTTGCTTATTCAGCATTTGTGGCTCTCCCCATTCAGGTAGGTCAGAACAGATTCTATCTTGACGCACGTGCGGGTGAACCGGAAATAGGAAAGGTTTTCAGTCAGTTCAGACAGGGCAGATACATGTCAACGGTAAAAACAATGTTTATCATGCAGCTGAAAGTATTTCTCTGGTCGCTTCTTTTCTGGATACCGGGAATCATCAAATCTCTGGAATATGCACTTGTCCCCTACATAATGGCAGAGAATCCTCAGGTTGACAGAAAGCGTGCCTTCGAGATAAGCAGGAACACCATGAACGGCGAAAAGGCAAACCTGTTCGGACTTCAGCTTTCCTTCATCGGCTGGTATCTCCTCGGCGGAATAACCTGCGGCATCGGTATGTTCTTCATCATGCCTTACGTAAATGCGACCATGGCTGAATTCTACAGCTGCATGAGAGAAAAGGCTCTTGCAATGGGCTTTGCATCTCCCTATGAGCTTGCAGGCGGATTCGGCGCAGGAGCAGCTCCCATGCCTCCGATGAATGGCGACAACGGTTTTTACAATCAGGTTCAGACTCCCACTTCGGGAACATATAATCCCACATCAGACAACAGCACAAGCAATATGTCCTACGGTCAGAATTTCGGTGCGACAAGCACGACAAGCACAACAAGCTCAGCACCACAGCAGCCTTCCGCTCCCGTGCCTCCCGTAATGGACGATATCCCAACAATACCCGATGAACCGTCCGCACCTTCGGAAAGCACATCTCAGGATACAAACAGCACCGATGACGGACTGCTCAAAGAGGACGATTTTAACGGTCCCGATATTCAGTAAATTTTCTAAGGACAATAAGCTAAAATAAACAGCGGCTTCGGTGATTTTTCCGAAGCCGCTGTAATTTTTGATAATATTAAAGCACCTTGCTGAGAAAGCTTTTAAGCCGTTCGTTCTGCGGATTTCCGAAAAATTCCCCGGGACTGTTTTCCTCAAGGATATTTCCTCCGTCCATGAACAAAACTCTCGTGGCGACCTCTCTTGCAAACGCCATTTCGTGAGTGACAACGACCATCGTCATGCCGTCTTTTGCAAGGTCACGCATAACGTTCAGAACCTCTCCGACCATTTCGGGGTCAAGCGCCGATGTCGGCTCGTCGAAAAGCATAACATCGGGGGACATGCAAAGCGCCCTGACAATAGCTATTCTCTGCTTCTGACCGCCCGAAAGCTGTCCCGGATAAGCGTCGGCACGGTTTGCAAGCCCTACTCTTTCAAGGAGCGCATACGCCTGCTCTTCCGCCTCTTCCTTGGTCTTGCCAAGCAGCTTCATTGGCGCAATGGTCAGATTTTTCATAATGTTCATATGGGGAAACAGATTGAACTGCTGAAAAACCATTCCCATTTTGCGGCGGTGAAGATTGATGTCGTTCTTGGGGTCGGTAATATCCGTGCCCTCAAAAAGTATCTGTCCGCCCGTAGGCTCTTCAAGGAGATTCAGGCAGCGGAGAAAGGTGCTCTTTCCCGAACCCGAAGGTCCGATAACAAAAACCACATCTCCCTTGTTGATAACGGTATCTATCCCTTTGAGAACATCAAGCTCCCCGAAGGTCTTTGTCAGACCCTTTACTTCAATTACAGCATTGCCGAAATTATCGCTCACTTGTGTTCAGCCTCCTCTCAAGTCCCGCAACCAGACGCTCAAGCAGCATAACTATTATAAGATAAATAAGCGCAACCGCCATAAGAGGCATAAAAGCGTCATAAGTTCTGCTTCGGATAATATCCGCACCCTTTGTCATATCCTGAAGGGCGATATATCCGCATATGGAGGTTTCCTTCAGCAAAACGATAACTTCGTTTCCGAGGGCAGGAAGAACATTTTTGAACGCTTGGGGCAGAATGATGTGTATCATAGTCTGGGAGTAGTTGAAGCCAAGACTTCTTCCTGCTTCCATCTGTCCCTTGTCCACCGACATGATTCCGCTTCGGATAACCTCAGCCACATATGCTCCCGAATTTATTCCGAAGGCAATGATAGCCACAAGGGTCTTGCTGATAGTGACCGAACCGAAAACCACGAAGTAAATAATAAGAAGCTGCAGCACCGAGGGCGTTCCTCTGATAACAGTCAGATAGACCTTGCATATAAAATTTGCTATTTTGAGCTTACCCGTTTTATCATGGGTAGAGCGTATGACAGCGATAAGAAATCCGAGAATAATACCTATCAGAACGGCAAAAAAGGTTACTTCGACAGTAACGACAAGACCGTCCGCAATATATTTCCATCTGTCCTCGCTGATAAAGTTCGTATAAAATCTGTCTGCCAGATCGGCAAGCCACTGAGGCATACTGCAACATCCTTTCGGGTCTGCTTTCCCTTTCGGCAAACGCCGAAAGGGAAAGTATAATGTATCGGCGGCGTCAGCTTATTTATTATTCAGCTGTGATATACTTGTCGATAATAGCCTGAAGCTCGCCCGAATCCTTGAGCTTTGCAAGTGCAGCATTTACGCTGTCAAGAAGCTCTGTGTTTTCCTTTGCGATAGCGATAGCATATTCCTCAACGGTAAATGCCTCGTCAAGAATTTTAAGTCCCTCGCTCTGTTCAACGAAAACCTTTGCAGGCTCCTTGTCGATGATAACAGCGTCAACCTTGCCCTGAGTAAGAGCCTGAACAGCTTCAAAGCCCTTGTTGTAGCGCTCGATGGAAGCGTTCTCGATATCGCTTGCATACATATCGCCTGTAGTTCCCAGCTGAACGCCTACATTCTTTCCCGCAAGGTCATCGGGAGAAGCGATCTCGGAATCCTCCTTAACAATAACGACCTGTGTTGCGGTAGTATAAGAATCGGAGAAATTAACGCTCTTAAGACGGTCTTCCGTAACGGTCATGCCTGCAGCGCCGATATCAGCCTTGCCCGATGTTACGGCAGCAATGATTGAATCAAACTGCATATCCTCAATAACAAGCTCCTTGCCCATTTCGTTTGCAATGGCAGTAGCTATCTCAACGTCGATACCCACAATTTTGTCGCCGTCGTGATACTCGTAAGGAGCAAACTCGGCGTTTGTTGCCATAACAAGAGTATCGGATTTTCCGCTGCCCGAACAGCCGCAAAGTGCTGCTAACATAGCCGCTGCGGAAACACCACAGATGATTTTCTTTAACATTTTCATAATAAATACCTCTCTTAAAACAAAATATATTTAATTGTACTACATTATTTTTAATTTTTCAAGTTATGACGATAAATTTGCTGATAATTTTTATTGCAGTAAGTTTATCCTCTGTACAAAAACATCGGAATATGGTATACTAATGAAAAATGTAAAATTACCCAAAGGAGCTGAGCGTATGCCCGGAAAAACATCGTCCTCCAATCAGAAGCTGAAAATGCTGTATCTGTATAACATCTTTGTAAAGCAGACCGACGAGGAGCACGCCCTGTCTGCGGCGCAGATAATCGGAGAGCTTGAACGATACGGCATATCCGAACAGCGAAAGACCCTTTATGATGATATCCATCTGCTGAAAGCCTACGGTCTTGACATAGTAATGTCGGGCGGAAAGCAGTATACATATTACCTTGCAAGCCGTGATTTTGAGCTGCCCGAGCTGAAGCTCCTTGCAGACGCCGTAGCCTCCGCAAGATTTCTGACGGAGAAAAAATCAAGAGAGCTTATCGGGAAGATAGAAGGTCTTGCAAGCATTTACGAGGGCAGACAGCTCCAGCGTCATGTTTACGTGGCAAACAGAGTCAAATCAATGAACGAAAGGATATATCTGAACGTTGACATAATCCATCGGGCGATAAACGAGAAAAAGCAGATATCCTTCAAATATTTCGATTATGACATCAGAAAGAAAAAGCATTACCGTGACGGACTGCGTACCGCCTCTCCCGTTGAGCTGACATGGGACGACGAGAGATATTACCTTGTGGCATTTTACAAAAAGCGTCCCGATAATTACACAAATTTCCGTGTTGACCGCATGGAAAGCATAGAGATACTTGACGAGAGCGCCGAAAATATCCCCGAGAGATTTTCCCTGTCGGAATATATGAACTCCACTTTTTCCATGTTCAGCGGCGAAACGCAGGACGTCAAGCTGCGGTTTGAAAACTCCCTTGTAAACGTTGTTCTCGACCGCTTCGGAAAGGATATCATTATTGTACCCGACGGAGATGAACATTTTACCGTCAGCGTAAAGGTAAAAGCGGGAACGCCGTTTTTCGGCTGGCTGCTCCAGTTCGGAACGGCGGCGGAGATAGTCCGTCCGTCAGAGCTTAACGAAAAATATTATGAGCATCTGAAAGCGGTGGCGGATAAAATTTCGGAAAACCGAAAAGCAAAATAATGTGACCTCATAAGTGCAGTACCGTATTTTTTTCGGTGCTGCATTTTATATTAAATTTTAAGACTAAATTAAACTCGGTGATGTATACTTGTTATTATCAACAAAATATCATACAACTGCAAATCAACATAGGAGAATGATGCTCTGTGAAAAAAATCAAAATGTCTGTATTAAGCATATTACTTGCCCAAGCCGTCATGCTGTCCGCATGCAGCTCGGCAAATGTTCCCGAAGCCGAAGAAAGCACACAAGCAGCACTGTCCGCATCGACAGAGCTGTCCTCCGCAGCTTCCTCCGCAGATATAAGCAATATGAGCTTTGAAATTGACGAAAAGGATATGTCGGCGGAATATGACGAAGCAAACATCATAACGCTGTCCGATACAACAATAACCAAGGGCGGCGTTTACAGGATAACAGGCACAATAACCGACGAAACCGTTACCGTTGCGGCAGGTGATAAGGACACAGTGACCCTTGTCCTCGACAATGCATCGGTCATAAACTCAAACGGTCCCGCAATATATATCCGCTCGGCAAACAAGGTATATATCACCCTCAAGGACGGAACAGCAAACACTCTCTCGGACGGCTCTTCCTACACCATGACCGACGGCAGTACGACCGTTGACGCTGCCCTGTTCAGCAAAGCAGACCTTACCGTAAACGGCACGGGAACACTTACCGTTGAAGGCAACTGCAAGCACGGCATAGTATCAAAAGACGACCTTATCATCACATCGGCAAGCATGAATGTGACCTCGAAAAACGTGGGACTTAACGGCAAGGACTGCGTGAAAATAAGCGGCGGCAGCTATAATATCACAGCAGGCAGCGACGGCATACGCTCGGACAATGACGAGGACACCTCCAAAGGATATGTTTATATAGACGGCGGAACGCTGAATATCACAGCGGCAAATGACGGCATTCAAGCAGAAACTGTGATAAAAGCCGACAACGCCGAAATAACAATAACATCGGGCGGCGGAAGCACCAATTCCCTTTCATCGTCGGAGGAATCCTTCAAGGGCATAAAAGCAGGCTCAGATATCATTGTTTCGGAAGGGACATATTCAATTGATTCGGCAGACGACTGTATCCACTCCAATAACAATATCAGCATATCGGGCGGCACATTCACCCTTTCAAGCGGCGATGACGGTATCCATGCAGATAACGAGCTTAACATATCCGGCGGAAACATAAATATTTCCAAAAGCTATGAAGGGCTTGAAAGCAGCAGGATACTCATTTCGGGCGGAAACATAGCTATAGTGTCCTCAGATGACGGACTTAATGCCGCAGGCGGAAACGACGGCTCCGCCACGGGAATGCGCTTCGGCAGAGGGGAATTCGGCTCATCTGCGGGCGAGATAGTGATCTCGGGAGGATATATTGTCATCGACGCATCGGGCGACGGAATAGATTCCAACGGTTCGATAGAAATATCGGGCGGAGTGACCTTGGTAAGCAGTCCCACAAACAACGGAAACGGTGCCCTTGATTATGACACAACGGCAGCCGTTTCGAGAGGCGTGCTGGCAGCTCTCGGAAGCTCAGGCATGGCTCAGAGCGTTACCGATTCGGAAAGTCAGGGAGTCCTTGCGTGCACATTCTCCCGTCAAAACGGCGGAGAAACATTTCTCGTCTGCGATGAAAGCGGAAATGTGATACTTTCATTCACACCGCAAAATGCATATGAATGCGCCGTTGTCACCGCTCCCGAACTAAAGGCGGACGGCACATATAAAATAGTGACAGGCGCATCGGTTTCGGACGCAGATGAAAACGGCTTTGCTCAGAACACAACATATTCGGGCGGCACCGAGCTTGAATACAGCACATTAACGGCTAACTCCTTCGGCGCTCCCGGCGGCAGAGGCGGCGGTATGCCTCCTCAAGGCAGGGAAGATATGCCTAAGGACGGTATACCGCACAGGGACGGAGAGGGCAGAAAAACGTGAAAAATCTTTCACCAGTCAGTATATCATCATTATAAAAAGGCGGTAAATTGCTTTACCGCCTTTTTTGTTTGTACTCAGCAATCTAAAATAATACATTTGCAAATTTCAAATATTTTTTTGCAACACTACACTTTGTTTTGTTATTTCTATTTTATGATATAATTTCAATAAGAGGTGATGTTATGCCCGAATATATCAAAATCAGCAATGAAGATAAATATTACCGTATTGGCTTAAATATTGCTTATCAAAGAAAACTAAAGAAACTAACACAGATCCAATTAGCTGAAATTGTTGGTATCAGCCGTACACATATGAGCAATATCGAAGCGCCAAATATGCTGACTCCAATTTCTTTGGAAGTTATTTTCAATATTGCAGATGCTTTAGAAATTCCCGTGGATATCTTGTTTAAATTTACATAAAGGTGGTAATGATTATGGATAAACTGCAATTATTTATGAAAGTATATATCTATGAATTGGAATCATATCTGAATGAAAACAAAGAAAAAATACGTGATATCTCTTTTCAATCCGATGAAGCCAATACCGACAGACCACTGAAAGAATATTTAAAGCAAGTTATTCAATTTGAATTCAACCGTATTTCCGATAAAATTTCAGAAGTTACAATAGAATATTCGGATTCAAAGAGCAATAGTTATTGTATTACAGATGAAATAAGAAGTTTTTTTATTGAAAAAGCACTTTTACCCGATGAAATCTCCGATGATTTAAAAAAGCTACTTTCCCAACGTAAAAATGCTGTGTATACAAACCCGGATATTTGCTTAAAAATCAATGCTGACGGAGAAATATTCTACGAAACAGTTGAACTAAAATCAACAAAAAACGATTCGATTCCGGGTTCAAGTATTCAGCAAGTATCTCCTGAAGAATGGGTCATTTTTATTAAGCATTGCAATAATTCCGTAAATGTAACAACCGGTATGTATTTTCATGCAATTAATGCCAAAATGCAGTTTCCTGACAGAAGCCCCCGTCCTCAGGTGTCATTCAGTGAGTTAGAAAGCTGGAATCAATCTCATCGCAATTATAACAAGAATACGCTCCTTTACCGTACCGGCAGTGAAGATTCAATAAAACATGAATTGCTCTCTGATTGGCAAAGTGTTCTTGCGAAACGCTGGACGAAAATTCTGTTTACTTCCGAAAAAAGCCAAAAGGAACCTTGGTTCAACAATACTCTTAGAAAATTCATATTGGATTTTCTATCTGTTTATGATACATTAAGTGATGCCAAAAAAGAAGAATACAGAAAAATGATTTTTTCCCTTGTTGAAAAGTAATTTGTCTGAAGTAAAACCGAGTTTTTCTTTTATTTCTTTTTATGTATTGAGTGAAATGTATAATGCTCTTGCAATATGCCATGCTAAAACAGGCGGAACTGCATTTCCAATTTGTTTATATGCATCCGATGAAGAAACAGGAAATTCAAATGTATCAGGGAACGACTGCAAACGAGCACATTCACGAACACTCAACCTTCTCCACCCATTCATATCGGATGGATCATCAGGTAACATAGTTCTGTAATGCCCTTCAATATTTCCATGGTGTTCCGATCTAATGGTTGGTGAAGGTTTGTCCGCCTTGATACGGCAGTTTCCTTGCATTGTTCTGCCGGGATAAAACTTTGCTTTGGAATAATCTCTTGAAGTATGGTTTTTTATTTCGGTATTGTCAATTTTATCCCACAAGTCATCAATCGCTTCCTTTGCAGTCAAGCAAGGCGTATCTGTTTTTTCCCCATGTGTTGGGACAGGATATTTCATTGTTTTATGTAAATCATCTCTAATTCCTGCAATGATGATCCTAATTCGGTTCTGAGGAACACCATAATCCGCTGCATTTAAAGCTTTATATACGACCGTATACCCCAAACTTTTGAAATCATCAAGAATAACATCTAACGCCGATGTGTCATCTCCCGATTTACTTCTCCTGATTCCATCTACATTTTCAGCTATAAAAGCCATTGGCTTGATATATTTGATTACTTTCTTCATCTCAAGATAAAGCCGACCTCTATCGGTACTGAGTCCTCCTCTTTTTCCAGAAAGACTAAAATCCTGACAAGGAAACCCACCAATAATAATATCCGAATCGGGTAATAATGAGTAATTCAACTCACGTATATCACAACATTCCACTTTATGATCAAAATTATGTTGATATGTATCGCAGGCACGTTGGATAATATCATTTGCAAAAAGGATCTCATACGGATTTTTTTCATAATACTTGTTAAATACAAAAAAATCACCTCTGAATCCAAGATCCATTCCTCCGCAACCACTGAATAAAGAAACGACCTTCAATTTACCCTTGTTCGGGAGAATATTTACAGGAACATATACTTCATCAAATACTTCTCCGTCCAAAAAAGACAATTGTTTTTGCAACATTTTCTCCACTCCACATGCCATTTAATAAAAAATATAATACAAAACGGCTGAATTAGATTTCTAATTCAGCCGTTTATTAATTGGTTGCGGAGGCTGGATTTGAACCAACGACCTTCGGGTTATGAGTAAAATAACCCCACGCAATCAAATAATAAAACTTCTGAAATATTTAAACCCTTTTTAAATATTTTGCATTATAACACATTAGCTACAAAAAGTCAAGCAAGCAAAAATACGCCTAAATGAAGGTTATTTTTCCAAATCTACAAAATTTTCGTA
>JBJERW010000025.1:0-13973 GCA_051882475.1 Huintestinicola sp. | reverse complement strand
GGAAAACGGCGTTGCTATGCAGCTTTGTAATTTTAACCATAAATATTGACTGTTTCGTCAAGAACAAAGCACTTGCTTATACTATAACACAACAAAGAGCACCACATATAATTGTGATGCTCTTTTGTGTAAATAACGTAAAATCGCCCTTTTGCCGTAAGCTCCTTTTGTTGTGGTGGGATTGCCATACAAAAAGCGTTACCTTTCAAATCAAGAGGTAACGCTTTGAATATCGAAATATAGCTGCTTTGGTGGGTGTGCCCATATGGGATATTTACAGTTGTTGTTGCCGTCGAGTGACCTAAACAGCTCTGTACGGTCTTTACATCAACTCCTGCATTGATAAGCAGGCTGGCATTCAGGTGACGCATTGAATGATTGGTAACATAGCGCATACCCGTTCTTTCGCAGAACCGCTTGAAGATATATCCCGGTGCTGTTCCGTCAAGAGGCAGTCCGTCCCACTTGGTGAATATTCGGTCGTTTTCCTGCCACTTGCTGCCCTCATTGTTACGCTATACATTCTGCAGCTCCTTCCACTTTGTAAGCATTTCCATGACCTCATCGGGGGATAGCTCGTTTCGGTCTTAGGCATTTCAGTGTACGTTCCGCCTGCCTTTCCGTAATAGATAGAAGTCCTGTTGACTGTAACCATGTTTGCGTCAAAATCAATATTCTTCCATTCAAGACCCAGAAGTTCTTCCCTTCGGAATCCCGTGTAGATAGCACGGCAAAGGAATCCTTGAAATGAGCCTTGATACTTCTGTATATACCAACTATTTAAATACGGTTTATGATTTTTATGTAGTCCGGACGGAGATGATACAAAGAAAAAAACTTGGCAAAATGCAGTATTTTTGTATACTGAAAAAATGGAGCAGCCCAAAATGACTGCTCCGCTAAACATCGTTTTTTACTGCCGTTTTTGTTTTTACAAAGATTTTTTCGCAGGGCCTTACCCTCCATATAGTTGTATCACCTTGGAGAAGCTTTTTTAATACAAAGCATTCCCGGATAGGCTTATGCATTTTCCCGGACTGTTATATGTTATAGAAATAAACAAACTGCCGATATAAGAAGGGATCACATCTTCAGTCTGAAGGAGCCAACAAGCTTCTTGAGCATCATTGCCTGACCGGAAAGCTCCTCGGATGCGGCTGCACTCTGTTCAGCTGTTGCCGTGTTGCTCTGGACAACACCGGATATCTGCTCTATACCTGCAGATATCTGATTGATAACTTCTGCCTGAACGCTGCATGCATCAGCAATGCTTGCAACTATGTTCTTTACGGAATCGGAACGTTCAGCTACTCCCGCAACAGCTTCGGAAGTCAGAGCTGTTATTTCCCTGCCGTTTTCTACTGCGGCAAGTGCCTTTTCGATGAGCTGGGTCGTTTCCTGTGCAGCCTGAGCTGATTTGGATGCAAGGTTACGTACTTCGTCTGCCACTACAGCAAAGCCCTTGCCTGCTTCACCGGCTCTGGCTGCTTCAACTGCTGCATTGAGTGCAAGGATATTTGTCTGGAATGCGATATCCTCGATCTCCTTATTGATCTTGCCGATCTCTGCGGACGTGTTGCTGATATCCTCCATTGCCTCTGTCAGGCGGAACATGTCCCCGGATGCATTATTTATGCAGATCACTGTTTCATCAACAAGGTCACGTCCCTGCTCGCAGTTTGCGGAGTTTGCGTTTATTTGCTCGGAGATCGTGTGTATCGTTGCCGCAAGCTCCTGGATAGAGGATGCCTGCTCTGTTGCTCCCTGTGAGAGCGACTGTGCACTGCCCGAAACCTGTTCGGAGCCGCTGGATACCTGATCGGCAGATGTGTTGATCTGACCCATTGTATGGTTAAGATCAGCATTTATCTTTGCGATGGATTCGATAATTGCGTGGAAATCTCCACGGTAGTTTGCTTCGTTTATACGGCTGTCCATACAGAGGTCACCGTTTGCCATTGCATTCAGGTTTTCGGAAATGTCACCGATAATAGCGTTGAGGTCGCTCACCATACGTGCTGTTGCCTCTGCAAGCATTCCTGTTTCATCCTTGGCTTTTACCGTTGGCACGGGGCTGGTAAGGTCACCCTCTGCAAGACTGATTATTCTGTCTGTACAGGATCTGATGGGATTGCCTATTGATCGGCCGAGGCTTATTGAGATAAACACGGATACGGTTACGGCGGCTGCGGTAATAAGAATATTCAGGATTATCGCTCTTGTTGCATCGCCCAGGAAGTCGCTCCGAGGAGCATAAACAACCAATGACCAGCCGTTGGAATCCGCAACGGGCGAATACCCTGCAATTATCTTCTGACCTTCTTTTTCAGAGGTTTCAACGCCTGTTTCTCCCGATAGGATCTTTTCATGAAGAGCAGCCATTTCAGCGTAGCTGCTGTCTGTTTCGGCAAGAGTCTGAATGTTTTCACCGCCCTTGACGATCTCCATATCAATTGCCGCAATAGTGTCACCTTCGGAGTTTATCATGTAAGCGGAGCTGTTTTCGCTGATGTAAAGAGAACGCATTATGTCGTTAAGAAATTCCTCGTTGGGAACAACATAAACGCAGCCTGCTACTTCAGAGCCGGAAACGCCGTCCTTCCAGAGAGGTGCTGCAATAATAATGGTGATCTTGCCTGTTACCTTTGATACAAGGGGATCCGATACCCATGTTTCACCCTTGAGAGCATGTTGAAAATATACTCTGTCGGAATATGTATTGCCGTCGATCCCGTTGCCATCCGTATCAATTAAATTGCAGCGTTCCAAACCATAATATGCTGCACGGTTGGAGAGAACCGCCTTCTTGTCCTCATCGGAAACAGCGGGATCGGACAGGTCGCTGATACCGCCCATTTCCTTAGCGATATTCAGATATGACTGTATCTCCCATTTTACCTTTTCAGATGCGACAACAGCGGTTTCTTCAATGCTGTTTGCCGCAGTATTGACGGCAACAGTAAAGTTAGTGTTAGCTGCTACCAGACATAAGAGAGTGAGTGCAGCTGCGACGGTGATCGAAACTGTCCTGATGATTCGTAAGCGTATTGATTTCATTCCCCTATACTCCTTATATTTTCTCCCCATGTTTTCATGACAGAGAACAATTGAGCATGCATACTCATACGTACATACAGCGGCTCTGTCAGCATTTTTCTGTGCTCTCCCTGAATATAATGAGCCTTTACCTGTATGAGATCGCATTGCAGTATGGTAATTATATCACATTTGATGCAAAAAATGTTTTAATAAACTGTTAAAATGGAGAATTTTTGTATAGAAAATACAGCCTGATTTTTGGTAATTTTTTTAAGAATATTTGATAAATTTAAGGCAATACCGCACAAAGATTGGGTGCGGATTGCGCAGTCAGATTTTTCGTCAGATTGTAATAATACTAATTCCCGATTATAAAGTGGACAAAAAATCAAGCAAAAGCTTGCGCTTATGGGTTTTGTGCAGATTTTTTGTCCGCACTTTAATGAGGGATTAGTATACAGCGACGCAGGAATACTTTCGTATTTCAAGGAGCTTTAGTGCAATATGATGTAAAATCTGTAAGCAAGGCGTATGCAAAGCCGTTAGGCGTTCTTTGTGCGGTATTGCCTTAATATGATGATCATAAAAGATTAGGGTGTGTTGACACTATACGAACATTTCGGATAGTGTCAACACACCCTAATTTTATGCGAAAATATTCAGCAGTGAACGATTATGCTCCTGCATTTTTCCGAAAACGTGATCCTGTGCCTGACTGAGTATCTGCTGCTTGATATAGTCGGTGTAATGATCTGACATATCGGCGTCCCTCATACGGGATTCCGAAGCAGTCAGATTTTCGATGTAGTTTGTGTTGTTGTCAAGAGAGTGACGGGAGCGGTTTTCGTTTGCGCCTGATACAGCTCTTGCAAGGGAAAGTGTGCTGTTGGCGTCTTCAAGGCGCTCTATTGCTTTCTGCGCTCTTTCAACGGTCGTTACACCTGTTGTGTTGATGTGGAGCAGATGCTCGTCAATACGAGTTTTTTCGTACATGATATAGCTGCCTGTGCCTCGGCCTGTGTGGATCCCGATCTCTGTATCGCTGTTTCGTCCTGTGCCGCCGTATATAAGGGCGTTTGCGGCGTTTCCTGTGAATTTGTCAAAAACATAATCACCGTTGTCAATTGTGTAGAACATCAAATGACCGTTTCTGTCGCCTGTTCTTACAATGCTGCCCATAGCTTCAAGCTTGCTGTTAAGCTCGGAAACAAGGGTTTCTGTGCTGTAGGCTCCGTGGGTGATCTTTATGCTGTAGGGAACGCCGTCAAGCTCAAAGCCAATGGTATCATTATTGTGTGAAATAACGATACCGTCGGAAAGATCCGGCTTGCCAACGAAAACCGAAGGCTGAGGAGAACGAGTCGCTTCGTAGAATACTCTGTATGCCGAATTGCCTCTTACACCGTCGATGACTGCGCTGACAGCACCGTTTCTTCCGTCATCGGGAAGCTTGCACCACAGAACAAGCTTGCCCGAGCTTGAAATACCGGTGTTGTTTTCGGCAACGCCAAGCTCGCTCAGACCTATGGAAGCGTTAAAGAAATCCTCGGGGAACTTCTGACCTGTATAGTCGGTGAGCTTAGCTATCTCGGCACGGCCTGCTTTTTCGATAGCATTTGCAAGCTCACGCCGGGTGTAATCCCCTGCAGGTATCTTAAATTCTATCTTGTGATCTTCTCCGCCGTAATGAAGGTCAAAAACAAGAGTATCATTAAGGTCTGTGTAAATGGTAACATTCTTGCCTGATGAAAGCTCGTCCTTGGATTCGGGCTGCAGCTCGTTTCTTCCGACGATGTATGAAACCTTGCTGCCCGAAGATGTTCCTGCCGTTTCGGTGTGGACCTGTACGGAAGAATAGCTTGCGTTCTGGAACACCTTGTCAAAAAGTCTTCCCTCGAAATTATTGATAGCACGTGTGTCGGAGGGAGTTGCACCGACTATGCTTATATATCCGTTTGAAGCGGAAACGGTGAGCTGGTCGGTGCCGAGCTTTCCGTCTATGGCTGTCTGCAGAGCGGCTGCAAGAGTGTCGGCAGTGTATGTGCCTGCGGGAATGGTAATATCGGCTGTTCCCGAAACAAGATGTCCCCCTGCTTCAACAGAATAATCGAAGGACATTGTGTTTTCGCAGTCAAAGATCTCGATAGTGCCGATCTTGTTCTTTCCCGTTATTGCACAGCGGCGGTCATCTCTTGAAACGGTGGATTCTTTGGCAATGCTTCTGGGCTGCTTGAAAATCACGGAGGTGTTGGAACCGTTCATAGCGATCCTCTGAGAGCTGCCCTTGTTGTCGGTGACAATGGAAAGGGTCGTGCCTGAAACGGACACAGTAACGCCGCTTCCGGCAAAGCCTGTCTGAAGCTGGGAAAGGATATTGTTCATTCCTGCTGTACCGCTGTAATCGCCCTCGGCAAGGTCAAATTCAACAGCCGTGCCGTTTACCGTAAGGGCAACATGCTTGTTTGTGGCAGTCACTTCAAGACCGTTTCCCGAGAAAAGTGAGCTGAAATTGCTGTTGGTAATAGATGCGGGATAAAGCACCTTATTTGTTGCGGAATCAACAGTTCCGCCGCTTCCTACAGATGCCTTGCTGATGTATTTATCAAGACCTGCAGTTCCGCCCATATTGCTGAGGCGGTAGCCGTCACCGCCGTTAACTGTCTTGAAAACAAGGCCCTTGTCCGATCCGCTTGAAACATAGCTTGCGGAAATAATGCTGCTGAGATCGGGATCTGCGGCAATTACCTCGCTGATCTTTGCAGCTGCCTCTGCGGGGGTCTGATAAGTTCCGTCGGGGATAACTATGGTTATATTCCTTGTTCCGTCAGTGGGGGAGGTGTAATCGAAGGTAATTGTGTTGTTTGCGGATGTAACGGTCATGGGGAAGTGGCTGTCAAAGCCTGATGCGACCATTGTTGAAGGGTTTTCTATCTTGCCTGTTGCAGGGTTGTAATTTGGATTGCCGTCTGTTGCGGTAACGACCTTTGTTTTGTAGATGTTACAGGTGCTCGATGAATTCATGGTCACAGTTCCCGATTCATTGGCAGGGCCTTTGAATACGAGAGACTTTCCGCCGTTTCCGACGGAAACTGTTGTTTTTGCTGTACCGCCGTCAGAAGCTGCTATCTTTGCGTTCAGCTCAGCTGCGATCTCAGCGGCAGATGTATATGTTTTGTGAGAAAGGGTCAGGTCGTAATTTGTTGCGCCTGCCTTGAAAATAAGCCTGTCGTTTGAATCGTCAATTGTGTAGGGGAGCTGAGAAGCCACATCGGGAACTGTAAGTGACGAGGGGATATATACCTTGTTGTGTTCGGCATCAATAACAGCGTCGGCATTGCTTGCAAGGCTGTTTTTTGATGCGGAGTAAGCCATCGTACAGTCACCGCAGGCGATCTGCACATCGGCGCCCTTTGAAGCGGTTGTGATAATAAGGTCATTATTGCTGAGCGATGCGGAGGCATAGGAACCCAGCCCTGCATTTATAGCGGAGAGAGCCTGATTCTTTGTGGAGCCGCTTGGTATGCGGATATTCAGATTTGATGTGCCGTTTTTATCCTTAATGGAAAGCTCAAGGTTTATCTCTCTGCGTGAAACCCCGTCTGCGGTAAACTGAGTCATTACATTTGACAGGGTCATTGTTGCGGGGTATTCTTCAACATTAACATCGCCTACAAAGGATTCACCGTTGTTGATCTCTTTTTCGTATCCGTTCTTGATAGAAGGAGTGACCTTGCTGTAATTGAGGTAATTTGCCTGACGCTGATTTGTAGAAGATGTCTTGTCAACATAGTTTACAACATTTTGAGAAGAACCCGAAGTCGAAGATACCGCAGGAGCGCCCGAAGGCATTGTTCCCGATGCGCTCTGATATGTTTCTTCCTTGCCCTGTGAAATCGAATAGCTGTCGGTGTAATATACGCCGCCGATAAGTCTGCTGTATGCGGAAGCTGATGAAGAAGCTGTGATAGACTGAATATCCGCACCGTCAAATTCCACTGCCGAAAGGGAAATAGTGTTTCCCACAGTAAATTTTACCTTGTCGGCAAGGTCCGGATAGGAACCGGCGACTGCACTGTTGAGAGCGGTCTGTAAGGACGAAGCGGTGTATGTTCCGGCTGCAAGGGATATGTTCATGGTTTTATTGCCGCTGTCGGTCTTGAGGGTGAAGCTCAGCTCGTTTTCATCGGCAGGGATAACGATGGACGCATCAAGAGTTTTCTTTGATGTAAGAGATGCAGGTGTGAACTGAGATGTTACCTGCGAAGGGGTAAGCTTTCTGAGATTGCCTGAGTCGAACAGGTCGTAGACCATATAAGGGCTCGGAGCGGCGCTCTCCACAAGATCGACCTTGCACTTGCTGCCGTACTGATCGGAGCTTATCTCAAGAGTTCCCGAAGAGCTGATAGCTGCGGTAAAGGGCAGATCGCTGCCGAGCTGCTCGTTTATCCTTTGAACAAGGTCAAAGGGAGAAGCATAGGTCTTTTCGTTTTCGCCGTCGTCAAGCAGCTTGACGGTCACCCTGCGGCTTTCGGAGGTCCCGTTGTCGCCGTACCATTTCAGGTCGAGGGTGAAATAATCGTTTCTTCCTCTGATGATGTCGATGCTTGTACCGAGGACCTTTTTTCCCGTAAGAATTGACTGCGTGTTGTTGGTATAGCCGTAGCAGGCGATATCGTAGAGAGGAGAGGACTTGTTGTCCATTTTAATAAAATTGCCTGCAAGACCTGTGAGCGTTTCGGTGCTTGCAAGACCGATGATCTTTCCGCCGTCCTTGTTGTTTTCGGGAACAGCACGGACATTTCCCGGAATGCCTGCGTCTGCGATCTTTTCATTGATGTGGTCAATAAGCTCGCCTCTTGTATATCTTCCGGGATCAAGAGTTATGGAGTATAATGTATCATCATTTCCAAGACGGAAGGACATAACATCGTTTTCGCCGCTGAATACCTGCAGCTTTGCATTGTCCGACTGAAATACCGTTACGCCGAGAAGATAGCCGTCGGAGGAGCCTATCTTTGCGTCAAAGAAAAGGCTTGCGCCGGGGCCTCCGATATAGTCAAGACGTCCCGGTTCTACCTGCATTGTAAACTGATTGCCTTCGTTCAAGCCGATAATAAGGTTCGGAGCCTTCTTATAAAGCTCGGTATCTATCAGATCGGCAAGCTCTTCGGCTTCATAGGTGCCGAAAGGAATGTCTACGGAGTACTCCTTTTTTACGCCGTCAACACGGTAGCCTATAACAAGAGGGGTGTTCGTGCTGTCTATCTTGATAGGCATATTGTGGTAAACATTGCCCTCCTGAAGGCCATATGCCTCCATATGCTTTTCAAAAAGGGGGACGCCGTTAAAGTTTGCGGTGTCGGTTATCTGACCTATCTCATCGAGAAGCTGCTGATATTCGCAGTTTATGGCATCACGGTCAAGGTCTTCATATGTACCGTTTGCAGCCTGAAGCGCAAGCTCTTCGAGGCGGTGAAGGATATTGTGTATCTCCTGAGCAGAACCGTCCTGAGAGTGGAGATAGCTGATGCCGTCGTTTATGTTTTTTGTACCCTGTTCAAGTCCTGCAATGGCGGAACGCATTTTTTCGGAGATAGCCAGATGAGCAGCGTCATCGGCGGCACGGTTTATCTGATAGCCGCTTGTAAGCTTTTCGAGAGATTTCTGAAGCTTGTTAGTGGTTTTTCTTTTGCTGTTCATCAGAAACTCAGCGCCCGAAAGATTATGTATCGTCATTGCAGCACCTCCTTTTTATCCGAAAATCAAATGTCAACTAATATATTTATCGGCATTTTCATTGAAATCTTTAGCATTTGGGTGAAAAATGTATACCGAGCTGTATCCTGTATGGTATACCAAGGCTTTACGGGCGGATCTCCCGTTTCAATAAACCGGATATATTTTTGATACCTCTCCGCTCGTCGCAAATATATCGCTTATCTCCTTCGGAAGGATATCCTCCATATAATGCATTGCCGTCAGCTTGTAAATATGTACGCTTATTATAGCAATCCACAAAAATATCCTGCCAAGTTCGGCGGTACAAAGATTGAATAGTGTCGTCACTCACCCTTGTCAGGCGGAAAGCCTGTCTGCGGGTTCGTTCCTAACTCTTCAATCTTTGTCCTCGCCTCCTTTTGTCAGTCTATTTCTGTGTCTTGCTATAGACAAGCTTTCCTGCGGCTGCATTTATTGACATATACCGACCTATGCTGTATAATAATTATAAATATTTATCCAAAAAAGGAGCGCATTTGTAATGTATTGTGATGAATACGGAAAAGAAAACGAAAAGACCATAGTTATGCTTCACGGTGCAAATTTTGTTCATTCCTTCGGAAGGCAGTATTCCCTTGCCGACAGATATCATATTATCGTGCCCCATTTAATGGGATTCGGCAGGGAAGCAGAAAAAATATTCTCCGCAGACGAGCAGATAAAGGAGCTGACCGACCTCATTTCCTCCATAGGGAAGAAAACCGCACTTGTGGGATTTTCCCTCGGCGCTCAGGTGGGATTCAAGCTTGTCGCAGAGCACAGCGAGTTATTTACCTGCACTGTCCTTGTAAGCCCGTGGCTGTGCAAGGATAAGGAATCGGTGGAATATGTTATGAAGGCAAACGAAAAGCAATTCGGGCTGTTCAAGAAAAAATGGCTTTGCAGCATTGTGGGAGCGATGAACGGTCTGCCGGGGGAGCAGCGGAAGGAATTTGTGGAACAGATGCAGAAGGTATCTATCGAAACTATCCGCAATTCGGTTGACAACGGCATAACCCTTGAATCGGTCAGCGGATTTGAAGCTGTTACTATACCCGTTGTGGCGCTTGCAGGGGGAAAAGAGCAGAAGATGGTCAGGGACAGCGTTGAAAAAATGAGCCGTATGAACGATAACTGCACCTATGAAATATGGGAGAAAGCCGCTCATAATATACCGCCCGTTTTTGCAAAGCAGTTCAATGAGCTTATCTGCAAAACGGTCGGATAAAAAACAGGTGAACAAACATGATAATTATAATTACGGGAGCGTCCCATACGGGCAAAACCCTCCTTGCGCAGAAGCTGCTTGAAAAATACAAATACCCCTATCTTTCCATAGACCACTTGAAAATGGGACTTATCCGCAGCGGCAATACCAAACTTACGCCCCTCAGCGACGACAAATCTCTGACGGATCATTTATGGCCGATAGTTCGTGAAATAATAAAAACAGCCATTGAAAACAAGCAAAATCTTATTGTCGAGGGGTGTTATGTACCCTTTGACTGGCAGAAGGATATTGAAAAGGAATATTCGGACAACATAAGATATTGCTGCCTTGTCATGAGCAGCAAATACATTAATGAGCATTACAGCGACATAATCAAATACGCAAATGCTGTCGAAAACCGAATAGATGACAGTTGTTGCACCCGTGAAGCACTGCTTCGGGACAATGACGAATGTTTAAAACAATGTCAGGCTCACAATGTCCCCTATCTGCTGATAGATGATGAATATAAAATCGACATTGAAATATAAAGAGGAGATCGGAAGATGAAAATCGAACGTGTAAACATGAGTGATGCGGAGGAACTCCTCTCAATATATGCGCCCTATGTCAGCGATACAGCAGTATCATTTGAATATGAAGTACCTTCATTGTCCGAATTTCAAGAAAGAATACATAATATCTCCTCCTTATTTCCATATATAAAAGCGACAGAAAACAATACAATTTTCGGATATGCTTATGCAAGCAGTTTCAAATTCAGAAAAGCATATGATTGGTCGGTTGAAGTGACCGTTTATGTCAGGAACGATTCAAAAAGGTCGGGTATCGGAAGTGCACTTTACTGTGTCCTTGAAAATTCCCTGAAGGATATGGGCGTCCTGAACATGAACGCCTGCATAGCGATCCCCAAAGGCGAGGACAAGTATCTGAACAATGACAGCTTCAATTTTCACAGGAAAATGGGCTTCGTTACGGTCGGTACATTTCATGACAGCGGATATAAATTCAACAGATGGTACGACATGATATGGATGGAAAAAATGATCGGAGAACACAAAGAATGTCAGGGACCCGTGAAATTCGGCGAATGGACGATATAATACTAATTCCAAACCAATAAACCAATAAAAAGGAGATGTAAACATGACAAAATGCAAAAACTGCGGAAAGCTCAGCCGTGACGATGATTTCTGCAATCACTGCGGCTCGGCAGTCTATCCCGACAACTGTTCGATACACGAGGGCGACTGCGTAAAATCCCCCGAGATCGGCGAAGCTCAAAATATGCCTTCATATACAAATGCAAGACCCTCTTCCAAAGCAAAAAAGAAAAACAACGGCTGTGCCACCGCCGTCGTTGTTTTTATAATCGTATGCTGGATATTATCCAAGATATCCGATATCTATCCCCTCGAAGAATTTTTTGAACAGCTCGCAGATCTCTTTGAAAACACGGCAGTATAAATTGGGGAAAAAGCTTGAAAAATCTGCATAATTATGATAGAATAGTACTATATTTTTAGAAAGGATAGGCAATATGAAAATTATCAAAAAGATCGGCAGCTTTTTTTCGGCATTATCTCCCGTGTTTACATATATTATTGTGATAATCGCTTTGTCTCTTCTAAGCATAATAATATCGGCGGTATCTAAATTCAGTACAGATTCATTTACCAATATATTTACCTTAGACAGCCTTTTTATACTGGTGAGCAATATTATTACGAATGCTGCATGCGCAGCTGCAGCGCTTGTTGAAATGAAAATACAGCGCTATACATTTCGAGATCTTTCTCCCGTAAAGCAAAATTGGAAGATGTATCTCCTTACGGTCGCTTTTGCACCCGGTATATATTTTGTAATGCGTTTTATCAATTTCCTTTTCCTACAAATAACAGGAATACCTACAACATACGGCACCGAGCAGATGACGGCTATGGATCTGGCGGACTCTTTTACCTTTACGCTGACATACCCATTTGCCGAGGAGCTGATATTCAGAGGCCTTACATATAAAAACTTTGAGGGTAAATTCCCTGCCTTCTTTTCGGCAGCCGTGATAACAATATCGTTTATGCTCTTCCGATCAAATGTCAACATGCTGTATGGGCTTCTTTTAGGTGCTGTCCTTTATTTCTTCCGATACAAATTCGGCGACCTTAAGCTTTGCATTTTGCTTCACTTCACCATGAATCTGACATACTGTTTGACGCTGCTTGTAAACATATCGGTATTCTACACAATGATAAAAGCAGGCTGCGCTGTTGGTATCGTTATTGCCGCCGCAACAATGTTCTTTATGCTGAAATTTGCGTCCAAGCCGAAAAATGAAAGCTCTGTCAGCTGACCCAAAATATCAATATAATATCAAACACCGCCGTCGGGTGCACATCCTGACGGCGGTGTTTTTTATGCAATTAATTATGGTAATACTAATCCTCGATTAAAAAGTGTAAAAAAAATCAAGCCGACAATCTTGCATATATTGGATTTCGGCGCAGATTTTTTCCCGTTTTTTATTGGTGTTTAGTATTATTGACTTTTACATCTTTTTTGTATATAATGAAAAAAAGATGTCCGTCGGGACATTATGACCGCATAAAAAATTACGACAGAAAGGATCTTAAAAATGAACAACAAGATAATCTCTCTCATTGTGGCGTTATTTATGACGCTGACCTCCTCGGCATGCACAAACACAAAAGCCGAGCAGAGTCCCACGGCACAGGAGGTTGCCGCTTCCATGGGTATCGGTCTTAACCTCGGAAACACAATGGAGGCGTACAACGCTTCAGGCTGCGAAAAGATAACATATGAATGGATACCCGTTGTGGGCAGCAATACTCCCAAGGATTACGAAACCTGCTGGGGTGCGGTGGAAACGACTCAGGAAGTCATTGACGGCATCAAGGCGGAAGGCTTCAACACCGTGAGAATACCTGTTTTCTGGGGCAATATGATGAAAAACGACGGTACATACACAATCGACCCCGACTATATAGCAAGAGTCAAGGAGATAGTTGACTACTGTCAGAACGACGATCTTTATACCGTAGTAAACATTCACCATTTTGACGAATTTATAATCCGCCGCAATTCCACCGAAGAATGCAGCAAAATTTTCACTCACTTATGGACGCAGATAGCAGAATATTTCAAGGACTATCCCTACACACTGGTATTTGAGGGATACAACGAATATCTCGGCGGAAATCAGTTTACCGAGAGCGGCGTTCTTGCAGAGCTTTCCAAAAAGGACGCTTACGAAATGACAAACACGCTCAATCAGGCATTTGTGGACGCAGTAAGAGCCACAGGCGGCAAAAACGGTGAACGTGTGCTTATCGTTTCGGGCTACTGGACAAACATCGACAACACCACATCTCCCGAATTTGTTATGCCAAGCGATACGGCAAGCGACAGGCTTATGGTTTCGGTGCATTATGTTGACAACACCATGTACTGGACAAACAAGATAGGCAGCGAGGACTGGATAAACTACACCGACAGTCAGATAGACCTTCTCGACAAGGCGTTTTTGTCCAAAAATATCCCCGTATTCATGGGCGAAACCTCGGCAGGCTACCCTGCTTCAAACTTTGACAGGTCCGCTGTTCACAAGGATTCTTCCGAATGCGTTGAGATAATTCTTGACAAGCTTACCGACAAGGGCATAGTTCCCGTTATCTGGGACGTAAACGACGGATTCTATTCACGTACCGAATACAGGATAAAGTCCGATTCAGACAGGGAAGTTATAAAGAAAATATCCGAAAAGCTGAAAAAATGATTGCATTAAGATATTATAAAAAAGGGCGGACAAAGGAAAAACTAAATCCTTTGTCCGCCGCAGCATATCAAAAAAGCACAAATACGTAGGTGTAACTACGTCAAAAACGTTCCACAGGAACGTTTTTGAGGAAAAGGTAATACATTCTTGAAA
>JBJERW010000024.1:0-14141 GCA_051882475.1 Huintestinicola sp. | reverse complement strand
TTTTTTTCAACTTTTTTTACTTTGCCTATTGACTTTTTATAGTTGGTCTTTCATTGTATCCGTCAGCGCAAAGCTTGTCATTATCTGCCGCTTTATCTCGCCGTCGGGAACGTCCGATTCGAGATAAACCGAGTTCCACAGCCGTTTGTTCATGTGATATGCGGGGATAACGCCCTTGTAAGCCTGACGCAGAAAATCCGATTCCTCGGGACTGCATTTCAGATTGACGATATATTTTCCCTCGTAAAGCATGAGCAGAGCAAACCATTTTCCGCTGCCACGGTGACGGACGGCAGTTGTAACAAAGTCGTTTTCAAAGGGCATATCGACCTGTGCTCCGTCAATTTTTTTGCAAAAATCAAGAAATTCTTCTCTTGTCATTTTTATTCCTTTTCTTCGGCAGAAGCTTATTAGGAAAACGCTGAATAAATCGTTTCAGCCGTTTTTCGTCACCCTCTCAGTGACGGATTTTCGAGCGTTCCTCAAAACGGCGAAACGATTGCTTCGCATTATTCAGCGTTTTCTTAGAGGTTTTCGCCGTTTTCGGCAATAACGCTGCCGTACCAGTATGCGGAATCCTTGGGTATGCGTTCCTGTGTCAGATAATTTACATAAACAAGTCCGAAGCGCTTGTCATATCCCGACGCCCATTCAAAATTATCCATTATTGACCAGTACATGTATCCGATTATGTCAACGCCCTCGTCGGCGGCTCTTTTCAGTCCCCTGAGATAGCGGTTCACGTAATCACGGCGGTTGGGGTCACGGACTCTGCCGTCAAGGGATATGCTGTCGTGGCATGCCATTCCGTTTTCGGTGATGAGCACGGGCAGCTTGTAGCGCCTGTTCAGGAATTTGGCGGAGTAGTAAAGAGCATTTTCCGTTACCGACCAGCCCATCTGGGTCTGCGGCTCGCCTATGTATCTCTGTTCGCCGTAGCCGTCGGTAACGCCGCCGCCCATGGCTTCGTATATGTTTGCGCCGTAAAAATCTATCGGCTGATGAATGGTGCGCATATCCTCCTCGGAGAACATTTTCATCTCCTCGGGGAAAAGCTCGTATGCCCTTTCGGGGAATGTGCCCAAGGCGATAGGGTCGCCCCACCAGCTGTTTGAAAATATGAAATCATTTTCACCGAAATCGAAGCTGCGTGCATAAGCGGTTTCCTCGCCCTCAGCCGTTTTATCGAGGGGAAGATAGCAGGGACCCGTTGGCGCAAAGCCGATAACGGGCGGCAGGACCGCATTTTCCCTCAGCGCCTTAACGGCAAGTCCGTGGGAAAGAAGAACGTTCCTTGTCATTCTTACAAGGTCGCATACAGGGTGCTTTTCAAAGGGCGCAAAGCAGCCGTATGCATAGCCGTTTCCGATAAAAACCTGCGGCTCGTTTATGGTCATCCAGTATTTTACCCTGTCGGAGAAGCGCTCAGCTGCAAGCTTTGCATATTCCTCAAACCACTGTGGAGAATCGTTGTTGAGCCAACCGCCCTTGCAGTGGAGAGCATAGGGGTAATCCCAGTGGAAAAGGGTGACCATCGGAGTTATGCCGTTTTCAAGAAGAGCGTCGATAAGCTCGCTGTAAAAGCGGACGCCCTCTTCGTTTACCTTTCCCGTTCCATCGGGGATAAGTCTTGACCAGCTGAGGGAAAACCGGTAATATTTTATGCCGAGAGCCTTCATCATTGCAATATCCTCACGGAAGCGGTGATAATGGTCGCAGGCGATATCTCCGTTTTCGTTGTGGGCGATCTTACCCTTTTGATGAGAGTAAATGTCCCATATGCTCGGACCTTTTCCGTCCTCGTTCCAAGCGCCTTCTATCTGATAGGCTGCCGATGCGGCACCCCACATAAAATCCTGTCTGAAACCCATTTTATCTTCCTCCGTGATTATGCTTTTTGTATTTACATAATATCATTTCAAAAAAAGATTGTCAATACGGAAAAAATAAAAGACGCAGGGCTTGCGTAAAGTCCGTTGAGTCGGAGCTTTTAAGCAAATCCTGCGTCTAAAGCCGTTGCTTCATGTTTAATTAGCTGAAGCTATTAATAATCGGTGATAGTTATATTGAAATCAGCAGCATTTTGACTTCTCCACTTTTCGCAAATTGAATCTACAGTCTTGTTTTTATTGTCGCTATTCCAATATATTCCGTTTGCGGAAATGTAGCTGACGTTGGCGTTCTTTTTTTGTGTGGCATCAAGGTTCAGTGATCTATCCCCATTAATTGCTACATTTTGAATGTATGCTTCTCCAAGATATGTTGCGGAAACCGTTTTGCCTATTTCAATATCATCGTGAGTGCTGTATTTTGAACCGGAGCCTGTCTTTTCAGCGGTAATAACGATATTCCATACCGTAAGATGATTATTCTGAATTTTATTTTCGTTATTTTTTGCTGAGAAGAACATTTTCTTTACGGGAATGAACTCCATGCTTGTTATAACATATTCATCATCGGAACGCACGTCTAAAAGAACGTGTTTGCCTGAGATGGTAGCGCCTTTATAGAAGCCGTCGTCTGCAAGAAGGCTTTCCATTGAATTTTTGAATTCTTCGTCCACAGATGAAAAGTCGATTCCTTCGTCACCGGAGAGAAATTCGGGAAGACCGGAAACATCATAGGTTTTCTCTTCCTGAACGAAAACAACGCCATTTTCATTTGCCTTGCTCTCACTGTATGAGATGGTAACATTTACCTTGTCGCCGTTTGCATAGTAGCTGTTGCCTGCCTTAAAGCTTACGTTGTTCTTTACAAAATCATCGCATTCGGAGGTGTTAAAGCTTATCGAAGCGTTTGGAGAAATGCCGCTGTATTCGAGAACGAGTCCGTTAAAGGGGTCAATGCTCTTGCCTTCCTCAACACCGGAAACAATAAATTCTTTGGTTTCACTGCTGAACACATAACCCGAGGAAAGCAGCGAGGCTTCGTTTGATGCGGAAGCTTTTATTTCAATAGTATCTCCGTTTGCAACAGGCTTGTTTTCGTAGTCGAATCTGATGTATTGGCGCACAATATCGCTGCAGCCCGAAGTATCAACGGTAAAGCTTGCTTTCGGAGAGTAACCGCTGTAAGAAATGGAAAGACCTTCAAAAACATTGAGAGGCTGAGCCTCTTCAAGATCCTTTATTTTGTATTTGAATGAGTCCTTGGAAAAGGCGAAACCGTAGTTCTTGGCAATGTCTTTGTTGTAATTGACTTCAACTTCGATAACATCACCGTTTTTCAGTTCGGTGGTTTTGTCGGAAACTATCTTGAATTCAATAGTATCTGCAAACAAAGCTGCGCTTATTTTGTCATAGTCGCTTGCTTTGTCAGACAGATTGGAGGTAGCTGCGATCTCCAGATCACTGTACTTTTTAACAAGACTTGCCTTGGCATAACCTTCGGCACCTTCGATGCTTACTTCGCAGAAGTCTTCCGGATTAAGCTTGTTTACGCCGCAGCTGCCCAACAAAAGACAAAATGTCAAAACAGCGGTTATTCCTAATATTCTTTTTTTCAAATTTTTCAAAAAAATACCCCCAATTTATTCAAGCAACACCGATTTGATCTTGAACAGCTGTTGTGTGATAAGATAATTTTACGATATTGCCATTAAAATGTAATGTAGACATTATATGCCTTTTTTCGTTACAAGTCAACATAAACGTTCAATTTTTTTGATTGTTTGCAAAAAAATCTCTTTTTTTGACAGCAAAATAAAGCAAAACCGTAAAAAGATTGGGTATCATTACAAAGCAGTTGAACAGGTCGGCAAGCTCCATTGATGTGCTCACGGATATCATTGCGCCCCCGAATACCGCCGCACAGTAGCAAAGTCGGTATATAACAGAAACTGTCCTCTCGTTAAGCCTCAGCCGACGGGCAATATATTCCGCACAGCCTTCTCCGCAGCAGCTCCATCCAAGCACCGCCGCATATGCAAACAGGCATACCGATATGGTGACGAATATCCCTCCGAAGCTGCCGAAGCCTGCCGAAAATGCCGATCTTACAGCGGCGAAGCTGTCACAGCTTTCCGAATATCCTCCGCATATCATCACAAGCGCCGTCAGGGTGCAGCAGACTATGGTGTCAAGAAAAACCTCAAAGCAGCCCCATGCTCCCGACTGCTCCGCAGAGCCGAAGCCTGCGTGGGAGTGGACTATGACGCTGCTGCCCATTCCCGCTTCATTTGAGAAGACTCCTCTGCGAAGTCCCGTGGATATGGTCTGACCGAGCAGTCCCCCTGCCGCCGCACGGATATCGAAGGCGGAGGTCATTATCAGCCTGAATGCGGCTATCACGTCCGCATGAGTTATTATCAGCAGCACCACAGCTCCGCCGAGGTAAAAAATCCCCATGACGGGCACTGCCCTTTCGGTCACGCTCATTACGGCGGCAGAGCCTTTCTTTCCCGAAAAAAGAACGGCGGCGGTAAGTATAGTCAGAATGACCGCAATGAAAAGCCTGCTTTTCCGATTGGAGGAAGCGGCGTCCGCAAAAGCTCCCGATTGTGTCATGTTCCCCATGAAAAAGCTCACTGTGCAGCAGCCGAAGGCATATATCAGAGCAATAACGCTCCCTGCCTTTTTGCCGCTTTTTTCCATGTAAAGCATAGGACCGAAGGAATGCTCCTTGGGATATCGGCGGCGAAAAAGCACTCCCAGATAATTTTCCGCATAGGAAACTGCCATTCCCGTAAACGCCGATGCCCACATCCAGAAGACCGCTCCGGGACCGCCCACAGCAATGGCGGCGGCGCAGCCTGTGATGTTACCCGTTCCGAGAGATGCGGCAAGAGCGGCTGTCACCGCACGCAGACAGCTTCGGCGGCTGCTTTTTCCCCTGAGCTTTCCGAAAAATCGAAGCTGTATAAAGCCTGTTTTTACAGTAATATATATTCCGCAGAGAAATATCAGCGCCGCTGATGCGTTTCCCCATATTATTCTGTTGATTTCCGAAATGATATTCATGCTTTTCTCCCGTTTAATCCTTTTTTGCGATGACAATACGGTAAAGTATATGCTTTGCGGAAAACTATTAATACTGCATGGATTACCAGCCTTTTTTAATATGCAGAATATATACTGTATATTAAAAAATAGGAAATAATTTTGATGTATAATAAAAGTAAATATATCTATTCGGAATGTAAAAAAATTTAAGGAAGGACTGTGGGTTTATTTATGCCTCAGAACGATGCAGCCATAACAAAGGGCTCGAAAACAAAAACCGACCTTACAGGCAAGAAGATAGCTTCCCTGAAGCAGCAGGACAAGGAATATAACGAAAGCTACCGAAAATGGCGAATGGATCATAAAAACGACTACGGCTTATATCTCGCCGATAATTCGGACGAATATACCTACCGCAACGGCGAGGGATTTATCGTGGAATATCCCGAGGCAGCCGAAAGAAGCGCCCTTTCCAGAGTGCATGTGACCATAGCCGCAGGACTTATCCTTACGGCTCTGATAACTGCTGTCCTGACGATAGGTCTGCCCATACTTGCACGCAGACACGGTATTTTTGTCGTTCACAGCTCTGCAAACTATTTTTCGGGCGATACTAACCCTGCCATTGTCTGTAATTATCTGTTGGAGATAGTTACCAGATGCGTTCCCTTTTTATATGTTTATTTAAAGCTGAAAATGCCCCTTAAGCTGCTTATCCCCACAAAGATAACGAACAAGCCTCTGTTTTGGGAATCGATCCCTGCGGCATTCATTACCTACGGCATATGCATGCTGTTTACAAGCGGATATGCGGCTATTCTGAGATGCGTCGGGATATGTCAGGACGCTTCGCTGTGGATGCCCGAGGGAAAAGTGCCTTTTTTCTTTGCCGTTCTGCTGAACACAATTATCGTCCCCGTGCTTTCCGAGATCATGAGCAGAGGAGTTTTCATGCAGATGCTAAAGCAGTTCGGCGATGGCTATGCATTAATGCTGACAAGCATTATTTCCGCCATGTTTGCAGGAAATCTTACCACCTTTTTCTCCATATTTACCATGTCCCTTGTGGCAGGCTATTTTATGCTCAGGTCGGGTTCTATCTTCTCGGCGATAATCCTTCATGTTATCACAAGCTCTATGACCTTCTGGCTGAGCTATCTTGACTCGGGCGTCGTTTCCCCCGAATTATCGGGACTTATACGTCTGCTTGTTACCTTTGTCTGCCTTGTGTCGGGTTTATGCTTCTGTATCATCTTCATGAGAAGGCACAGCGATAAGATAAGCCTTCCCATGACAAATATGTATCTTTCGGGCACGGAAAAGCTGATGAACTGCGTTACAACGCCCCTTATCATAATCTGGATAAGCATTTACATCATCAGGATAATTCTTACAGTTTCGGTATAACGCAGTATGGATATGGATAAATTTTTCATGAACATGGCGCTTTCCCTTGCGGCGGAAGCAGCGGCGGAGGGAGAAGTACCCGTTGGCGCCGTGGTGGTAAGAAGCTGCGACAATACTGTTGTGGGAACGGGCAGAAACCGCCGTGAATCGGGCAGGAGCGCTCTTGCCCATGCGGAGCTTGAAGCCATAGATAACGCCTGCCGTTACCTTGGCGGCTGGCGGCTGTCGGGGTGTACCCTGTATGTCACACTGGAGCCTTGTCCCATGTGTGCGGGAGCGGTCATAAATTCACGGACAGACCGTGTTGTTTTCGGAGCTTATGACAAAAAGGCAGGCTCCTGCGGCACTCTTACCGACCTGTTTGCGGCAGGGTACAACCATCGTCCCACTGTAACGGGAGGGGTCATGGAGGAAGAATGTGCGGAGCTTTTGAAAAAATTTTTCGGTGAAATGAGGCGCAGAAAGGTGAACAATATAAATCTTATCGAAGCGAAAACCGACGACCAGCTGAAAAGAGTGGCTGCAATTGCCGACGAGATATGGCACGAATTTTTTCCGTGCATTTTATCGGACGGGCAGATAGACTATATGGTGGAAAAATTCTGCTCCTTTGAGGCGATGAAAAAAAATATCGCCGAGGAGGACTACATTTACTATATCATCAGCAGAAACGGCGAGGCTTTGGGATATACGGCGATAAAGCCGCAGTCGGACGGAAGGCTTTTCCTGTCGAAAATATATCTTTTCAAGCAGCACCGCAGAAAGGGCTATGCACGCAGCGTTATGGAGCTGCACAAGGAGTTCTGCCGCAAAAACGGACTTTCCGCAATATGGCTCACCGTAAACAAGCATAACGACAGCTCGGTGGGGGCATATAAGAAAATGGGATTTAATATTATCGGCGAGGACGTTACCGATATCGGCAGCGGCTATGTGATGGACGATTATTTCATGCAGCTTGACATATAGTTGTCAATGAAACAGTGAAAGGAGCATTTTCCATGAACAGCAGTTATCAGCTTAACGAACAGGCTCTCCGTGAATTTGTGGATCAGATAGGCAGGAGCGCCGCAGCAGCCTGCGCAATGGCTTTCCTGACGGAGGTGGTTCTGAAAGGGTTTATAAATGCCCGTCCCACAAAGATAGTGGTGGAAAACGGCATACCTGCCGCACTTTATACTATAGGCGAAAAGGACAAGCCGAAAGCGGTCTATGTTTCCTCACGGAGGGAAAGGGCAAACCTTGCTCCCGTTATATTTTTCGGAGGACTTTATCTCGGCAGCAGACTTTTCCTTGAATACAGGGAAAAGAATTTCGCAAACGTAAGCGACAAAAAATACTGATTCGGGAAGAATTAAATAATGCATTTTTTTAAAGAAGATCATATAAACATCGGCGGCGTGAAGATAAAACGGACAGCCGCTCTTGCGCCCATGGCGTCCGTTGCGGACCGTGCCTACAGGCTCATATGCAAGGAGCACGGGGCTGCCTACATGGTATCGGAAATGATATCCGCAAAGGGGCTTTGCTACAGCGACAGGAAAACGGAGGAGCTTTGCACCGTTGACGAAAGGGAGCGTCCTTACGCTCTTCAGCTTTTCGGGGACGAGCCTGAATTTATGGCTAAGGCGACCAAAATTCTCTGCGGCTACAAGCCCGATATCATAGATATCAATATGGGCTGTCCCGTTCCGAAAATTGCGGGAAACGGCAGCGGCAGCGCTCTTATGAAGGATATCGACAAGGCATATGCCGTAACTAAGGCTGTATGCGATGCGGCTGATGTTCCCGTGACGGTAAAGTTCAGGGCAGGCTGGGACGAAAACCACATAAACGCTCCCGAATTTGCGGCGGCAATGGAGCAGGCAGGAGCTTCAGCGGTGACTGTCCACGGCAGGACAAAGGCTCAGATGTATACGGGCAAGGCTGACCTTGAGGTTATAAGAAGGGTCAAGGAATCGGTCAAGATACCCGTTATCGGAAACGGCGATGCAAATTCCCCCGGATCCGTTCTCGAAATGTATCGTAAAACAGGCTGCGACCTTGTGATGATAGGCAGAGGCAGCTACGGCAATCCGTGGGTATTCGAGAGGACGGCTCATTATCTGGAAACGGGTGAGCTGCTTCCCGAGCCTGATATATTCGACAGACTTGACGCAATGTGCCGTCAGGCGGAGCTTGCGGTTTCCTTCAAGGGGGAGCGCATGGCTATGGCGGAGGCAAGGCGGCAGTGCGCTTTTTACCTGAGAGGTATTCCGGGAGCGGCGGCATACCGTGAGCGCTGCGGACATCTTTCCTCCCTTGACGATGTAAAAAGTCTTGCCGACGAGATACGAAGCCGCATGAACAAATGATTCCGAAAGGAAGCGGTCATATGCTTATTATCCGTCCTGCCGAACGGAAAGATATCTGCGAGGCAGCCGATATTGAGATAAAGTCCTTTTCCGACCCGTGGACGGCGGAGGGGCTTGAAGCGGAGCTTGACAATCCTATGGGGATATTCCTTGCCGCCGAGGACAGCGTATCGGGCAGGACAGTCGGCTTTATTATCGGAACGGCTGATGAAAACGAGGGATATATCGAAAAAATAGCGGTGCGCTTCGACGAAAGACGGAGAGGAACGGGTGCGGCTTTGCTGAGAGCGTTTATTGAGCGTGTTCCCGTGACTGCGGAGCATATTTCTCTTGAGGTGAGGGTATCGAATACTCCTGCGGTAAGGCTTTATGAAAGCTTCGGATTTGAATGTGCAGGTGTGCGGAAAAAATTTTACAGCAGTCCTTTGGAGGACGCTTTTGTTATGATATATAAAACGGAGTAAAGAAAGGAACGGTCAGATGAAGATCCTTGCAATAGAATCATCATGCGATGAAACGGCGGCTTCCGTTTCGGAAAACGGCAGGACTATTCTGTCAAACATCGTCGCTTCGCAGATAGAAGAGCATAAAAAATTCGGCGGAGTTGTCCCCGAAATAGCATCACGCCGCCATTGTGAAAATATCCTTGAAACGGTTCGTGCCGCCCTCGATGCGGCAAACTGCACCCTTGACGATATTGACGCATTTGCGGTAACATATGCTCCCGGACTTATCGGAGCGCTGCTTGTGGGCACAAGCTTTGCAAAAGGGCTTGCAATGTCGCTTGGAAAGCCCCTTATCCCCGTTCATCATATCGCAGGGCATATCGCCGCAAATTACATCGCCCACAGTGAGCTTGAGCCGCCTTATCTCTGTCTTGTGGCAAGCGGAGGACATTCCCATATCGTTGAGGTACTTGACTACACAAAGTTCCGTGTCATAGGCAGGACGAGGGACGATGCGGCAGGGGAGGCTTTTGACAAATGCGCAAGAGTTCTGGGATATCCCTACCCCGGAGGAGTTCATATTGACGCCGCCGCAAAGCGTGGCGACCCGAACAAATACATTCTCCCCAAGCCGAAGGTGGCAGGCAGCGAGTTCGATTTTTCATTCAGCGGACTGAAAACGGCGGTAATAAACCTTGCACATAATGCACAGCAGAAGGGCGAAGCTCTCGACAGTGACAGCCTTGCGGCTTCGTTCCAGAAGACCGCCGCCGAGATGCTTGTTTCAAAAACCATAGCCGCCGCAAAGGCGTATGGATACAAGACGGTTGCCATGGCAGGGGGAGTTTCGGCAAATTCGGGAGTAAGAGAGCTGCTTAAACGGGAATGCGGCAAAAACGGATTCAGGCTTTATATGCCGCCGCTTAGCCTGTGCGGAGATAACGGCGCAATGATAGCCTGTCAGGCTTATTATGATTATCTTGACGGAAAACGAGCGGACGAAAGCCTTAACGCTGTAGCTACTCTTTCGCTGGAGGACATTTGATCGGGGGATAGAAATATGCAGACGAAAGCCCTTGCAGGACTGAACAAGAAATCGTTCAGTATGTATTTTGGCGGCGGAGAGATATGGTTTGAGCATCTGGACGGTATTTATGAATACACGGACCTTGCGATAGAAAAGCTTGAAAAGGATTCCCATACATTCAAAAGACCGTCAATGCCTTCGCTCATAGCCATAAACATTGATGAAACAGATGCCGATGATGCGCTGATAAATGCTGTTTGTGACAAGCTGCTGCATAGCGGCAAGAGGTTTACGAGGGTAGTATTTGTCGGAGCGGACAGGGCGGCGCAGAAAAAAATAAAGAGCGTTCTTGAGGGTGCCCCTTTTGCGTTAAAATTTATAAACGACTTTGAAAAGGCAAAGGAATGGCTAATCAGTGAGGCAGGGCAGCCTGAGGCTGCACGCAACCGTTCTGTTAGTTTGTTTTGAATTGAAAGTTCTTGGCTCGGTAACGGTACTTTATTTGTACCCGTTGCCGAGCTTCTTCTTTTAGCTGCATTTGAATATGGTAGTTGTTTGGTTATCCTTTTAGAAACTGATAGTTTTTGTTTTTTTCGTATCGGGAGTTGCAGCGTTCGTAAGCTGTGCTTACGAAGGTAAGATACGGAATTACTATTTCAAAAAGGCAAGGCGTTTTTCTGTTTCAGAAAAAAGTACCGAGTAAGATAACGGAAGGTTCTCCCCATTGTCACGCAGTATACACTAATACAGAGTAAAACAATTACTGAGATGACCCGATATTTTGATAACCCAAAGTGAAAAGAATAAAAAATTAACGGCTGTATAAGCCGTCGGGCAATGAAAGAGCATAGCCTAAAGGGGGTAAGGTTTAGGGAAAGAGAGTGCAGAGGGAAAACCGCAAGGAGAGGGGGGGATGCGGCTGCGTCTTACAGTTTCCGAGCGTCCCCCCCTCTCCTGAAGGTTGTCCCTTTGCAGGGTAATGCGATAACTTAACTATTTCAATAACAATACGGAAAAGAACAAAAACTATTCTTACAAAAACGGGAAATGAAACAACCACCATATTCAGAAAAGCTAAAAGAAAAAAGCTCGGTAACGGATACAAATTAAGTACCGTTACCGAGCCAAAAACTTTCAATTTAATATAAACTATGAAACGATCGGGTGCAGGCTCAGCCTGCTGCCTGGAAGGCGAGGATACCTGCAATGCAGGCAATGCTTCCCGCAAGATTAAGCCCCGAAAGCTTGCTGTTTTTGCCGAAAAGCTCCATAATAAATATCACAATAAGTATCATCGGCTGAATAAATGAGTAGTTTGTAAGACTCTCGGCGGCAACAGCATTTTCACCCAAAAGCCCAAGTGCGTTCGGAAGCTTGCACATGACCACTATCACAAGCCCCTTGACCCCTTCGGGACTTTCAGCCGCAATGCGGTGAGGTTTTGCCGCAGGAAACATCACCGCCGCAAGAATTATCAGCGCAAAAAACAGCGTCAGCGTCGAGGATATGTACCCCTCGGCAGCCTTCATTATAAAGCCGTATCCGAACTTCGCCGCAAGGTAAAGTATAAGAGGCAGGGCGATCTTTTTGTAATTTACCTCCGTCTTGCCCGATTTTGCGATCATCACAAGCCCTGCCGCAGTTACCCCTATGCAGATAAGCTTTACCGGGCTGAGCCCGTCACCGTACATCAGTACGTCGGTAAAATATGACGCAAACAAGGTCAGCCCCAGCCATGCTTTCAGCTCAAATACGGACATCTGCTTCAGAACCTGCGCACTCATGGCAAATTCAAGATATTTGCTGAGAGCCGTTAAGATGATGAATGCAAAGGCAGGTACTGAAAAGGTGAAGGTCAGGTCGGAAAAGGGGAGCGTCGCCGCAAGAAAGGGCAGCGTTCCTGCCGCCATAAGAAAGGTCAGCTGAGAGCCGTTGTATTTTGCTTTGCTGACTGCGTATTTGTCGTTAAGGGAGCATATTGTGTAAAGGGCAACAACGGTAAGCATCAAAAGCATGGTGATTTCCTCCGATAGGATTTTCAGCATTTACAAGAAATCTCCCCGAAATACTTGCTTTCGGGGAGATATTTTATCTATTGTCCCTTGCTTTTTACGAAGTTATTCTTCTCCGAAAAGCTTTGCAGGGTCGTATCTCTTGTAGGACTTTTCGTTGCGTGTGAACAGCTGAGCTTCTTCCCAAGTCTTTATGAGAGCTTCAAAGTCCTCGTTCTTCATTTCGTAAAGCAGGGATTCCCTTGCCTCGTTGAAATATTCGTCCGTTTCAAGAACGTCTTCCTTGAGAACGATGTAATAATATTCGTCCTCTTCGATTATCATGATGTCGCCCTTTGCCATAGCGTTGAATACGGCGCTTACGACCTTTTCGCTGGGAGCTGTGCCTGTCTTTTCGATGACAGTCTGATTGCTTGATACTACGTTGACTGTGCCGTCGTCAAGGCTTATATCATCACTGAGGATACCCTCGTCGGAAGACTCTGTTGTTTCCTCTGCCGTTTCCTCGGAAGTTTCTTCGGCTGTTTCTTCGGAAGTTGCTGCTGCTTCGGAAGTTTCGGATACTTCGTCCGATGCCGCTTCCTCAGCTTCTTCCGAAACTTCGTCAGTTTCTTCGTCAGTTTCGTTTTCTGCTGTATCCGTTTCGGAAACCTCCGTTACAGCTTCGGTATCGGTGGTTTCGCCCTCTTCCGCTTCGGCTCCGTCAGCCTCTGCGGTTTCGGTTTCTACCTCTGCTGTCTGTGTTTCTGCGGCGGAAGTATCGTCTGTGGTTTCCTCCGCTTCTGCGGCAGCAGCTTCTGCCTGAGCGACAAGGTTATCATAATATGCCACATATTCTGCGTTGAGTGAATCAAAGCTTTCGCCTGCCTTGTATCGTTCAACGTACTCCTCTGCCATTGCCATGCGCTCCGCCTTGCCCTCGGACTTGAGCAGGTTGCCCTCGCCGTCACGAAGCTCCATTTCAATGTAGTTTATCATGGCGTAATTTTCGTCAAGGTATGCCTTAAGCTCGTCCTCGGAAACTCCGTGCTCGCCCTCGGGAGAGTAAAGCTTATCGAAAAGAGCGTCATATTTAAGGTCGCTTACATATGTCTTAAGATAGGAATCCTGACTGATTCCCATGCTTTCAAAATAGTTTTCGCCGTAATACTGCTCAATATAATCCCATGTGGAATCCACGGAGATCTTGGCAGCCTCCATGTCCTCGTCGGAGATGGTAACGCCGTATTCTGCGCACTTTGCTTCGATTGCGGCATATTTCTGCATCTGCTCGGTGGCGTAGTCATATATCCATGTCTTGCCGTCCTTGCCTTCGATATCAGCCGTGAAAACGTCGGGATATGTGCCGTCCTCGTTTGCCGTAAGCTTGCTCTGAGCCTGATAATAGCCCGACTGGAGATAGTAGATGAAAATTCCCGCAGGTATCTGTTCGCCGTCGATAACAGCGCCCCATGTGGTATCCTCTCCGCAAGCCGTAAGAGAAGCAAGCATAGCCGCAGCGGTCATGCCTGCTGCGATCTTCTTTATATATTTTGTCTTGAACATCAAAGAATGACCTCCATAATTATATTTATTGCTGGTTTAAACAGATTTACATTTTATTATAACACAATCGGCTCGGGTTGTCTACAGTTTTTCTTAATTTTTCACATAAACCGTCATTCAATCGGATAAAATGCTTATTCTTCGGAGGGTTTACCGAAAATAATTTGGCATTTCGTACAACTTATACAAAAAACCAAATAAACTGTAGACAAAAAATCTTCGCATAATCCATATATGCAAGCTTATGCTTGATTTTTTGTACAGTTTTAATTGGTTTTTAGTATTAAAAGTGTCTGATATGCCTTTCGCCCTTGACGTTGTGAACCGATTGTGATATGATGAATAGTAATTAATATAGGGTGTGTTGACACTACCGCTCAACGCCCGTCTTGCAGCATATTTTCCGTCTT
>JBJERW010000023.1:0-3196 GCA_051882475.1 Huintestinicola sp. | reverse complement strand
ATCTTTTCCTCAAAAACGTTCCTGTGGAACGTTTTTGACGCAGTAACTCCTATGTTTTATAGTTTTTCGACAAGCTGAGCCGCTTTTGATTAGTACCAAAAGCGGCTCGGTTTGTATAATTTTAGTTATTTGAATCGGCATTCTCACGGGAATCTATTGGGATATATTCCTTTTCTTTGCTGATAGATTTATATGCCGGACGGATTATTCTGTTGCCCGTGCGCAGCTCCTCAAAGCGGTGTGCGCACCAGCCTGCCATACGGGAAACCGCAAACAGAGGAGTAAACAGATCTTCGGGTATTCCCAGCATTCTGTATACAAATCCGCTGTACATATCCACGTTTGCGCATACCTTCTTGTCGCTGCCCTTGACCTCTGCGAAAAGCTCAGGAGTAAGACGCTCGATAGTGTCAAGAAGTCTGAACTGCGGCTCGAATTCCGTTCCCTGTGCCATTTCCTTTGCGTGTGCCTTGAGAATGACCGCACGGGGGTCGGACAGGGTATATACTGCGTGCCCCATACCGTAGATGAGTCCGCTGCCGTCGTTTGCTTCCTTGCGGAGTATCTTCCTGAGGAAGTCTGCGACCTCGCCTTCGTCGTCCCAGTTCTTGACGTTCTGCATGATGCAGTCCTGCATTTCGATGACCTTATGGTTTGCACCGCCGTGACGAGGGCCTTTAAGTGAGCCGATAGCAGCAGAATATGCTGCATAGGGGTCTGTTCCCGATGATGTGAGCACACGGCAGGTAAAGGTGGAGTTGTTTCCGCCGCCGTGCTCTGCGTGGAGCATGAGCATGATGTCAAGGAGCTTTGCTTCGGCGTCGGTAAACTGTCTGTCGGGACGGAGTATGGACAGGATAGTTTCCGCAGTGGACTGTCCCGGTATCAGCGGATGCATTATCATTGAGCCGTTGCCGAAATAACGCTTCTTTACATTGTATGCGTCAACCATGATAACAGGCATTTTTGCAATGATGGAAACTGCCGTATCCACCTCGTGCTGAGCCGATGTGCTGTCGGGAGCTTCATCATAGGAATACAGCGCAAGTATCGAACGGGACAGCTTGTTCATGATATTTTTGGAGGGGGCTTTGAGTATCATATCTTCAAAAAAGCTTGTGGGAAGCTCTCTGTTTGCGTCAAGCAGCTCGCTGAATTTTGCCAGCTGTTCTCTTGACGGAAGCTTTCCTGCAAGGAGAAGATAGGTTATCTCCTCGTAGCCGAAACGGTTTTCTTTTATAACGTTGTTTACAAGGTCGTTGATATTATATCCTCTGAAAACAAGCTTTCCGTCGTCGGGTTCCTTTTCGCCTTCGTTGAGGACGTAGCCGTGGACGTTACATATATTTGTAACACCTGCCATAACACCCGAACCGTCCGAGTTTCTCAGACCCCTTTTTACGCTGAATTTTTCGTAATACTTGGGGTCGATCTTGTTGTTCTCCTCAAACGCCCTGTAAAGATACATTTTCTTGTCCATTTTTTTCTCCGGTTCGGCTCTTTTCGATTTTTTGCGACAATATCCTCACGGATATGACTTATCGGACGAACCGGAACCCTCCTCTCTTTTTTATGTATGATCCGGCGTATAGCGGAGAGCTGTCTGCTGCGCCGAATATACGCTTCGGATATTATTCCTGCGTCAGGACGAACATATCGTAGATCGCCCTTGTTGCGGTTTCAAAATCCTCTTCCTCAACGCCGATGATGATGTTAAGCTCGGAGGAGCCTTGGTCTATCATCTTTACGTTTACTCTTGCATGAGCAAGGGCGGAGAAAAGTCTGCCCGCTGTACCTCTTGCCTTTCTCATACCGCGTCCTACAACTGCGATAAGAGCAAGATTGTTTTCTATTTCCAGCTTGTCGGGGTGGCAGCGGAAGGTTATTTCGTCCAGAACTGCCTTTTCCTTGCCAACCAGCGAGTCGGAATTTACGATAACGCTCATTGTGTCGATTCCCGAAGGCATATGCTCAAAGCATACACCGTTCTTTTCCAGAGAACGGAGAACGTTCTTTCCGAAGCCGACGGAAGCGTTCATCATGTCCTTTTCTATCTGAATTACCGAGAAGCCTTTCTTTCCTGCAATACCTGTGATAGTGTACTTGCTTGTTTCGGCGGTATCGGAAACGATCATTGTGCCCCTGTCTTCGGGGTGGTTGGTGTTTCTGATATTAATGGGGATACCTGCTTTTCTTACGGGGAAGATAGCGTCCTCGTGAAGCACCGTTGCGCCCATGTATGCAAGCTCTCTCAGCTCACGGTATGTTATAGTCGTGATAGGCTTCGGCTTATCAACTATTCTGGGGTCGCAGATGAGCATTCCGCTTACGTCCGTCCAGTTTTCGTAAAGCACTGCTCCGACTGCGTTTGCAACGATCGAGCCTGTTACGTCCGAACCTCCTCGGGAGAAGGTCTTTATTGTATCGTTGGGCATTGAGCCGTAAAATCCCGGGATAACCGCTCTTTCGACGGTATCCAGCTTCGGAGCAAGGAGCGAACGTGTTGTTTCAAGGTCGAAATTGCCCGAATCGTCAAATCTTATGTAAGGCGCAGGGTCGATAAAGGTATAACCCAGAAATTCCGCCAGGATCATGCTGTTCAGGTATTCGCCTCGGCTTGCCGCATAGTCACGGCCCGCTCTGTGGGCAAATGCGTTCTTGATACTTGCAAATTCCTCGTCGAGAGAGAAATTCAGTCCAAGATCGCTGATTATGCCGTTGAAACGCTCCTCGATGGAAGCGAAGGATTTATCGAAGGGCTCGCCCTTTACCGCCATATCGTAGCAGGTGTAGAGCATATCCGTTACCTTGACATCGTTTGAAAAACGCTTTCCGGGAGCGGACGCTACCACAAATCTTCGGTTTTCGTCTGCAAGGATTATGCTTGCGACTTTTCTGAACTGTCCTGCGTCGGCAAGGGAGCTTCCGCCGAACTTGACTACCTTGATCTCTTTGCTATTCATATGAACCTCCTGTAATAAACGGCGTGGAAATACACACAGCCGTTCCCCATATAAGAATATTATCCGTCCGAATTGACGGATAGTTATTTCTGACTTTCATAACAGAGCTTTTTTTATAACATATTATATTATAATATAAAACCCCGTTTTTTTCAATTGTGAGATAAAACAAATTTTAATATCATTAGCTTGTCCTTTTGTGAAATACAACAGTATTTGACGGACGGACAGGA
>JBJERW010000022.1:0-14682 GCA_051882475.1 Huintestinicola sp. | reverse complement strand
AGAGTATAAGAGGAAGGAGTTTTTGACAATGAACGATCCGTGCATGAAACGTCAGCACCCGTATGCCATTGTCAGATATACTTCCAAAAACTTTTGGCTGCTTCTGATACCACTTCTCCGAGGACTTTTTGCTCTGCGGTTCGATTTTTACCGCTGGGCGGAGGGTGCAGGCTGGGATATTCTCGTGGTAACGGTAATGCTGGGCATAGCCGTTTGCAGATGGTACTTCACCGAGTATGAATTTACATCGGAGGGTATCTTTATTGATTCGGGACTTGTTGCGAGAGTAAGAAAGCGTATCCCTCTCGAAAGCATAAGCGCAGTGACCTCGGAAGCAGATCCCGTTATGGAGAAGCTTAAAGCGGTAAAGCTCTATATCGACACGGACGCAGCTTCGGGCGGAAGACGTGACCCCGACCTGAAAATGATAGTTACCGCTTCGGAAAGAGCAAGGCTTTTCAATATCCTTTCGGCATTTATAAGAAGCGAATGCGAAGCCGATAAGGGTTCTTCGGGCAAAAAAGGGTTCAGCTATATTTACAAGGTTTCAAAGGTCAGCCTTGTTGTTTTTTCGGTGCTGTTTTCGTCGGCTCTGTCGGGGGTCATACTGCTTGTGACCCTGTTTTCACAGAGCGGCAAGATAATCGGCGAAAAGCTTGAACAGGATATCATCACGGCGGTGAACGGCGTTACGGACACGGTTTCTCTGCTTGTTGGAAAGCTTGTAAGCTCCATACCCCCTGCAGGTATCCTTATTTCACTTGTTATCGCCGCAGGCTTTATACTGTCCTTTGTTACAAATCTTCTCAGGCATATAAACTTTACCGTTGAGCGTCGGGGAAGATATATTCTTATCTCATCGGGACTTATCGTAAAGCGGAAATATTTCATCAACACGGGACGGATAAACTATGCCGATATGAGGCAGAATCTGCTCATGAAGATCTTCGGCATAACCTCCGTGCATATCAGCTGCACAGGCTATGGCAAGCAGAAAAACGAAATACCCGTGTTTGTGCCCATATGCGGCATAAACAAGCTCAATGACGGTCACAGGATAACGGGACTTAAAAACGTTATGGAAATGCTCCTGCCTCAGTTTCATTTTTCCGATGGCTTCATTTCACCGGGGATATGGTATATATGGCGGTTTATCGGGCCTCCTGCCGTCCTTGTGTTTGCGGTAATGATGGGCGGATTTGTGGCTTCGGTGTTTTTTCAGGAGTGGTATGACCTTATCCTGTTCCTGACGGTTCTCCTTGAGATACCCTCTGTGTGGCTGCTTTTTGTTAAGCTTGGCGCATACTGCACCAACGGACTGAATATTGTCCGCAGGAACGTCTGCATAAAATACTGCAAGGGCTACGGATATCATACTGTTACCGTTCCATTGGACAGAGTAGCCGAAATTGCCGTTACCCAGACGGTGTTTCAGCGCATGAACCGTTCCTGCGACGTTATTGTCTACACAAATTCCGAATATACGGGATATCATCGTGTCAGAGGGCTTCCCCTGGGGGAGGTTCGTGAGCTGCTTGAGGAGCGGTTCTGATAAAAAAACATACCGTCCCGACAAGGAACGGTATGCAATTGATTTTATAGTAAACGACATTTAAATTTCTGCATTCGGCTCCGCAAAAATTTGCATATATGATTTTACGGAAACCAAATGTCGAGAAATTTATGTCGTTTACTATAGTATTATTCGGACAACGGCTGCTTTTCGGTTCGCTCATAAAGCTTTGCGAAGCTTTCGTTTCCGAAAAGATATTCAAGGGACTTTTCCTGCTTTTCGGGTGAGCTTACTTCAATGAGAACGGAAGGGGTCAGGGGGAGCTTGGCGTAATCCTTCACAAATTCCTCCCAGTTTATCTTTCCGCTGCCCACGGGGAGATGCAGGTCGCTTATCAGGTCGTTATCGTTGATGTGCATGTGCTTAGTGTAGGGAGCAAGGGTATCTGTCCATACCCACAAGGGCGTGGGAGATACTGCGGCGTGAGCGTAGTCGAAGCATACTCCGAAGCGCTCCTCATGCTTCATGTTCTCTGCAAGCTTGCCGAGGAGAACGGGATCTGTGTCGAACATATTCTCAATGTATATGGTCATATCGGGGAACTGTACAAGCTTTTCCGACCAGTATTCCGTATTGCGCTCGACCCATTCTCTGCGGTAGCTTTCGGAGAGGAAGGTGGGGAGATAGTTTGTGTGGAAAACTATCTTGCGGCAGTTCATTCTCCGTGCGATATCTATGCTCAGATTTACTCGAAAGTCGGAAATATCCTTTATCCTGCGGTCGGAGCTGAAAATAGTCACATCAAAAAACGCACCATGAAAGGACGAATTTTCGGGAAGGTCATATTCATGATATTTGTCGATTATTTCCTTCGTAAGAACGGTATCGTCCATTACATCGGGGATAAAGAAATCGTTGTATTCAAAAGCGGCGCCGTATTTTTCGGCAAGCGCCAGACTTTTTTCAATTTGGTTTCTGTCGGGGATAATATGAAGTTTCATTTTTTCGTCCATGCCCGAAAGAGCATATCTCCTTTCCGATATAGGTTTATAGGTTTGAAAACCTCAGTGAGAAAGCAATTTATACTTATTTTATATTATTATATCACAATTTTCGTAAGATGTAAAGCAGTTTTTTTGTTGTAATTTGCAAATTTCCCGTTTTATATTAAAAAAAGTTGAATGAAAGGACGATAAAATGTTATGAAGCTGCCGAAAATAAGCTATAATTCTCCCGTTATCCTGACCTATACCCTTATATCCTTTGCCGCACTGCTGCTGAATTATGCCACAGGCGGAGGGTCAAATATGCTCTTGTTCACGGTTTATCGTACATCTCTTGCCGACCCGCTTTTCTATGTCAGACTGTTTACTCATGTTATAGGTCATGCGGGAATGTCCCATTTTGTGGGGAATTTCATGATAATCCTTCTTGTGGGACCCATGCTTGAGGAAAAATACGGCAGCAGACGGCTGCTTTTGATGATAGCCTTTACGGCGCTGATAACGGGACTCATCAACGTTGTGTTTTTCGATACGGGTCTGCTGGGAGCAAGCGGAGTGGCTTTCATGCTTATCCTGCTCAGCTCCTTTGCAAACCACAGCAGCGGACGGATACCTCTTACGCTGATATTTGTGGCGCTCTTCTATATCGGCGGCGAAATAATCGACGGCATTCTTGTAAGCGATAATATTTCCCAGATGGCGCATATAATCGGCGGCGCCTGCGGCTGTATGTTCGGTTGGTTTATCGGAAAAAAGGGGGAGAGCAGGAGCTGATATTTCAGTTTCCGAAGCTTATCTCAAGCAGCTCTGCCATGCCGCTGCCCGTAAAAGTAAGATACAGCGGTGAAACGCCCTTTTCAAAGCTTACTTCTGTTTTATATTCCTGCCAATCTGCCGAGGGAGATACCTTTATTTCACTGAGCGTATTTCCGTCGGGAGCGGTGGTTATCTTAAATACGCCCTCTGCCGAGCCTCTAAGCTTTATTGCGAAGGCTGTTTTTCCCGTAAAGTCAAAATATTTGTAGCCGATAAGGGTGTTGTTTGCTATCTCGGCGATAAAACGCTCGTTGTCCTTGTGATTTACATTGGGAAAGCTTTCGGTGTATATTTTGTTTGAGCCGTGGGGCATTCTGCCGTTTGTGATATTGCAGGCGATGACCGCAGGATAGCTTCCCTCAGCTTTAAGAGGAGCGCCGTTAAGTCCGCAGGAGGTCATTTCGACCTGACGGATAGAGCCGTCGCTTTCGATAGTTATCGGCTCTGCGCATGCCTGCCTGCTGTAATCGGATTTGTGGGTAAGACGGTGATAGAAAACGTACCACTGCCCGTTAATGTTTTCGATGCTGCCGTGAGTTGTTCCCGTCATGTTAAGGCGCCGGTCGGCTGTCCTGCCGTTTATGCCTATATCTCCGTTTGATACGATAGTTCCCCCGAAGGTAAAATCCCTGTCGGGGTATTTGCTTGTTGCATAGCACAGCTCATGGTTCTGCCATGAGGAATAGATGAAATAGTAGGTGCTGCCAACCTTTCGGATCGAGCTTGCTTCAAAGAAGGGGTGTTCTTCAAAGGAAGTGCCCTTTGTGCGGTAGGGGATAATGTGCCTCGGCTCTTCCTTTACCGTCAGCATATCGTTCTCAAGGACTGCCATAACAGGACCGTTTACGCTGTCCTCCGTGTCCAGTATCTCTTCACGGCTCTTGTTGTAGCGCTTTTCCTCCTCGGCAATAAGAGCGTCGTTTGTGCGGAAATCGGGGCGCTCCTCGTCGGGGTACTGAGTTCCGTAGTAGATGCGAATAGTCCCGTTGTCGTTTATAACGCCCGGGTCGAAGCATACGTATTTTTTCATGGGACTGCCGTCCTTGCTGCGGACATATCCCAGATATTCGTATTTCCCCGCAGGCGTATCGCATACGGCAACGCTTATGGGTCCGAAATATCCGCCCACACCGAAGCTGCCCGACATACAGTAGTAAAGATAGTATCTTCCGTCGTTTCCTCTTACAACGTCGGGAGCGTACATATATTTTCTGTCGGTATTGTAATCGGGGTCTTGGGACGCATGATATATGACTCCCTCACACCGCCAGTCGGTAAGGTCGGCAACGGGAGCGGAATATACGGTGTAATCCAGCATACAGAAGGTTTCGCCGCCCTCCTTGTCGTGAGAGCCGTAAAGGTATACCCTGTCGCCGAAGACGTGAGGTTCGCCGTCGGGAATGTATTCACTTATGGGCAGAAATGGGTTGAATACCTGCTTTTTCATTATCTGTACTCCTTTGATATTTTGAATGTATAATATTCTTCCGAAGAATACGCCTTACTTTTCATCGGAATAGTTCAGCGAACGGACGGAATCCTTGAAAATTATCCTTCCGTTTACATGGACCATTCCCATTGAAAAAGAGGGCTTTTTTATTTTCTGAAGTATCCCTTCCACCGCAAGCTTTGACATATATGATGTGTTTACCTCGATGGTGGTGATGTTCGGGTTGCTTATGCTGCTGTAAACCGAATTGTCGAAGCCTGTGACGGATATGTCCTCGGGGACACGGTAGCCCTCCTGACGGAGCTGATTTATAAGGTGGCAGGCTGTTTCGTCGCAGTTGCAGACGAACGCCGTGGGCATTACAACGGGCAGCTCGATGGGGTGGCACTTGCCTGTTTCAAGATCTCTGTCGCTTAAAATATAGTTTTCACGCAGGGGGATATTATGCTCGATAAGTGATTTTTCATAGCCGAGGTATCTGTCCTGAATGCTGCTTGTGGCACGGATATTTCCCACAAAGGCGATGTCTTTGTGACCGTTGTGGATAAGGTAGTTTGTCATCTCGTAGCTTGCGTAAAAGCTGTCGCAGATGATGCAGTCGGTGTTTATCTGCTCATTGTAAAAGTCAAGGAACACAACGGGTATCTTTGTGTCAAGAATGGCTTTGGTGTAGTTTTTGGAAACCTGTCCGAGCATGATTATCCCGTCAACACGCTGCTGGAACAGCATTTTCGGCAGCACCGCCTTCTCCTCCGCCTTCTGCGAAAGGGTCTGGAAGAAGGCGTAGTGGTCGCTTACCTGTATCAGATTTGATATGTGGCGGAAGAACTTGAAATAAAAGGAATCCTCCTGAATGTATCTTTCCGCAACGATTATACCTATATTATTGCTGCAGTCCTTTTTTCTCACTGCGGCGGTTTCGTAGCGGTATCCCATTTCATCGGCAGTACGTCTGACTCTTGTCCTCAGCTCGTCGCTGACTCCCTTTTTTCCGCTCAGCGCCTTTGAAACGGCAACCACGCTTATGCCGAGCTTTTCGGCTATGTTTTTCATGGTGACTTCTTTCGGCATATTATCCCTCCGAAGATTTATTACTTTGATTTTAGCACATATTTAATTCCATGGCAAGAGAAAGTTATACACTTTGCCAAAGCGGTTAAAAATTATCCTGAAAAAACCAAAGTTAAGTTATGTTAAGTTGATTTAATTGATTAAATTTAACTTATGTATTTAAACTTTTTATGAACGAAAACGTTGCCATCAAAAATCATTTGTCACAAAATATTAATTAATGCCCCTCTTTGGATTGTTAATGTTTATTATTTTTACCTAAAAGTGTGGTGAGTTTTTGTTGATTGTTACAAAAATATGCCCTATGTTCGGGTTAACACAGGATTATCATGTGCAAACCATTAAAGGTTAACAGATGTTCATTGTACAAAATGCCAATAATCCGCTTTTTGATTGACAAAATTATCAATAAAGCTATAATGAAACTGTAATATTTAAGCAGCCGAAAAATAAATTACACCAAATTACAAATGTTTCAGGAGGTTATTTTTATGCAGATTAAAAGAACAATGGCCGCACTTGCAGCGGTACTTATGGCAGGTTCGGTTTTAACAGCCTGCTCATCGGGAAGCGAGAGCACAGACGGAACAACAGCTGCCGGAAATGACGGCACAACAGCCGCAGCAGGAGATACTGCCGCAGACGCAGGCAGCACCGAGGGCGGCGAAGGCATTTCGGGTACTATTACAGTGCTTCACCACCGTACAGACCGTGACCAGGACGGAACAATGGCAAAGCTTACAGAAGGCTTTAATGCACTTTATCCCGATGTACAGGTCGTATACGAGTCCTATACAAACTATGCGGACGAAATTGCAACAAGAATGCAGTCGGACAACTACGGCGACGTTCTTATGACTCCTCAGGCTCTCAAGCAGGCAGATTTCCCCAACTTCTTTGAATCCTTCGGCAGCTATGACGAGCTTTCACAGAAGTATTACTGGCTTGAAAACTACAGCGTTGACGGACAGGTCTACGCTCTTCCTACAGGCGGTACGGCTTCGGGTATCCTCTACAACAAGAAGGTATGGGCTGACGCAGGCATCACATCGCTCCCCACAACTACCGATGAATTTATCGAGTGCCTTAAGAAGATCGCCGACAACACAGACGCTATTCCTTACTATACAAACTACAGCGCAGGCTGGACTATCTGCCAGTGGCAGTCCCTTGTAGTAGGTGCTTCCGGAGATCCCGACTACAACACAAAGCTCCTTACCGACAAGATGGATCTTTTCAGTGCAGGAAGCCCTTATGACGCTGTTTACGGCACACTTTACAAGATCTACTCCGATCCCACACTTCACGAGGAAGACCCCTCAACAACCGACTGGGAAGGCTGTAAGCCTGCATTCGCACAGGGCAAGATCGGTACAATGGTTCTCGGTTCATGGGCTATCAGCCAGTTCCAGGAGGCTGCTGTAAATGCAGGCTGTGATGTAGCCGATATCGGATACATGCCTTTCCCCAACAGCATTGACGGTCAGATCTACTCCGTATCCAGCAACGACTATATGATGAGCGTTAACAAGAATTCCTCCAATCTTGAAGCTGCAAAGGCATATGCAGTATGGTTCTGCACAGATTCGGGCTTTGCTCAGAACGAAGGCGAGATCTCAGGTCTTAAGGGTTCACCCATGCCCGAAACACTTTCTTCCTTCGACGAGCTTGGCGTTCAGCTCTTTGTTGAGAATCCTACACCCGAAGAGCTTATCGGCAAATATGACGAGATCGCAAAGGCTTCCGAGGTTGACCCTTGGGGCGATGCTGCAACAAACTTCAAGTTCAGAATGGCTGAGGCAGCATTCAAGGGCGAAGGCGAAGACGCTTACAATGCTATCTGCGACGATGTAAACAAGGCTTGGGCAGAATCCAGAGATTCTATCCTCGGCTAAGCTTTTCAGTTATTAAGCGGCATTGATGCATTATCCCCTAATGTGTCAATGTCGGTTATATAACCATTTTCTTTCTTCATTTTATCATTCTCTCCTGATTTTCGGCTTCGGGGCAGGAAAAACGCTGCCCCGTAAAGTCGGAAATTAGTATTAATTCATGCAGATTATTTGTCTGCAAAATTGCAAAAAATCAATGGCAGCGGTTGTCCGATTTTGCTGTTTTGCAGACCAATAATCTATGATACACGGTTAAGGAGGCATGGCGTATGGCTAAAACAACAGGAGATCTTGTCAAAGCGAGCGAGCGTATAAAAGGCGGACTCAGCAAGCAGTATGTAAACAAAATGGTGACTGTCGTTCTATTCCTGCTCGTCCCCACGGTACTTTTATTTGTATTCACGTATATCCCCGCATTCAACATGTTCAAATACAGCTTTGAAGAACGTGACCAGTTCGGTGCAAGCGTAGAATTTGTGGGACTTGAAAACTATAAAACTATCTTCACCACTCCCGAATATTTTTCCACCTTCAAGAACAGTATTTACTATCTGTTCGGTTCGTTTATCCAGCTTGGTCTTGCCCTTTTCCTTGCTACTATCCTCTGCTCCAAGATCAGAGGCAGCAATTTCTTCAAGGGCGTTCTCTTCTTCCCCTACATGATAAACACCGTTGCGGTTGCGGTAATATTCCGACGCTTTTTCCAGAGAGGTGACGGCGTAACCAATACCGATGGTACTCTCAACTCCATAATCACACTTCTCGGCGGCGACCCCGTAAAATTCCTCTCCACGGAGGGGCTTGTAAACGTATGCCTTGTGTTTGTATCCATATGGCGTTACATTGGCTTCGACCTTGTAATGTTCATCGGTGCGATACAGTCGGTTTCCCCCGATATATATGAGGCTGCCGAGCTTGACGGCGCAAACCGCTGGCAGGTTTTCAAGTACATAATCGCTCCCGGTATCCGTCCCATTATCCTGCTCCAGATGATACTTGCCGTTAAGGGCGCAATAAGCGTTTACGAGATACCTTACATCATCACAGGCGGAAAGTTCGGTTCAAGCACATTCGTTATCCAGACCACGGAAACGGCGTTCAAGTTCCAGAAGGTCGGTCTTGCCTCGGCAATGGCGGTTGTGCTGACGCTTATAATCATCATTGTCACGGTTATCCAGAAGCTGGTGTTCAAGGAGGAGAAGTAACATGGAAAACACAAAGCCTTACAGCAGCGAAGAGATGCGAAGCAAGGTGACTGCGGGAATATTTACTTTTCTTAAATATGCAGTCCTTGTCGTAGCATGCTTGGTTGTAATCATACCCCTTGTGGTAGTGTTTCTCGGCTCCTTAAAGAGCAATACGGAGTTTTTGTCCTCAAATGTTTTTGCCCTTCCCACCAAGATCGAATGGAGCAACTACAAGACCGCATTCATTGACGGACAGGTTCTCGAAGGCTTCAAGAATACGGTCATTATCCTGCTGTTTTCCTGCGTGGGAACAGTTATCACAGGTTCAATGACAGCATATGTTCTCCAGCGCTTCAAAACGACTATCGGTACGGTGCTGAAAGCTGCATTCCTGCTTGCGACCCTGCTGCCGAATATTTCTATGCAGGTAACGGTTTACCGTATCGTAAACAGCTTCCACCTTGTAGGCACAATGGCAGCTCCCATAATTCTTTACCTCGGCACGGACATCATTTCTATCTACATATTCATACAGTTCCTCAACAACATATCCTATTCGCTTGACGAAAGCGCAATTATTGACGGAGCAAACTATTTCACCGTTTATTTCAAGATAATCTTCCCCCTTTTGAAGCCTGCTATAGCAACGGTGCTTATCATCAAGATAATCAGCATCTACAACGACTTCTACACACCACAGCTTTATATGGGCAAATCAAAGCCTGTTGTATCCACAGCTCTTTACAACTTCATCGGTCCTTACGGAGCAAAGTGGGAGATAATTTTTGCGGGAATCGTAATTTGTATCATTCCGACGCTTATTATATTCTTATTCTTGCAGAAATATATTTACAGCGGTCTGGTAAACGGTTCGGTAAAGGAATAAAAATGATAACCGCCGATATGCGAGATGCATATCGGCGGTTTTTTAGCGTTATTATATTAGCGTGCACATATCCTCTGGCAACGGTGCGCTTGCCGTTATTGTTTCTCCCGTAACTGGGTGGGTAAGGGTCATTCTGCCGCAGTGGAGCGCCTGACGGGAGATATCCTCCCTGCTGCCCCCGTAAAGGTCGTCCCCCGCAAGAGGGTGACCGATATGCGCCATATGTACCCGTATCTGATGAGTTCTTCCCGTTTCAAGGGTAATTTCCAGAAGAGTGTATTTCCCGTTCGAGCGGAGGGGAGTGTAATTTGTGACGGCGTGCTTTCCGTCGGAGCGCACAACTCGTTTTATTATGGACTTCCGTTCCCTTGCGATAGGAGCATCTATCCTGCCTGATTCGGCTATCCTTCCGCTTACGGCGGCATAGTATACCTTGCTTATGCTTTCGCTGCTTATGTTTGCCGCAAGGGGATTTTTGGCGATAAGGCAAAGTCCCGAGGTGTCCTTGTCAAGGCGGTTCACGGGACGGAAGGCAAGTCCTCCGTATTCGGCAGCAAAACAGTTTCCGAGAGTGTCCTGCCTGTGCTTTGCCGAAGGGTGAACGGGCATGCCCGAAGGCTTGTTGTAGATAACTATGTCCTCGTCCTCATATACCTTGGGGACGGACAGCAGATGATTTGCGTCCTGTGCCTTTTCGTCCGCAGGTAGAGTCAGAACGATAGTATCTCCCCTCAAAAGCCTGTCTGTTGTTTTGCACAGAATGCCGTTTCGGGTGATGCCGTTTTCCGTCTGCTTGAGCTTTATTATCATTCTGCGTGATATGCGGCTGCGCAGAAAATCTCCTGCGGCTTTGCCTTAGTCTTTTTCCGTTACCGAAAGGCATATTCTCCGCCTGTTTGCATTATCACACATTCTGAAGCTCTCCCACAGGCTTTTCCTCAATGTTTGAGTTATTTTCTTCGGCGGTTTCGGGTTCGGTAGCCATTCGTATAAATACGGCGGTTATCATAATAACATAAGGCTGAACAAAAAAGTATGGGAAAATGAGAAGATATGTAAGCCACCACGGTGAAAATGAACCGTACATCAGCAGCATTGAGCTGCTGTATTTGTCAAGCATTTTCTGTGTGCAGGCGAGAATGTCATGAAGACCGCTGTCGGGATTTTCCGCAAGCATATAGCCTAAGGGAATGTACTTCATGGTGAGTACGAAATAGATCACCAGAATGCATATGATGAATATCACCGTGCCGACCCTGAAAGCAGCGGTCACGGCAGAGCTGTTGTAATAAACCGAGAGCCTTCGTGCAAGATCGGCTACCACGCCTATTGCCGCAATGCATGGCAGCAGGTAAACAAGCTTTCTTATGCAGGTGTAGAACCGTATCCTTATGGAACGCATTACGGATTTTGCGGAGCTGTAGCATGCAAATACCGAGGAAACGGGCATATAATTCCCCGAAGCCGCTTGAAGAAAAAACCATCTTGTTCCGAAATACAGCGGCGCCGAGATAAAATATGCGGCTGTGACAAGAACCGCCGCAAGAGCGATAAGCAGCGGCGGAAATGAAGTGAACACAGGCAAAATGGTTTTCGGGTCATGAACGCCCACAGCTGTTGCGGTAAGCAGGACAGTCATATAGACAATGCAGGGTATGCTGATATTAAGCAGACTGATAAAAGCAGACTCCACCCAGCATTTTGAAAGTATCTTCAGGGCACGGGACTTTATATCGTGAATATTAAGGATTTTCTTCATAATCAAATTCCGCCTCTCCTGAGTCGGTGAAGCCTACCGCACTGTAGCCGGGTATCTTTCCGAGTATCTCAAAAGCATTGCTGTTCTGCCACATCTGAGCGGTTATGAGTATCTCATAGCCCTCGCCAACCTCGCAGGCAAACTCCATAGGCTTGAGCTTTGGCAGACCGAAGCAGGACATCATATTCATAAGTATACCCGAATGGGTAACTATGCCCGTGTGGGTAAGATTTTCCTTCATCATATCCAGAACTATTGCGTTAAGAGCGGCATAGCAGCGGAGAACGACCTCTCTCATGCTTTCGCCGTTGGGGGGAGCGTTGTCAAGTCCGCCTTTGAGCCACTGCTTGTAGCTGTCAAGCTTGATAAGGTCCTCCACGCAAAGACCTTCAAAGCCGCCGAAATCCATTTCCCTCAGGTCGTCCGCAATGACTATCTCACGGTCGGGGAAAAGTATCTCCGCAGACTGGACCGCACGTTCGAGAGGGCTTGAATAAACTCTCTGGACCTTGGGATATTCGTGCATCTCATATTTTTCACGAAGCTCCTGCTTGCCCTCCTCGCTGAGGGGCAGGTCGGTTTTTCCGATATACATTCCTTTTTCGTTTGCTTCGGTGTGACCGTGGCGCAAAACACTGATCCTATAACCTTTCATGGTTTGTATTATCATTCCTTCCGGATAATATTGAGCTATGTATTATTATACCACGATCTGTTTCATAAATCAATAGAGTGCCGTGATCAGCTCTGCTTTGCAAAGCCTTTTCTTACAAAGGGGATAAACATTCCTCCGAAAGCGTTGCCGAGGGTCATCACAAGCAGGTAGGCAACAGTGTTTGCCGACCATACTTTTGCGGCGGTAAAGTAGAACATATTAGCAATGCAGTGTTCGTATCCGCTGAGAATGAATACCATTACGGGCAGGAACACAGCCAGCATCTGACCTACGGGATTTGTTATGGTCTTGAAGCCGTCCGCCGCAATAAACATAAGCATACCGCAGAAAAATGCAAGAATAAAAATGCTTAAAAAGTTATCGGCAAATTTTGCTTCGCATATGGCGGCAGCCTTTTCGGAAACCGCTCCGCTTATCCTCGTGCAGCTTATCATCAGACCCATTGCCGTCGTTCCGATAAGGTTTCCGAGCCATATGACAACAAGGTCGATAAGATAGGAGGGCTTGTTTTCGACGGCGTAGCCCACCTTTCCCGTAAATAGGGAGAAGCCGAAGCTAAGTATTACGAAAAGTCCCGTTCCGAAAAGGAAAGCACCGAGAAATTTGTTCTCGCAGGACAGATAGACCGTTCCGCCGATTCCTATGGCAAAGCCTGTCATAATGGCTCTTAAAAGCACGTCAAAATATTTTTTCACTTACAAAATCACTCATTTCAATTGTAATATACGATCAATACTGCACTGCATTAAACAGTGTTTTTTAGTATAACATATTTCCCCGTTTATTTCTAATGTAAATCATAATTCGGGGCATATACATATTTACATGGCAGGATATCTGTTTTTAACTATAAAAACGGCAGCCAAATATCTTCGGGAAAACATAATGTTCCCATAAGATATTTTGCCGCCGTCTGTTTTCGGTTTATTAAGTAAGCTCGTGAGTTTCGTACTGCTGTGCGACTGCTGTGTTGATATCGGTATAGGAGGAGCCGACCTGGAGATTGCCCATGAGCATACCTGCGAAGAATCCGATAACAACGCCGATGATAAGAACGGCGATAGGAATGTTCATGATGGTAATGGGCGAATCGCTGAAGGTGTTTTCCTTGAGCTTCTTGCTGAGTACCATGCTGAGTATTACAAGCACGATGTCAAGAACGAACAGACCGATAACGATTATAAAGTACTGAGTGTAGGAAACCTTAGCATATTCAAGGTCCGGGTTGTCGGGCTTGAAGTAAACCGTCAGCCTGTCGCCGAGCTTTGCTTCCTGATTGACGATAAGTCCCGTGCCGTATCTTGAAATTCCGTAAGCTTCGTATTTTCCGTCAACTAGGGTCTTTGTGCCGATGTAGTTGTAGTTCATCTCAGCATCCTTGTCGATCTCGGAGGAGTCGTAAGCTTTTGTTACAAAGTACTCTGTAGAGATCCATGATTCGGAAACTGTTCTGTTGAGCTTTGTATATCTTGCAAGGTCAACCTCTATGTAGAAAATAGCTGCACTGAGAACAAGGCTCATTATGCAGAGCAGAACGCATGCAACGATATAACGTTTTTTTACCTTCATATTATCTTCCTCCCGGTTAGGGTCTGTCTATGCCTTTTTTCTTTGACGTATCATAGACCTAATACCCTTACTATGTGAAATGATATCATAATTTTTACTCTTTGTCAATAATTTATTGTCGATTTATAGCGAAAATGATATACAAATATTGACGGAATTTTTTTATGTTGTTTTAAGAACGCTTACAGTCTGCAAACCGTATCATTCCCGTTTTCACGGAAATATCTTTGCAGAGGACAGCTTTCGCATTTGGGGCTTCTTGCGGTGCAGGTATCCCTGCCGAAGAGCACGAGCCGATGGCAGAAATCGGAGGATCTTTCGGGCGGAAGCAGCTTCCGAAGGTCGTCTTCCACCGTTTTCGGGTCCTTGCTGCGAGTAAGTCCCAGCCGTCCGCAGATGCGTATGCAGTGGGTGTCCGTCACTACTGCGGGGAGATGATGAACGTCACCCATGATAAGATTGGCGGTTTTCCGTCCGATACCCGAAAGCTTTGTAAGCTCCTCCACGGTTTTCGGTATCTCTCCGCCATAGTCGTACAGGAGCTGACGGGACATCTCCACAATGCTCTTTGCCTTTGTGCGGTAAAGACCGCAGGGCTTGACTATCTCCGCAACGTCCTCTATATCGGCATTTGCAAAGGCTTCAAGGGTGGGATATTTTTCAAAGAGTACCTTTGTGACAATGTTTACCCTTGCGTCGGTGCACTGCGCCGAAAGCCTGCCTGCTATCATAAGCTCATAGGGCTTTTCGTAAACAAGTGAGCAGAGAGCGTCGGGGTAGATCTTTTCCAGTCCCTCCACCGCCATCAGAGCGGTTTTTTTTGCGGATTTTTTTCCCTTCACAGACATTTTCTCTCCTT
>JBJERW010000021.1:0-3274 GCA_051882475.1 Huintestinicola sp. | reverse complement strand
CCCTGCAAGCCTTTGGAAAAGGCTTGAGCGAAACTTTTGCTCCGATTAGAAACTAAAGTTTTTTCGCTGCCTACCTTTTTCGACAAACTAAGGCGGCAGAAATAATTCCGCCGCCATTATATCAAACAACCAAATTTTAAAAGCTTCCGCTTGTATGTCCGTTTGAGGTATCGGACGATGAATCGTCATCGCTCTTCTTTTCCGTCTTCTCAATAGTAGAGTAAAGGAAAAGGTCAATGGAGCGGTTAAGCTTCATGCTGCCCTTTCTGATATAGTTGTCCGCACGGCTTTCGGGCACCGCCGTGTTAAGGGAGGATTTCATAATAAGCACCGCTATCAGCGCAATAATAAGACCTGCACCTATGCCGACAGGAACCGCAATGCTCTTCTTTCCCGCATAGCTGTCAGCCGTGTTCGGACCGTTTTCCTCAACATATGCAAGCTGCTCGGCACAAAGCTCTCCGAACGTGGTAAACGCCGAATAATAATCGCCGCCTGATAGATATGACTTTACCGAGCTGCCGATATTTTCACGAACATCGGGAATAAAAACCTCAGCCTTAGCCGTACCGAAAGCATATATATCCCATTCCCTCTCGTCCATAGCAACAAGCAAGGATATTCCGCCGTTTCCCATTCCCGTGCCGTACTCGGAATTCAAATATTCGCTCCAAGACTCAACGGTGTCCCCCTCAAGGCTCTGTATCGTGAATACAACAATATCCGTGTCATAATTATAAGATATATCCCCAAGCTGTTCCTCAACGGCAGCGCATTCCTCATCGGAAAGCAGATAGGCATCATCATAAATCTTGTACTGACTTTCTGCGCATACCCCGACCGAGCAGCAGGCAATGGCGGAAGTCAATGCAGCAGCGGAAATGAAAGCAGCCGCAGCTTTTTTTAATCTGTTCATACTATACCTCCGTTACATACCCAGTGCGGATAAAATGAGCGAGATCACAACGGACGAAACCGCAGCGATACCGATAAACCAGCCAACAGCCTTGCCTATGGAAAAAGGCAGCCTGCCAACAAATCTTCCCGTCTGACCGTTCATCGCAAAGGTATACTGCTTGTCGCCGTACTTTGCGGTCATGAGCCACATCGGCATAAGGCTGTAGCTTATCTTGCCGTCCTTGAAATTGACGGTGGAAGATTCGGTTGTAACCGTAGTATATCCCTCAACAGTCTTTTCAAATTCGGATTCCACGCTGTTTTTGATACGTTCGTTGGCTCTCGGCTTGCTTTCCTCAGCACTCCTGTCGTATCTGTCCGCAAGATAACCCGAAAGGTAAGCCGTGCCGAAAGGAACAGCTTCGCTTGTAATGAAAGGCTCGACAGCCTCGGTATAAGCGTGATCCATTTTTGTTGAACCGTCAACGGGAACATGATCGAAGCCTATCTGACCGTCACGGATAACAAGGTAATGGTCGGTCTTTGTAACTTCGTAATTGCCCTCTGTCCAGGTTTTGACCTTTGTAGCCCTTAGCCGAATGGAAGCCTCCGTGTCGCAGTCGAAAAGCCAGTATGGAACGTAAATTCCCTGAATGCTTTCAATCCTGTGCGCCGAAATGAAATCGCCCGGCAGCAGCTTTTTGCCCTTGCAGAAATTCTTAAATTCCTCCTTAGCCTTCTCCTTGTCCACCTTAAAGGGGATAATGTAATCGGGCCTTAGCATTCCGTCAAATTTGTCGTTCATGACAACGGGACTGCCGCAGTAAGGGCATTCGGAAGCCCCCAGAGTCTTGTCGCCCACGATCTCAGCTCCGCATGACTTGCAGACATATGCGCAGCTGTTTTCATCGGCGGACATCTCCGTTTCGCTGTAATCATTCCAGCCGCAGCTGTCCTCCCGAACCTCGGCAGCGGTCTGATTGAACTGCTCAACGGCAGCGACGTCCATCTCCGTTCCGCAGTATTCGCAGGTCATTTTCTGTGACGAAGAGGAGAATTTCAGCTCTGCGCCGCAGCACGGACATTTGTAAGATGTAATATTAGTAGCGCCCATATGTACCTCCATTTTATTCGGGAAAACCTTCCGCATATTTTATGATAGCCGTTCAAAAAGCCTGTAATAATGATTTTACCATAAAAAATATTTTTTGTCAATAATAATTCACAAATTATCAAATAAATTAAAAAAATCGAAAAAATACATTCTCATAAGGAAATATAGCCGAGAAGAATATCACTCTCATTTTTTAATCAATTAAATAGTTAATTTAATCTGCGCAAAATAAATTTTATAAACTTTTAATGAACTTTATTGCAATAATAATTTAACAGAACATTTTTTCACAAAAATCTTCCGAAATGATCGTTAAAAAATTCCACCGTGAGAAAAATTTAAACGTTTAAACAATAAAAAAAACTCCTCTGTCGCCCCATAATTATCGGGCAAAAGCATTTTTTGTGCAATTATAACAAAATTAAACGCAATAAATTGTCCTATCAGCACTCTATTGACAAAAGAACAAAAATTTGTTATAGTGTACATGTGATCGGTCACGAGATAAATGAACCGTGGTCAAAATCACTTAAGGAAATTATCAGCCGATAAAAGCTGAATAAAAAATATTAAAAATTGAAAGGCGGAATATCCCAATGAAGACTCAGGTTATCAACGGTACAAAGCTCCCCAACATCCCTTGGATGGACAAGCCCGAGGGCTGCAAAGATGTAGTATGGCGCTACAATGCAAACCCCATCATCAAGCGTGACCAGATCATGGTCAAGAAGGCAAACGGCTACAGAGAGCCTTCAAACTCTATCTTCAACAGCTCTGTAGTTCCCTTTGAAAACGGCGATTATAAGTTCGCAGGCGTTTTCCGTGTAGACGACAGGGAAAGAAACATGGAGCTTCACGTAGGCTTCTCCAAGGACGGAATCAACTGGGACATCAACGAGGAAAGAATCAAGTTCAAGTGTGATATCCCCGAGGTTGCAGAGTGGCAGTACGGCTACGACCCCAGAGTATGCAAGCTTGAGGACAAGTACATCGTAACATGGTGCAACGCATACGGCTGGAAGCCCACAATCGGCATTGCATATACATATGATTTCAAGGAATTCACACAGCTTGAAAACGCATATCTCCCCTTCAACAGAAACGGCGTAATGTTCCCCAGAAAGATCAACGGCAAGTACATGATGATGAGCCGTCCTTCCGACAGCGGACACACACCTTTCGGCGATATGTTCATCAGCCAGTCCCCTGACCTCACCTACTGGGGCGAGCACAGACACGTAATGGGACCCTCCAAGGGCTGGG
>JBJERW010000020.1:0-15221 GCA_051882475.1 Huintestinicola sp. | reverse complement strand
TAGGAATCAAGATATTCGTCGAAGCATTCGTCCTCGGTATCGTCCTTCATTGTAAGGGTTATTTCTGTGCCCACCGTATCCTTTTCACATTCCTCGATAGTATAGCCGTCAACGCCGCTTGATTTCCAGAGGTATGCCTTATCGGAGCCGTAAGCCTTTGTCTTGACCTCAACTTCCTTTGCGACCATAAAAGCAGAATAGAAGCCTACACCGAACTGACCGATGATATCCACATCGTCGCTCTTGCCGTTTTCGTTCTTGAACTTGAAGGAGCCGCTGTTTGCAATAACGCCCAGGTTGTTTTCAAGCTCCTCGGCAGTCATTCCGATACCGTTATCGGAGATGGTAAGGGTGCCGTTATCCTTATCGGCAACGAGGTTGATAGCAAAATCGTCCTTATTCATGCCGACCTTATCGTCGGTAAGGGAGAGAAAATAGAGCTTGTCGATAGCGTCGCTGGCATTTGAGATAAGCTCACGGAGAAAGATCTCCTTGTGAGTGTATATTGAATTGATCATCATGTCAAGCAGACGCTTGGATTCTGCTTTAAACTGCTTTGTTTCAGCCATTAAGAACACATCCTTTTATTGTAATTATATTATTAGCACTTGAACCTATTAAGTGTTAGCACTCGTATCTTTTGAGTGCTAATTACATTATAATGCCATTGCACAGAAAAATCAAGTGGTTTTTATTTTTTTTACATTTTATCTATATTTGAAATAATTTTAAAAAAATCACTTGAAAACCTACAAAGCCTATGGTATAATAGTATCAATCTAAAAATTCTACAGGAGGAACTGAATATGAAGATATCCACAAAAGGCAGATATGCTCTGCGAATGTTACTTGATCTTGCCATGCATCAGAACAACGAATATGTTGCGCTGAAAGACATAGCAGAACGTCAGAATATTTCAAAGAAATACCTTGAGCAGATAGTTCCCCTGCTTAACAAATCGGGTCTGCTCAAAACCAACAGGGGTTATCAGGGCGGATACATGCTTGCAAAGTCGCCCGATCAGTACACTGTGGGGGAGATTCTCCGCATAACGGAGGGAAGTCTTGCGCCTATCCCTTGTCTTGAATTTGAGGTGAACGAATGTCCGAGGGCGGACAGCTGCATGACTCTTGATGTTTGGGCGGGGTTATACAAGGCAGTGACCGATTATCTTGACGGTGTTACTTTACAGGACATTATTGAAAAAAGCTCCGAAAAATCCGGCAGCGATTTCTGCATATAGGCAGGGCAGGCTGAGCCTGCACCCGACCGTATCATAGTTATTTTGAATTGAAAGTTCTTGGCTCGGTAACGGCAGGCTGAGCCTGCACCCAACCGTATCATAATTATTTTGAATTGAAAGTTTTTGGCTCGGTAACGGTACTTTATTTGTACCCGTTTACCGAGCTTTTTTTGCATATGGAAGTTGTTTCATTGTCCGTTTTTGGAAGGATAGTTTTTGTTTTTTTTCGTATTGTTATTTTAAAATGTAAGTTCTTTCATTGCCCACGAGGGGGGAAACCTATATGAGAGAAGGAAAAAGAAAATCCGGCAAAAATCGGCATTTCCTTCTCTCTCGTTAACCTTCGGTTAACATGCGGTTTCCCCCCTCGTGCTTCCCCTTTCCCTTTCACCTCTCTTCCTTTGCCGATTTTTCTGTTCTTGCGTATCGGAAGTTACACTTCCGAAGGTAAGATACGGAATTACTTTACTAAAAAGGCAAGATACATGGTAAGTTCAGTAACTGCGAAACTAAAAGGGCAGAAAATGGTTTCACGAATTTACCATAGTTTTAGTAAGGGTTTTGCCCGTTATTTTGTTTGTCCAAAGAAAATGCACAAAAATTTTATTCTAAAAAAAGTATAGTTTTTTTGATAATCCAAAAAAAGAAACACCTAATTACTGTATAAGCAATTAGGGCAATGAAAGAGCATAGCCTAAAGGGGGTGTGGTTTAGGGAAAGGGAGTGCAGAGGGAAAACCGCAAGGAGAGGGGGGAGGCGGCTGCGTCCGTAGCGCTCCGAGCGCTCCCCCCTCTCCTGAAGGTTTTCCCTTTGCAGGGTATCGAATTATCTTTCATTTCAAAATAACAATACGAAAAAAACAAAAACTATCCTCACAAAAACGGGCAATGAAACATCTATCATATTCAGAAAAACTAAAATAAAAAAGCTCGGCAACGGGTACAAATAAAGTACCGTTACCGAGCCAAGAACTATGCCGCCACAATAAATTATGAAACGAGAGGGTGCAGCATCATGCTGCCGATTGCGTGCAGGCTCAGCCTGCCCTGCCTCAGTCTTTGATAAGCTTTAGAAGCTTTTCAACATCTTTCTGCCTGCCGAGAATAACCATGTGATCGTCACGCTCAAAAACATAATCCGCCGCAGGAAGAGGGAAAAGCTCGTCCTCCTTCTTTATGGCAAGAATGTTCAGCTTGTATTTGCTGCGAATGTTCAGTTCGATAATGCTGTGTCCCGTCCAGCTCGGAATAACAGGGGTTTCGTAAATACCCGTGTCCTCCGAAAGCTCGATAAAATCAAAAATATTCGATACGCTGTACTGAACAGCAAGCTTCTCCGCACGGTCACGTTCGGGATAAACTACCTCGTCTGCGCCGTTTCGTGCAAGGAACTTCGCATGGATCACCGTGCTCGCCTTGCTTATGACCTTCTTTGCGCCCATTTCCTTGAGCAAACTCGTTATCTCAAGGCTCGCCTGAAAGTTTGAGCCTATGCAGACAAAGCATATGTCAAAATTTCCTACACCAAGACTCCTCAGAGCCTCCTCGTTGGTGCAGTCGGCTATCTTTACATTGCAGGCGCAGTGCATGACCTCACGAATGTTCTCCTCACGATTGTCCACCGCCATTACGTCAGCACCAAGCTCGGCAAACTTGCTTGTAAGATGCTTTCCGAATCGTCCCATTCCGATAATAAGTACAGATCTCATAATATAAATTCCTCCTGTTGGCAATACAGTCAGTCGGCGTTCATCAGCCGATGCTTACGGATTCCGTGGGATTATGCACTCCCGTGTACCGTTTGTTCCGTGTGAATATAAGCGCAAAGGATACGCTTCCCACTCTTCCGCAGTACATCAGGAACATTATCACGCACCGTGAAAAAGGACTGAGCGCTCTTGTTATGCCTGTGGTCATGCCCACCGTGTCAATTGCGGAAAACGCTTCAAAAACAACATCTGTAAGGGCAAACTCAGGCTGATTTGCGGATATGGCAATAACTGCGAAAATAATAAGGCTTATATTTACCGTAACAACAGCAAGCGCCTTTCCCGGTGCGTCCTCGTCAAGCCGTCTGCCGAAAACATTGCAGTCCTCGTCGCTGCGAAGGTTTGAAAGAGCGGAAATTATAAGAACAGCTATTGTGACGGTCTTTGCTCCGCCCGCAGTAGAACCGGGGCTTCCTCCGATAAACATATATACTATAGTCAGAAATTTGCTTGCAGGGGTAAGCAGGGCGGTATCTACCGTATTAAATCCGGCAGTTCTCGGGGTGATCGAATTGAAAAATGATACAAGGATCTTCTCACCCATATTCATATCCCCGATAGTCGCAGGGTTATTATATTCAAACAGGAAGAATATGACTGCACCGCCGAAGGTCAGAACTGCCGTCATGACAAGGACTATCTTTGAATGGAGCCTGTAGGCGGAAAACTTAAATTTGTTGGCAAGAACATCTTCCCACACCACAAAACCTATTCCGCCGATAATTATCAGCAGCATAACGGTTATGTTCACAAGAGGGTCGTTATAAAAATGAACAAGTGAGGAATATTCGCCGTATCTTCCGTTTAAATCGAAGCCTGCATTGCAGAATGCGGATATGGACGTGAAAACGGCACTGTATATACCTTTGCCCGCACCCAATTCGGGTATCATTCTTATTGCAAGCAGAACTGCGCCTATGCCCTCGATAAGAAACGTTCCCTTGAATATCTTCTTCATAAGACGGATAATTCCGCCTATCTGCATATTATTAACGCTGTCCTGAAGAATGCTTCTCTCCTTTAGTCCTATCTTTCTGCCAAGCAGCACCGAAACCATGCTGATGATGGTCATTACTCCAAGACCGCCTATCTGTATCAGCACAAGAATAACTGTCTGCCCGAACACCGTCCACCGGGAAAAGGTGTCAAAAACCACAAGTCCCGTAACGCATGAAGCGGATACTGCCGTGAACATTGCGTCAAGCAATTTCGGCTGCTCCCCTTTTGAGGCAGCGGGCAGCATAAGCAGACAGGTCCCTATGGCAATTATCAGCAGAAAGCCGAGAGCGATAAATTTTGCCGAAGACAGCTTGCTTTTCTTTTTTCTGTTCTGAAAACCTTCCGCAAGCTTTCCGAAATCAAATTTCATATGTAGATCCTTTCAGAATGAAAAATCAGTATTTCAGTCCGTCAAGCTCCTCCTGCAATGCCTTGAGGTTTTCCCTTACGGAAATATGCTGAGGACAAGCCTTCTCGCATTTTCCGCAGGATATGCAGTTCAGCGCCTTCTGCTTTTCGTCAATGTCATGTGACCACTGCCATATGGTGTGACCCTTGTTTTCGTAAATGCCGTATGTATTCCATATGCTGAAATTATACGGGATATTGACCCCCGCAGGGCATGGCATACAGTAATTGCAGCCTGTACAGCCGTTGCGGACACGCCTTCTCAGAGCCGCCGCAGTATCGGAAACAGTCTGCTGCTCCTCAGCGTTCAGAGGAACGAACTCACCGAAGGTCTTTAAATTATCCTCCACCTGCGACATATCGGACATTCCGCTGAGAATGACCTTGACATTTTTCAGGCTGCCCACCCAGCGGAGCGCCCATGAAGCCGTTGAAGCGTCGGGGCGAAGCTCTCTGAACCGTTCCGTGATACTATCGGGGAGATTTGCAAGGGAACCGCCCTTGACAGGCTCCATTACGATAACGGGGACATTCAGCTTTTCCGCAAGCTCGCAGCCTTTAAGTCCTGCCTGATAATCGGTATCCATATAATTAAGCTGTATCTGGCAGAAATCCCAGTCCCTGTAGGTGAGTATCTCCTCGAAAGCGTCAAAGGTGTCATGGAAGGAAAAGCCGAAAAAGCGTATCTTTCCCTCGGCTTTAAGCTTTTCGCAGTAGCTTACGACTCCAAGGTCAAGCATTCTGCGCCATGAATTTATGCTCAGCGCATGGAGCAGGTAGAAATCCACATAGTCCTTGTGGAGCCTTTCAAGCTGCTGCGCAAAGAGCCTTTTGGCGTCGTCAAGGGAATTTACCTCCCAGCAGGGAAGCTTTGTTGCAAGATAATAGCTGTCACGGGGATACTTGTCCAGCACCCTGCCCGTGAAAGGCTCACTTTCGCCGTTGTGGTAAGGATATGCGGTGTCGATATAATTAACTCCCCCCGAAATAGCCTTGTCAAGGAGCTTTTCAGCTTCCGCTTCGTTTATCCTTCCGCTGCTGTCGGTAGGAAATCTCATGCAGCCGTAGCCGAGAAGAGATGTTTCTATGCCCTGTCTGTCAAGTTTTCTGTATTCCATACCGGACCTCCGTATTTAGATTATTATCGCTGATTTTTTATATACAGGTTCATTTTATCACAACATAAAAATGCTGTCAACACTTTATTCATCATTGACGTCAAAACATAAGCTTTTTCAGATTTTCGTCCTTTGAAAATCCCGAAGCATTGTAAAGGAACATGACCTGATCGTAGCTTTCCGCATTTATCAGCTCCTTGTAGGAAAGCTGTATATATCTCAGATCCACAAGGGTTATCTCGCTGTAGTTCTGCGCAAGAAACTGCACATAGCAGTGAGCATAGCTGTCCTTGAACATAAGCAGCCTTCCGCCCTCGCTGCCCGTTTTTATTGTGACCATTGGCTGATTAGGTCCGAGGAAGGTAGAATATTTATCCTTCACATCAAGGTAATCCCTGAAATACATACTGTCGTAAACCGCAGGCTCCTCGCCGAAGGAGGAGTATATCTCCACCGCCTCGGTCTTTTCGCCTCCCGTGGGTATCCACAGGTCAACGGTATCCGCTTCTGTGCCGCTGTATAGCACCTTTGAATAGAACGTTCCTCTGAAATCATAGCTTGCGTGCTCGATATCGAAGCTGCCCGATGAAACGGGAGTATATCCCATTTTCTTCCCTGCGGCAGTGTAAGCCGCAAATGCCCCTCCGCTCGTCCAGTGATGGTCGTTGCGGTAGTAGATGTAATCCTCACGGCCGCTCATCATGGCAGAATATGCGTCAATAGTGACAATGCTGCCGTCAAGACGGGAGTACACATCGTCGATGAACGCCTTCTGATCCATTTCGGGAGCATTTGGCGGCAGCTCATCGGCATATATTGCCGCAGAGGTCGGCACGATCATTACATAAACGGGGACATCGTTTTCGGCGGCAAAGGTGTTTATCCCGTTAATGCTCTTGCCGACTATCTCTTCGTCTGCCTCGTCCACCTTTTCCACAAGCCTGTTTTTCAGGATATATATGCCGTTTCTCTCACGCTTTCCCGTCAGCATTTCAAGGCGTGTTTTCAAGGTTATCCAGCCGTCGTGACCGACAAAATGGTCGGTGACAAAATCCTCAACGCCGCTTGTAAAGCTGCCGTTATATATCTTTTTCCCCGAAAATTCGGGAAATTCGGCAAGATAGCGGTTCTCCGTTTCGGAAAACTCCTTTTTTTCCGAAAAAGCAGTCACCGCACCCATGGCTGTAAGCATTCCGAAGAAAGAAAGCACCGTTGTAAGGCATATCACCACATTGAACTTTTTATCGCTGAGAGGCTTGCGCCGACGGATATTTCTGTCCGCCGTCTTATTTTTTCTCTTCAAAATAATGACCTCCATATAGGGTTAAAACCTGAAATACAGGAACGGATTATACGCTGCGTCCACAAGATACGCCGTGCACAAAAGTACAGTCAGCAGCTTTACGGGAACGCTGAGCACCGAAAAAGCTCTCTTGTGGCTCTCGCTGAATTTCGTCAGCAGATATTCCCCCGTTCCTCCCGCAACAAGTATGCAGACAACGAAAATAAAGCAGTTTGAAACAAGAGCATACTTTGCATAGCTGTCGATAAACGCTCCTCCGCCGCCGAACATTGCGGCGAAATATCCTGCCGCAAGGGAAAGGGAATCGGTATCGAAAAGCACCCAGCCGAAAACGACGAGGATAAAAGTATATGCCATGCTCACTGCGGCAGGAAGCTTTTCCAGCACCTTGCCCCAGCCTATCCTCTCGATGATTATCAGAATACCGAAATACAATCCCCAAAGCACAAAATTCCAGCTTGCCCCGTGCCATAAGCCTGTCAGCGCCCAGACGATAAACAGATTGCGGTAGGTCTTGAAGGTTCCGCAGCGGTTTCCGCCGAGGGGGATATATACATATGATCTGAACCAGCCGCCGAGGGTTATATGCCACCTGCGCCAGAACTCGCTTATGCTTTTTGAAACATAGGGGTGATCGAAGTTCTTCGGGAACTCAAAGCCAAGCATTCTGCCAAGTCCAACCGCCATATCGGAATATCCCGAAAAGTCGAAATATATCTGAAAGGTGAAGGCAAGTATGCCTATCCATGCGGTCACGGCGGATATCTCCCCGTAATCCATCGCCTTTATCTCCGACCAGACCATGCCGATGTTGTTTGCAAGGAGGACTTTTTTTGCAAGTCCCTTCACGAAAAGTCCGATGCCAGAGCTTATCTTCTGCACGGTGACCGTTCTCTTTTCAAGGTCGGCGGCAACGTCCTCATAACGGACGATAGGTCCTGCCACTATCTGAGGGAACAGGGAAACGTAGGACGCAAAATTAAGAAAGCTCTTCTGCACCGTTATGTTTCTCAGATACAGGTCAATGGTATAGGACATACTCTGAAAGGTATAAAAGGAAATACCTATGGGCAGATCCACCCGTTTTTCGTTAAGTCCGAAGGGATAAAGCTTGTTGAGCGCCTTATTTACGGACAATACGGGATTTTTCACCGACGTTCCGAAAACGCCGTTAATGCTGTCAAATATAAAATCGCTGTACTTGAAAACGGCAAGCAGTCCTATATTCATGCAAAGGGAAACTATCAGACATATCTTCCGCTTTTTGCTGTCATCGTCATATTTTGCCATAAGCCTTCCTGCGGTATAGTCTATGGCAGTTGAAAGAAGCATGAGTATCACATAAAAAGGCTCTCCCCATGCGTAAAAGAACAGTCCCGTAATAAATATAATGATATTGCGCACTTTATCCGACGAGAAAAAGTACACAAGCATTACTATGGGCAGAAAATAATACAAAAACGTAAGCTCGGAAAAAACCATGTATCACCGATTCCCCCCTTAGGAATTTTTATCAAACAGCTCGGCGGTCTTTTTTTCAAGCTCCTCCGCCGATATCATTGTGTTAAGGATATCCGCCGCCGCATTTGTGGTCATAAGCTCGGGCAGTCCGTAGGCTTTGAGCAGTATCCTCCGCCTTTCGGAAGAATTTTCCCGTCCGCTGTAGCCAAGCTCGTAAAGCAGGAGCTTGTCAATGCCGCCGGACGAATCCTTCTTCTCTTCGGACGTTATCCCTGCCTTTGCAAAGGCTTCTTCAAGCACCTTCGGGTCCATTCCCTCAACCCCCAGCTTTCCTTCCTTTGAGGGCACGGTCTTACGCCGCTCCTTGCCGAAAATATCGGGGATATAGACGTTTATCAGATTTCCGTCGGGGACCTTTCCCACTGCGCCCTTGATGTAATTTCGTATCTTGAAGCCTGCGGTATCGCTGTCGGTAAGGATTATTATACCCTTTTTCTGCGCATAATGACGTATGATCTGCATTTTTTCTTTATCCTTGAAAATGCGGAAGCCGTCGGTACATAATATCACGCCGCTCATGACCGAGGAAAGCTTTATCTTATCGTACTTTCCCTCAACTATCACAGCCTGTTCAACGTACAGAATAAAAATCACACTCCGTTGCTGAGCATTTTTACAATAGCCTCTTCCAGCAGAACGGATTTTGCTTCCGCTCCCGAATTTGTTTTGAACATAACATCTGTTTGGGCAAGAATCTCCATGCAGTACCGCAGACGGCTGACGGGAGTTTTTCTTGCCGAGGAAAAGGCGTTTTTCAGGCGGAATTCAATATTTTTGGCGTAGCCGAAATCCGCTGCCGCCTCCGAGATGCTTTTGCCGCTGTCTATGGCAAGCCTTGCCCTGTAAAGGTCGTTCATGCTGCCTGCAAGGATATAAAGCATATACACGGGGTCTACCTTCATATCCGCAAGCTCATTGTAGACCGCCATGGCTCTGCTCATATCCCCTGCCGCCACTGCGTCGGACAGATTATATCCCTTTGCGTCAAGGTTATCGGGAGTAATGAGCCGCACCGTTTCCTCGTCTATATGTCCGCCCTTGCCAACATAAGCCGTAAGCTTATCCGTTTCGTTTAATATCATAAGATAGTCGGAAAGGCATCTGTCGCAGAGGAGTGCCGCACCCTTGTCGTCAACGGTACAGCCTTCCCCTGCAGCCTTGGCTTTTATATCCTTTATGATATCGCTTCGTGTCCGTGTTTTCAGCTCGCATACCGTTCCTATTTTCGATACGGCGTCCGCAAGCTTCTTGTTTTTTGCCGTGGGGTATTTTTTTCCGTCGCATATGTCGATATTTGATGTGAAAAATATAACCACCGTTGTGTCGGGGAGATTTTTTACGGTGTCAATGATAAGCTCTTCCTTCGCCGCTCCCAGCCGCTCCTTGTCCAGATCAAGGTCGCATACGGTAACGCACAGTCTTTCGGCAAACATGGGCAGAGCCTCACAGGCCTCCGCAAAGCCCTCTGCGTCAAAATCCTTGCCCTGAAAGGTATGGAGATTGTAGGTTTCATCTCCCTTGCGGACGACCTTATCCACTATTGCTTTTTTATATTTTGACACGGAAAAGAAATCTGTTCCGTAGAGATAGTATGCATTTGCTATTTCTCCGCTTTTTACTGAGCGCTCAAGCTCCTTTGAAGTTACCGCAGGCATATCATCACCCTTTTTCTCATTTAATCGGATACTGCCGAAAGCTTTTCACCCGAAAAGCTGTAAACAGAGGATACGCAGTAATTATAATCGGACGAGGCAGAAAAAACACCCTCGTATTTTTCGTTTGTCACCAGATACATACATTCCCCGTCGGAAGCGTCACAGCCTTTTTTTCGGTTAAACACCGCAAGGTCGGCGTTTTCGAGGGATATATCCCCTTCGCCGCACAGAAAAGCCGCCCTGCATGAGCCGCCGCCTTCCTTTGTGATATCGACCGTGTAATTGCCCTCCGAGGGAGTAATTATAATGTCAAATCCGTCAAAGCTGCACTTAAGGGCATTATCCGTGTCGGATACTTCCGTGTCGGAAATATACTCCGTTTCCGAAAGAAAGCTTCTGTAAAGGCTCTCGGTATATCCGCTCTTCTTTGTAAGCATTACAAGCCCTGCATGATCTATTCCCATTGCCGCAAGATAGTTTTCCGTAAGGAAAGCACATTCCTTTTCGGCGCTCATGTCGATAATTACAGCGGAGCTGTCCCCGTATATCACCGCCGCACAGCCCGACGAATCGGTAAGCACGGCAATATACATACTGTCCGAGGGTATGAGCCTGTAAACGCTGACGACCACGGTAAAAACCGCTGCGGAAAGGGAAAATGCGGCAGAGGTATATTTCCCGTCATGGGTAAGAACGAGAACGGCGACAGTAAAGATACCGCCTATAACGGTGCAGGGCACAACAGGGGGCAGTCCCAGAGGGATAACGGCAAATTCAGCCGCCCCCGCAAGCTTTGCAGCGCCGAGGACAGGCTTGCACAAAAGTCCTGCCGCTAAGAACAATCCGTCGGATACCGCTTTTAGCGGCAAAAGCATGACCGCAAATACAGAAACCGCCAGCGCCGCCGTATAAAAGGGTGACAGCAGAAGATTTACAAGGGGAGAAATGACCGAAACCTCATCAAATCTCATCACCGCCACGGGAAACACAGCGCACGCCGCCGAAAATGACGATACCGCCGACGAAAGCAGCGCCGAGGGCTGTCTGTCTTCAAAGGTCGGGAAAGTATCCTTATTACGGTGCTCGTCAATGAGCCTTATAAGATAAGGTGCCATTACCCCCGTACCCATTGCCCCTGCAAGGGATAACAGCAGCCCCGTATTCCGTACAGAATAGGGCGCAGCAGCAGTCAGCAGGATAACCGCAATACCAAGGGAGTTAAGGCTGTCCGCTTTTCTGCCCCACATTCCGCCCGTATAGGTCAGCAGAAGCATTACAGCGCTTCGTACCACCGAGGGAGAAAAATCGGTCATTATACAGAAAAATGCCGCCGTGATAAATGCGGCGAAAAATTTTGTCCGTGACGTCCTTATGACCGCCGACGCAAGTGAACAGATAACTCCGCAGGCTATGGCAAGATGCATTCCCGACACGGCGGTAACGTGTCCGATACCCGAACGATACAGCAGCCTCTCCGTTTTTCCGTCAAGCCGATGATATTCGCTGCCGAGCAGCATACCTATCAGCAGTTCCCCCTCCTCCGAGGGGATAAGCCTGCGTATCTGCGACATTATCATGTTCCTTAGCCTGCCCGAATATTTGTACAGACTGTTTTCCTTAACGGTGCAGGATATGATATCGGCGCTTTTCATAAAAAGAAAAACACCCCTTGCCTTATAGTGATCTCTGCCCGAAAAGGCTTCGGTGTTTTCGGGGATATACATCTCCCCATGAACGGTCAGCGAGTCGCCCTTGGAAAGTCCCCTGTTTTCACCGAAGAAGCCGAATTTTGCTTTTATGCCGCCGTTCAGCCTTCCGCTTACGATGTAAAGGCACTTATCGTTTCCGATGCTGCTTACCTCCGAAACCACAGCTTCGGAGATGACCTCTGCGCCGTCATATGCGGTTATGCTCCTATAAACAACAATATCATATCCGCAGTAAAGAAAAATTCCCGCAGCGCAGGAGAAGGAGCAAAGTATTATCTTAAAGGCTCGAATGTCACGGAGCTTTTCCTTTGACAGAATAATTAGCCATACCGCCGCACCCGCTGCAAGAGCGCTTGCCAGCGAAAAGGACACCCATAAAGCAAAAAATGATGCGAAAAACAGCCCGGCCATGTAGGAAAAGCCGACATAAGCCATTTTCCGCACCATCATTTTCATCCTTTCAGCGGCATATTTTCACAAAACCGATCAGCCTGCGGGCCATGTAAATTCTCTTCCCGAAAGCACATGGAAATGCAGGTGCTTAACGGTCTGACCTGCGCAGTCGCCGCAGTTGGAAACCACTCTGAATCCGTCCTTCATGTCCATCTCCTTGGAGAGCTTTGCGATGACCTCGAAGATATGGGCAACGGCAGCAGAATTTTCGGGAGTTATCTCCCCTGCCGAAGCAATATGCTCCTTGGGTATCACAAGAAAATGAACGGGAGCAGTTGGAGCGATATCATAAAATGCATAGCAGATATCGTCCTGGTAGACCTTCTTTGAGGGGATCTCTCCCTTGATTATTTTGCAGAAAAGACAATCTTCCATGGTAATGTTCCTTTCCTTATATTTTACTTAACGTAGTTCTTTACAATATCGGCAGCAGCTTCAAGAGCCTTGGGAACAAGAGAAACATCTCCTGCGCCTGCCATTGCGCTGTCGGGACGTCCGCCGCCCTTTCCGCCTGTTACTGCGGCAATGTCCTTAACGATCTTGCCTGCGTTTGCGCCTGCGGAAACTGCGTCCTTGCCGCATACGCAGAGGATAGACGCACTCTGACCGTTTACGGCAGCCAGAACTGCGACCATATCGGAATACTTGCTCTTTATATCGTCCCCCATGGTTCTGAGAGCGTCGGCAGCGGTATCGGTAAGTGTCAGCGCCGCAACTCTTACGCTTCCTACAGAAACTGCGTTTGCGGTGATATCGCCTGTCTGCGAAGCTGCAAGCTTGCTGCTGAGCTCTGCCTTTTCCTTTTCAAGAGCCTTGACCTCGCTTACGGCAGCAGCGCACTTTGCGGGAACTTCGTCATGCTTTGCTATCTTGAGTGCTGCGGCAGCTGCTGTGAGCAGTCCATTGTACTTGTCGATAAGCTTTAAAACGCCCTTGCCTGTTACGGCTTCGATACGTCTTACACCTGCGGCAACGGAGTTTTCGGAAAGTATCTTGAACAGACCCAGTCTTGCGGTGTTGTCGATATGAGTACCTCCGCAGAATTCAACGGAAACGCCCTTTGCTTCAACTACTCTTACAACATTGCCGTACTTTTCGCCAAACAATGCCATAGCGCCCATTTTCTTAGCCTCTTCGATAGGCATTTCGGTCATGGTAACGGGGATAGCGTCAAATATAGCCTTATTTACAAGCTCCTCTATCTCGCTGAGCTGTTCATGAGTAACAGCCTCGAAATGTGAGAAGTCAAAACGGCATCTTTCAGCGTCAACATATGAACCTGCCTGATGAACATGGTCGCCCAGAACCTTTCTCAGTGCTGCCTGAAGCAGGTGAGCAGCGGTATGGTTGCGCATGATAGAATATCTTCTTTCGGCGTCAACCTCTGCAATGACAGTATCGCCCTTGCCGATACCGCCCATTTCAACCGTACCGAAATGGAGGAAATGACCCTTGGGGGTCTTCTTTGTATCAGTTACCGCAAAACGGCTCTCGCCGATGGTGATTATACCCGTATCGCCGACCTGTCCGCCGCTTTCGCCGTAGAAAGGTGTCTTGTCAAGAATGATAACAGCGTCGTCGCCTTCGGTCAGCTCGGAGGTTTCTGCGCCGTCCTTATAGACCGCAAGGACCTCAGCAGTTTCGGTAAGGGAGGTATATCCCTTGAACTCTGTCTTAGGCAGAGTGAGGGCGCTGAAAATATCCTCGTCCCATGAGGAGCCGCCCTTTGCAAGTCTGTCCTCTCTCGAACGCTTTCTTGCCTCGTCAACGCAGGCTCTGAAGCCTTCCTCGTCCACCTCGATGCCCTTTTCCTCGGCGATCTCCTTTGTCAGGTCGATGGGGAAGCCGTAGGTATCGGAGAGCTTGAATGTATTTTCGCCCGAAAGAACGCCGCCTTCGGGAATGCCCGCAAGCATCTTTTCAAGAACTTCAAGTCCCGAATCAATAGTCTTTGCAAAGCTTTCTTCCTCGTTGAGGATAAGCTTCTTGATATATTCACGCTTTTCGTCAAGCTCGGGATAAGCGCACTTGTTCTCCTCAACAACTGTGTCAACTACCTTGTAGAGGAAAGGCTCCTTTATTCCCAGCAGTCTGCCGTGACGTGCAGCTCTTCTGAGCAGACGGCGGAGAACATATCCTCTGCCCGTATTTGAAGCGGTAACGCCGTCGCCTACCATGAAGGTAGTGCTTCTGATATGGTCGGTGATGACTCTGAGGGAGATATCCGACTTTTCGTTGTCGTGATAATTTACCCCTGCGATCTTGGAAATATGCTTCATGATATTCTGAACGGTATCGACCTCGAAGAGATTGTCAACACCCTGCATAGCGCAGGCAAGTCTTTCAAGACCCATACCCGTATCAATATTCTTGTGCACCATCTCGGCATAGTGACCGTTTCCGTCGCTGTCGAACTGACTGAAAACAAGGTTCCATATCTCGATAACTCTGTCGCAGTCGCTTGCCTGCTCAAAGCTTTCAAAGGGACCGTATGCTTCTCCTCTGTCGAAATGTATCTCCGAGCAGGGGCCGCATGGACCGCTTCCGTGCTCCCAGAAATTGTCAGCCTTACCCAGACGGATAATTCTCTCGTGGGGGATACCAATATCATTCTCCCATATCTGCTCAGCCTCGTCGTCGCTTTCAAAGATAGTTATCCAGAGCCTGTCAGCAGGTATCTCCAGAACCTTTGTCAGAAATTCCCATGCCCACGCAATAGCTTCCTTTTTGAAATAGTCGCCGAAGGAAAAGTTGCCGAGCATTTCAAAATAAGTACCGTGACGGGCGGTCTTGCCCACTCTCTCGATATCGGGTGTACGAATACACTTCTGGCAGGTGGTCACACGCACATTTGGAGGTGTTTCCGTGCCGAGGAAGAATTTTTTGAGCGGAGCCATACCGCTGTTGATAAGCAGCAGGCTGTTGTCGCCCTGAGGGATAAGATTGGCGCTTGCCATTCTTGTATGGTTCTTGCTCTCGAAGAAAGAGAGATATTTTTCACGCAGCTCGTTAAGGCCTGTCCATTCCATTATATAAAGACTCC
>JBJERW010000019.1:50041-52821 GCA_051882475.1 Huintestinicola sp. | reverse complement strand
AAACATAATCGAACAAGCCATAATATATTGAACAAATACGCACAAAATCACATAACAAACGTCGATTTTATGTTGTTTGAGCAAATGAGCATCACATTTGTAAGTGGTGCTTTTGCTGTTTATTAGCTTATAGCATGTCATGTAAAGAAGATACGCAGAAATATACAACAACCATATTTCTATGGTGGTAATGTCCTAAATGATACTATTTGTGGGGGAATAGATAGCAAAAAAAGCATTATATTATTATGCTTGATTTCTGCATCATAATGTTGTATATTATATATAGAAACAGTATGCTGAAGCAGAAAATAAATTTGACAATGATACATAATGAATATCAAACATAATGACTTATTATCATTCGATTTATACACAAAACATATGGGGGGCGAAAACATGAAAAAGCATCTTGCAATAGTTATTACAGCATTTTTCCTCTGTTCATGCGCATATAATGCAAATTCGGACATGGCTTCTGAAACTGTTGAAACTAATCTTTCGACTACAACAGAAACATTGATTACAACGGAAAAAACAACTGCATCGGATACAATAGTTACCGAAGAAACCGAATTGGAAGAAGCTCCAACTGCTGTAAAATACAGCTATGATGATCGTGTGCAAAGCTATATGGAGCAGCTTGTACAGCTCGATAGCTTCAATGAAATGCTTCCGCAGGCGGCATACTGTCTTATCTGTGATCTTGATTCAAACGGCACTCCCGAGGTGGTCATACAGGCAGCTGCGCATATATCGGTATCCGCTGTTTTCTCCGTTGACGATGAGGGCGCATTTATGGCTGAGCCTGCAGGCGGCACGGCTTTTACGGACGAAGATACATGGCGTTCGTATGACGGCGATATTCCCGAAAGCTTTATCCTTGACGGAATAGATCAATACTTTGCAAGCTGTCTTATCGGCGGTACTGCAGGTTACGGCGGCATCATAAAATTAGAGCTGAACGAACGAAAGCTTTCCTCGGAATATGTTGGGGAGTATTCATACAGCAGCACGATGGGATTTGAATACAGCGGTTTTGAGAATGAGGAACAATATAACGAATACATTCGCTTGTATTTTCAAAAGCTTGAACCGCAATGGAAGCTTCTGCCGCACAAAGACCTTATTGATATAAAGGAAAAGACGCCGAACCATATCTCCTCTCTGCTTGAAAAATATTATAATGACAGAGATGACCTTGCTGAATTTGAAAATTTTCTTGACGATGACCTTGAATATGACATTGAATTCAAGCCGATCTCCGAGCGTACAGAGTATTTCGACGGCAGAGAGGCTTACACCAAAAACTACTCTTACGATCATGCAGGTAGTCTTCTTGAGAATAAATATGGTTCAAAACTGGCATACACCTACTATCCAAGCGGAAAGGTCAAAACCAAGATATATTCCGACGGTGATACTTATACATACGATGAGGACGGAAATCTTTTAAGTCCTGCCCCTGATGAACTGACCTATGACGAAATGGGGCGTGTGAAAACACGCACTGACTTTGTCCGTGATTTCGTCAACGGAGGATACAGCAAAAAAAGCATAACGGAATATTTCTACAATGGAGATACCGACGAAGTAGTAAAAAAAATACGCACCTATAACCATAATACAACGGAAACCTATCTTTACGAAAACGGACTTGAAGTAAGCTTTGAATGGCACGGTCCTGATGGCAGCTATAAAACTAAACAGACTATTTTAAAAGATTACACACCCGATGGACTTATTTCAAAGATGGAATACTTTGATGGAGAAGGAAATCTCAGCCGAACGATAACCTACAAATATGACAGTGAAAACCGTCTTATCCGTGAGGAAAGTATTACCACGGAGTATTATGACGATGAATCCGACAGATGCAATGATTATGTTGACAGCTATACATACAACGAGGACGGAAAGCTTCTTCTTAACGTTTTTGAAGCAGTGACATACGGTGATACATATAAATATGAATACATCTACGATGAATACGGCAACCTTACCGAGATGATAAACACCATTGATAACGACAACGAAATGGTCGGATATTCTATGGGGACATTTGTTACAGAGTACAGCTATGATTTTGATTTTGCGGGAAATGCTATCCGTTCAGCCGAAAAATATGAAGATGAATGGGTTACTGTTACCGAATACAGGGCGATAAAGGTCATCAGACCAAAAGACCAATGAGGAAAATTATTATGAAGATAAAAGAATTATTCATCTGCACACTATCCGCACTTCTCCTCTGCTCATGCGCAAATACGGAAAATGCGGGCGAGCTCTGGGAAGCAGTTGAAACTGAACCTACAACAACGACGGAAACATCGGTGACGGAAGAAACTACTGCCGAAACAACATCTGCCCAAACAGCTGAACCCGAAATTGTCACGGAGTTTTTCTATGACCTTGACTTTGACGGCAATGATGAAAAATTCGAACTAAACCCCAAGTCAGCTATTGTCTGCTATGACAGCGAGGGGAACAAAATAGGTGCAGAAACGGGACAATGGTGCGATCAGATGGATCATATCACTCTGAAATGGTACGATGACGGTCAAAACATCTACCCTGCCCTTTATTCAAAATATGATGTTGATTTTGCTCACGATGAATACTATGTTGTTTTAAGCTTGAAGGATGGAGTTTTTACTGCCGAAAGACTTGTTAATTGGGGCTTTATGCGAAGCGACAACGGCGGTTGGCACGGTCCTCCTTATTCATTCGACTATTACAGCGATGTATATGGTGATTGGATAAGCGAGGAAAAATGCGAA
>JBJERW010000019.1:42309-49941 GCA_051882475.1 Huintestinicola sp. | reverse complement strand
TTGCTGACGGCAAGGAAATATCCGAGGACGATTTTTTGCGCAAGAAATACTTTATCTGGGATAAAAAGCAGAACCGCCTTGAATGTACCGTTGAAGCCGCCGTTGAGTTCAGCACTTACGGTATGCTTTACGACATCGAAAACGACGGTATTCCCGAGCATATTATTGGTTGTTACGGCAACTATATCGACATAGAGGCAGGCGTTATGCGGCTTGACGGATACTCTCCGAAAAGTGCGGGCGGCTTTTTAATGGACAGCGGCAGCGAGCTGAAAAAATATTACGACAGCGTAAATAACGAGTATTTTTACATAAGCTCTTCCTATGACGGATATATGACCTGCACATCAAGCAGGCAGGTTGAAAAAACCGTTTTCTACACCAACACAAGTGACAGTAATACTCTTGCATCGGAACACTATTATTTCAGCAGCTATACTTCCGAAAAATCGGATAAGATCTATCTTGACAGCGCTTATTTTAACGGAGAAAAAATTGACGGCGACCGCTTTGTTGATAATACAGACCTTAAGCTTTACCATAAGCTTTTGGAAGAATATCTTTCAAGCTTCACCCTGGTTGACACCATAACCTCTTCACAGTTAATTTCGGAAACTCCAAACACCTATGAGGACTATAAAAAGCAGGCTCTTGAAATTGAACGAAAATATCTTGAAACCCCCTCTGCCGCAAAGGTAAAAGAGCTTGAGCAGGTGACAATAGGCGGAAAAGCAGTCAATATCAATACAAAGCATATTGATATCCCGTCAAACATTTCTCCCGAAGATATTGAAAAGCTTGCACTTCTTGAAGAACTCGAAAGTATTAATATCTATGACAAAGGGGAGAACACAGAATTTGACCTTGAGCTTTTGAGCGGTGTTGCAGACCGTATAACCTCGCTCTCTTTGAAAAATGTCAACGATGCGGAAAAGCTGACGATTTTCCCCAACCTTACTTCCCTCAGGGTTAATACGGACAATGATGTGGAAAAGCTTTCAAGGCTAAAAAACCTGACTTCGCTTACCGTAAATACAAGCTATGACGAGGTGGCGGAGCTGTCTGCATTATCGGCTCTGACAGAGCTTGAATATCTCGGTATAGACGGCAAGATAGCCGACCTTGATTTTGTCAAGGATATGACAAAGCTTAAAAAGATAAGCTTCTTTGCTGAAAGTGACAATGTCGACTGCCTTAAAGCTGCGGCTGAGCTGCCGTCGTTGAGGGTGATATTTTTCAGTGGTCATGGCATGGTACCGTCAGCCGAACAGCTTGAATGTTTTGTCGGCAGAGATGATATAATAATGCCAACAATAAAATAATAAACGCCCATACCGTTAGCTGAGCAACAAAACGTTTGGGCTGTGGAAGGTGTACGCCTGTTGTTATATATCCGTTTTGTTTTCTGACTTCAACCTTTTAGCCAAATCCTGCAAATCCTGACGAGCATCAAAGCACATCTGATTGTATCGGTCAATATCTTTAGTGCTGCTGTTGACGGTCAGACCGCTCTTGAAAGCCCGAATTTTCTCACGCCGTTCGTCAAACGCCTTGTTGTATTTCTCCAAAAGTTCGGGATAGCCGGAGAGCTTCTTGCGGTAGCTCCTGCATTTGTTGTCGAAATTGAAATAGGTTTCTTTAATCGGATCAGCCATATCCTGCACACCCTCATTGAAAAAATCGTTGTTCACGAAACCGAAATGATAGATGGTGAAAAAGCTCAGAAAATCGAGATTTACTACAAATTTGTGGGCAGGATTTAATGCCCGATTTTTTTAAAAGAAAATGTTCCGTTTGGTTTGTTCAACATCCCTTGCCGGGCGAAAGCCCGCCTGCGGTCGTTTTCCTAGACTGGACGTATTCTATCCGCCGTCTTTATCCATAGAACAAATGGTTATTAGGGTGTGTTGACACTACCGCTCAACGCCCGTCTTGCAGCATATTTTCCGTCTTTCTGCGTTAATTTTCCTTGCAATACGCAAGTATTACTGCGGAAAATTGCCTTGAAATACGAAAAATCTGCTTGCAATCCGAACATTTCGGATAGTGTCAACACACCCTAGTTTTGACGATAATATCACAAGTTTGTCGGACAATAAAAAAATAGTAGTAAAGTGCTGAATAACGTCAAGAGTGGTATATGGCATATTTGTAACATATGCACAAAGAATAGATTTTATTTAATTACAAGATAACGAAATTGTGTAGATTACGCAAAAAGCCTTTGACTTTTTTCATTTTTATGGTACAATAATAGTAACCGGTGATGTGCATCACGGGGCAGCTCAGTTTGCCATTTTGCAGCATGAGCTAATAAGCCCGCCTTGACAGTATTTCCGCAGAGTTCAGTCAATAAGCTGCACACGCCTTCTATTTTTCTGTCTGCGGAGAAAAGGAGCTTCTATGTCAAAGATTATTGCAGTTACTTCAGGTAAGGGCGGCACAGGTAAATCATCTATCTGCTCCGAGCTTGGATTTGCTCTTGCAAAGCAGGGTCACAGAACTCTTATAATTGAGCTTGACTTCGGCCTCAGATGCCTTGATATTATGCTCGGCGTAAAGGACGATATTAAATATGATCTGGGCAGCGTTCTTAAGGGAGAATGCGACATCTACAAGGCTACTACTCAGGTAAAAATCGCAACAAACCTCAGCATTGTCTGTGCCCCCGAAGACCCATTCGCAAAGGTAGATGCCGAAACCATAAAGAATATCTGTCAGGAAATGCGTAAATATTACGAGTACATTATCGTTGATACATCGGCAGGTACAAACGCAAGCGTATTTGACGTTGTTGAGCAGTCCGACCTTATCCTTATCAACACTACGCCCGACCCCGTATGCGTTCGTGACGCAAGAACGATGTCCGACGAATTCTACAAGAGAGGCAACAAGAAGCAGCGCCTTATTATCAACAAGGTTAATCCCGATATATTCAAGGCAGACCTTATCGTAGATCTTGACGAGATCATCGACACCGTAGGCGTTCAGCTTATCGGAGTTATCCCCGACGATGACGCTGTTATCATCGCTACATCAAAGGGTCAGCCGCTGCCCTCCACATCTCTTGCGTTCAAGGCATTCGACGCTATATCCAAGAGAATCAAGGGCGAGGACGTTCCTCTCAGCTTCAAGGTACTTTTACAGTAAGATATATCCCACAGATGCAGTATATACCGTACCACTATATTCCGAGAAAGGAATGAAATAAAAATGAATATTGCTCTAATAGCACATGACTCAAAAAAGGAGCTGCTTGTACAGTTCTGTATTGCCTACTGCGGTATTCTCTCAAGACACAGCTTATGCGCAACAGGCACTACGGGAAAAATGGTAGCTCAGGCTACGGGTCTTAACATTCAGCGGTATCTGAGCGGAGCGCAGGGCGGCGACCAGCAGATCAGTGCAAGAATATCCTGCAACGAGATCGACCTCCTGCTGTTTTTCAGAGATCCCCTTTCCCCGAAGCCTCATGAGCCGAATGAAATGAATCTGCTCAGGCTCTGCGATGTACACAATATCCCTGTCGCAACAAACATTGCAACCGCCGAAGCGCTTATTCATGCCCTTGAAAGAGGCGACCTTGACTGGCGTCAGATCGTTAACCCTGTGGGATAAGATAATAACAAAGGGTCAAATTTCGGAAATACTATTGACTTTTGCCTGCAATCGGTGTATCATATCAGTTGCAGGCATTTTACAATTTAACAGATGTATCGCAAAAAGCAATGACACGGGAGAGTAGCCCGAACGGATCTTTCAGAGATAGCGGCGTTTGCTGAAAGCCGCTGATTTCCGTCCGCCGCAAAGGACACCCGTCAAGCTGCCGACCGATAAAAAGGCGGACGTGATCCTGCGTTAAGGGAACAAGAGCGCATACGGATATTATCCGTATGAATTTGGGTGGTATCACGGTTATTCAGTCGTCCCTTAGCTTTCCGAAAAAATCGGGAAGGTTTAAGCGGCGGCTTTTTTGTTATGCTGACAATACAAATTGAGAAAGGATATGAGAAAATGGATCTGATAACAACACGCATCAAAGGCATGGAGGACGTTGTCCCTGCGGAAAGCTACAAGTGGCAGACGGTGGAGAAGATCGCCGCCGACACGGCAGCTGCTTACGGTTTCCGTGAGATAAGGATACCTACCTTTGAAAATACCGACCTTTTTGTCCGTTCGGTGGGAGAAACAACGGACGTTGTCCAGAAGGAGATGTTCACCGTTCAGGGGCGTGAAAGCACCTTTACTCTTCGTCCCGAAGGCACTGCGGGCACTATCAGGGCAATGCTACAGAACGGTCTGCTCAACGACGCACTTCCCCAGAAGGCTTACTATATACTTTCCTGCTTCCGTCACGAGAAGCCTCAGGCAGGAAGACTCTGGGAATTCCACCAGTTCGGCTGCGAGATGGTGGGAAGTCAGTCGCCCGCTGCCGACGCAGAGGTCATCAGCCTTGCAAAGACGGTGATCGAGCGATTCGGATTAAAGGATATCGAGCTGCATATAAACTCTATCGGCTGTCCCAAATGCCGTGCGGAATACTACAAGAAGCTCCGTGAGTTTTTCGAGCCGAACAAGGAAAAGCTCTGCCCCACCTGCCTGTCGAGGCTTGAAAAGAATCCCATGCGCATACTTGACTGCAAGAGCGAGATATGCCGTGAGATCGGCAAGGGCGCTCCGCTGATGATAGATTACCTCTGCGAGGACTGCTCGGAGCATTTTGAAAAGCTGAAGGGATATCTTGACGATATGGGCATTGACTACTCGGTTGACCCCAAGATCGTCAGAGGACTTGACTACTACACAAAGACTGTTTTCGAGTTCATAACGACCTCCATCGGCGCACAGGGAACGGTCTGCGGCGGCGGAAGATATGACGGACTTATTGCCGAAATGGGCGGAAACAGCACTCCTGCTCTCGGATTTGCAATGGGTCTTGAAAGAATCATCATGACCATGGAAAAGGAAGGCTGCGACTTTATTCTCCCAAACAAGTGCGATATTTACATCGGCGCAATGGGTGACAGCGCACAGGCTCGTGCGGTGGCTCTCACAAAGGCTCTCCGTGACGAGGGTTACTGGGCTGAATGCGATGTTATGGGCAGGGGAGTAAAGGCTCAGATGAAGTATGCAAACAAGCTTGGTGCGGCATTTTCCATGATTTTGGGTGACAACGAGCTTGAAGCAGGCAGTGCAAAGCTGAAAAATATGCAGTCGGGCGAGGAGATAGAGGTTGCTCTTGACGGCAAATTCATCGAAAACTTTGCAAACATTCACACAGCCAACCTATTTTCGGCAGGCTGAGGCAGGCTGAGCCTGCACCCTATCGTTTCATAGTTTGTTTGGACGACATAATTATTGGCTCGGTAACGTAACGATTACTTAACCGATAGTTCTGAGGCAGGCTGAACCTGCACGCAATCGTTTCATGGTTTATTATGACTAATTAGTTCATGGCTCGGTAACGGCACATTAATTGAATCGTTGATTTATAAGACTGAGCCTGCATTCAATAAGATTTTATAAAAAACCGAAAGGAAGTTTTAATTATGGCAGACAATATGAAAGGACTTAAGCGTACCTGCTACTGCGGCGAAGTCGAGGGTATCGGCAAGGAAGTCGTAGTCGGCGGATATGTTCAGAAGGCAAGAAATCTGGGAAATCTGATATTCATTGACCTGAGGGACAGGAGCGGCATCGTTCAGCTGGCATTTGACGACAGCACTGACCGTGATATATTTGAAAAGGCATCGACCTGCCGTTCGGAATTCGTTCTGCTTGTCAAGGGCACTGTCAGAGAGCGTGAAAGCAAGAACAAGGACATCAAAACGGGCGATATCGAGGTTTTTGTTACCGACCTGAGAATTCTTGCCAAGGCTCAGACTCCTCCCTTTGAGATAGTGGACAACTCCAATACAAACGAGGAGCTTCGCTTGAAATACCGTTACCTTGACCTGAGAAGAAAGCCTCTCCAGGACAACATTATCATGAGAAGCAAAATTGCCAAGGTCGCAAGAGATTATTTCTATGAAAACGGCTTTATTGAGATCGAAACTCCTATGATGATAAAGTCCACTCCCGAAGGCGCAAGAGATTATCTTGTACCGTCCAGAGTTCACCCAGGTTCATTCTATGCTCTGCCCCAGTCGCCGCAGATATACAAGCAGCTGCTTATGATATCCGGCTTTGACAGATATATTCAGCTTGCAAGATGCTTCCGTGACGAGGACCTTAGAGCGGATCGTCAGCCTGAATTCACACAGATCGACCTTGAAATGTCCTTTGCGGAAACGGAGGACATCATGGAAATGGCTGAGGGCTTTGTAAGCAGACTGTTCAAAGAGGTACTCAATAAGGATATCCCCGTGCCCCTGCCGAGAATGACCTACACCGAAGCGATGGAGCGTTTCGGCTCGGACAAGCCCGACACACGTTTCGGCATGGAGATAACCGACCTTACCGATGCCGTTAAGGACAGTGAATTTGTTGTATTCAAGTCGGCAGTTGAGTCGGGCGGTTCAGTGCGCTGCATAACCGCAAAGAACGCTGCTGCGACATTTACAAGAAAAGAGATCGACAAGCTTACCGAATATGTCAAGGGCATCGGTGTAAAGGGGCTGGCGTATATTCGCTGGGTCGAGGACGCTCCGAACTGCTCCTTCGGCAAGTTCCTCAAGGAGGGCGAGCTTGAAAAGATATGCACTGCCGCAGGTGCGGAAAAGGGCGACGTTGTATTCATCATTGCCGACAAGACGAGCAAGGTGCTTTCATCGCTGGGTGCTCTTCGTCTGAAATGCGCACGTCAGCTTAATATAATCCCGGAAGGCAAGTTCAATTTCCTTTGGATAACCGAGTTCCCGTTCTTTGAATGGAACGAGGAAACGCAGCACTGGGACGCAATGCATCACCCCTTCACAATGCCCATGGACGAGTGTTTGCAGTATCTTGACAGCGCTCCCGAAAAGGTATTTGCAAAGGCATACGATCTTGTGCTCAACGGCACGGAGCTTTCAAGCGGTTCTATCCGCATAACGGATTACGAGCTGCAGCAGAAGATGTTCGAGGCTTTGGGACTTACGGACGAAGAGATCGCCGCAAAGTTCGGATTCCTTGTTGAAGCGTACAAATACGGCGCAGCGCCCCACGGCGGAATGGGAATCGGTCTTGACAGGCTTGCGATGATACTCTGCGGAGCGGACAGTCTGAGAGATGTTACGGCATTCCCGAAGGTTCAGAATGCCTCCGAGCTTATGAGCGACGCTCCTGCGAAGGTGGACAAGGAGAGCCTTGACATTCTCGGCATAGCAATAACAGCCGAAGACGCAGGCTGAGGCAGCATGATGCTGCACCCGATCGTTCTGTTAGTTTGTTTGGACGGCATAGTTCTTGGCTCGGTAACGTAACGATTACTTAACCGATAGTTATGAGGCAGGCTGAGCCTGCACCCGATCGTATCATAGTTTGTTTAGGCGGCATAGTTCTTGGCTCGGTAACGTAACAATTGCTTGACCGATAGTTCTAAGGCAGCATGATGCTGCACCCGATCGTATCGTAGTTTGTTATGACTATATAATTAATGGCTCGGTAACGGGCAGGCTGAGCCTGCATGCACCCGTTCCATATTTATTGTGG
>JBJERW010000019.1:0-42209 GCA_051882475.1 Huintestinicola sp. | reverse complement strand
TGGCTCGGTAACGGGCAGGCTGAGCCTGCATGCACCCGTTCCATATTTATTGTGGTGACATAGTTATTGGCTCGGTAACGGTATTTATTTTGTATCCGTTGCCGAGCTTTTTAGTATTATTTCATGCTCCTGAAAAAATCAAAAAAATTTTTTCTCAAAAGCTAAAGTTTTTGTATGACCTGCCGATATATATATCAGAAGCGGGGGAGATATAAAGCTCCCGATAGGCAAGATGCCTTGAACACGCTTACTGCCGATGAATTTAGTGTTCGGAACTTACGATAAGCTGAATCGCGATAGGCATGATCTGTAAGGGACAAACCTAAGATCGGCAAAGCCAATAAAATAATTCAGGAGGAATTTATTATGGTAGTACAGCACAACATATCTGCGATGAACGCTAACAGATACTACGGTATCAACAACTCTGGTCTTTCTAAGTCCCTCGAAAAGCTTTCTTCCGGTTACGCAATCAACCGTGCAGGCGATAACGCTGCAGGCCTCGCAGTTTCCGAAAAGATGAGATCTCAGATCAACGGCCTTACACAGGGCGTTAAGAATGCTCAGGACGGCATTTCAATGATCCAGACTTACGAAGGTGCTCTTACAGAAACAGACTCCATTCTCCAGAGAATGAAGACTCTTGCTACACAGTCTGCTAACGGCACATATCAGGACGACGTTGACCGTGACGCTATCCAGCTCGAATTCGATCAGCTCAACGACGAACTTAACCAGATCGCTGACACAGACTTCAACGGCGTTGTTGCTCTTAACGGCGGCGTAATGGCTGACGGCAGCGTTGCTAACAACAACAAGATGGTTTCCGATAAGGCAAGCATCGTATATTCAGCTAATGCCGATGCTTCCGCTTCCATTTCTTACAGCGAGAGTGTAAGAGGTTCTGTTGATTCTTCCGGAAACGGTACGATCAAGGTTAACGGTGTAAACCTTACTCTTAAGGAGGGCGAAACTGAAGCTAATGTTGCAGTTGGCGACAGCTCATACAGCGCAACAGGTATCACAGTTGATGGCGGCAAGATCGCTGACGGCGGTGAGATCACAGCTAAGACAGTATACAAGATTGACGAAAACACCAAGAACATCACAATCAACGGTACAAACTACACCATTTCCGGTGACAAGCTCCTCGATAAGGACGGTAACGAAGTTACTGCAGGTACTGGTAAGGGCCAGCTGAACTATACAATTGACGAAGGCAATTCTGTTACTGTTACATCTGTATATACCGTTGAAGAAGGCGGCGCTGTAAAGAATCAGAATGACGAAGTTGTTGGTCAGATCGACCTTAAGGAAGGCGTTTCCGTATCTAACGCTTACGAGCACGGTGCAAACAATCTCACATATGCTGACAGCATAACGCTCCAGGTCGGTGCACGAAGCAAGGACGCTGTTGACTTTACATTTGCTTACACAACAAATGGTATCGGCGACCTCAAGTCCGATATGGACTGCTCCGCTCGTGGTCTTGGTACAGATCAGCTCTCACTCAGAACTCAGGAAGAGGCTAACTTCGCTATCGACAAGATCGATAACGCTATCAATAAGGTTTCCATGGTTCGTGCAACATTCGGTGCTGTTCAGAACAGACTTGAACACAAGATCGATAACATGAACGTTACTAAGGAAAACATCACATCTGCTGAATCCAGAATCCGTGATACTGATATGGCTCAGGAAATGACAAACTTCACAAAGAACCAGATCCTCAGCCAGGCTTCTCAGGCAATGCTTGCTCAGGCAAACACACTGCCTCAGGGCGTTCTCCAGCTCCTCGGCTAATTTCTTACGAAATTATCTCAGGTTCTTTGAGAAAAATCGCTTAACAGCATAATAAGAGCCGCACTTCCCGAACGGGAGGTGCGGCTTTTGCGTTATTCGGTAATTTGTTCGAAGGTGCGGTAAAGACATAAAAAAACAGACAGCTGCTTATGAACTGCCTGTTTTCCTGCGTTATGTTATTGGCGATTATTGACAATATTTCTGAACTGCTTTTTTCAGATCGGCAATATCGGGGTCGGAAGGATTGATCTTTTCATATTCTGCAAGAACGTTTCCTGCCTGTTTCAGATCGCCTGCCGAAATAAGCTTCTTGATGCTTGCTTTTATATTTCGCACAAGTATACTCATTTCCGTTTGGTTTGATTTCTGTAACTCGGCTTGACGTTCCTTTTCAACAATTGCCTTTATCTCCATAATATAAGGCTTTGCCTGAGGATATGTGCGGATAAGCTCCAGCATTGCGTTAAGGCAGGATCTGTAGTCATTTTTCTTCCGTGACGAGCAGATAATATCCGCCATAGCTGCCGCTGCGATATAAGGCTCGGAGGAGTTTTCATTCTGTTTCAGCTTTGCGCCTGTCCTGCCCCAAAGAGCAAAGAGCTTTTCGATGTTTCTTTTCCTCTCCAATGCAATGAGCATTGCAGTTTCATATACAGTGAGAAGAATTTTCAGACCCGTGCTGTCCGACGTGTTGTTGGGGGAGTAAGCTTCGATAACATTCAAAGTGTCCGAGTAATTATCTTTGCAGTATATGACTGCAGCTTTTATATCAAAGTTAGATTGTCTGCTCAATGGAGAAATATTCTGTTTCTCCAAAAGCATGAAATAAAGCAGCTCGTAGTATTCGGCAAGATTTTTATCTATCATTTTCAGTATAGCGTCCTTGGAATCTCCCGAAATATAATGAGCGTAATAAACGTCCAGCAGCAGAGAGAATCCCTCGTCATTTTTGTAAACCTTTTTGAATACGTTTATAAGCTCCTCTTTGTTGCTGAAATAATTTATCTCACGGCGGACAAATGCCTGCAAGTAGTTTCGTCCGAAATCGTCAAGCTGAGCTTGCAGTGCCTCGGCACGCTTGAAATTTGTATTCCGCATTATGATAAATTCCTGTTCGAGGCGATCCTGAACAAGAGCGTGGTCTTTGTAATACTGAGGAATGGGTACGTAGTTCAGATGCTGTGCGGCGGTGTTAAAACGCTTTTCCGATATGCAGATTTTTATGAAATTATAGAGCATAGGCTCATAATTTTTCGGAACTGCAATGTTGAATGCAAAGATCATCATATCGGGCGTTTTAAGACGTCCGTTTGTAACGTCACGGTAAAGCTTGAAAAAGCGGATATAATCCTCCAGCGCTTCTGCGTTTCGGTGCAGATTATCAAGTGCCATTGCTTTTATGGCATATATTTCCGTGTCGGTGCTGACCGTGCCCGGACGTATATCCGAAGGTATTTTAAAATATTCCTCGCATACTGCAAGCGTTTCGTCCCATTTTTTGTTTCTGAATAAACCGATAGCTTTTTCGGCGTAAAGTGGGATAAGGACGGTATCCTTTTTCCGTGTACATTCTTCGATGCCCTTTTCAAGATAAATGAGCGCCTTTTCCGTATCGCATAGATTAAGGCTCTGATATATCTGCAGGTACAGCAGCGGTTCTGGATCCTCTTCCTGTTCAAGTCTTTTCATCAGCAGCTCGGAATTACGCTTGTATTTTTCCGTGCGCAGCTTTTCGTCGGTATAAATGTATCCGTAATGATCGGCAGCATCTTTCAAGAGCTTTACGGGAGCTCGGAACGGGTGGATAGCCTCGTGGACGGGGTGTATAAATCTGATCTCGGGGGTAAGCTTTGTCATTCTCGGAGCGTTGAAGTCCGAGTAATACTGCATGTCATTGTCGGTGTAGTTTCGCTGTATATAGGTTGCGGTATTGTATTTTTTGTACTCGCCCGAGTTGAAAAAGCTGATTATCTCGTCGCAGGAGGAGAATATCTCGTCGGCGTCGAGAAACATGAACCATTCTCCCGCAGATTGTTCGAGAGTAAAGTTTCTGGCGGCGGCAAAGTCGTTCACCCATTCAAAATACAGGACCTTGTCGGTATATTTTTTTGCGATCTCAACGGTTTTATCCGTAGAACCCGTATCCGCAATGATAAGCTCGCTGTCTACCTTTTCAAGTATTGGCATAATAGCCGCAAGGCAGCGGTCAAGATATTTTTCTTCGTTTTTTACTATCATTCCGATGGATAATTTCACTTTTGACCCCTCCGTATCAATTCACCGATTATTTCTGTAATTATACCATTTTTTCAGCGGTGTGTCAATCATAGTCGGAAAAAAGCGCATTGTGAGGGCAAAATTCCGCCCGTCATATTGCAGATCATGCGGAAATATGTCAGTTTTTTTCGTTATTTTCTGTTATAAATTGGTGTAAATGGAAGAAATAATAAAAAAATTTGTTTCTTATTGACACCGTGATGAAAAACTATTATAATTCAAATAGGACAACCGATTACTATATTATAAGGGATTTGATCATCTGTGAAGAAAAGAGGACCTAAACTAAGCAAAAGCTACATTATAGCTTTACTTGTTTTTATATGTGTTATTGTATCCGTCATCATTATGAATGTCGTTCTGATAAGCCGCACCGAAACAGAACGTGTGGAAGCCGATGGACAATCACGACTCAGCAGCATTGCGGGACGTGTGAGCAACAGCATGTACCGCTCCGAGTGCCTGCTCGACAGCGTGGCTATGCAGGTCGAACAGATAATGTCTATGGAAGGCGATACGTCCGAAATGCTCCGTGAATATTTCTGTCCCGAAACCATTGCGGAGATAAGCGGAAAGTCTGACGGAAGCTGTTTCAGCGCTTACGCCGCATATGACGGACAGCTTTATATAAACGGTTTTGTTCCCGATGATGATTTCGTCCTTGACGAACGTTCGTGGTATGTGGGCGCAAAAAAACGCATGGGCTATGTAAACGTTACCGACCCGTATATCGACGCAAGCACGGGGGAAATGTGCTATACTATATCAAAGCTGCTGTCTGACGGTTCGACGGTTGTGGGACTGGATTTTAACCTCAGCGGCATACAGCAGTATATCGAGGAAATGAACGAAAACGGTTCGGGAACAAGCCTTATCGTCAACGATAAGGGTATGATCGTCGGACATTCACAGGCTGAGTATGTGGGCAGGGATTACAGGGATCTGGACTTTTACTATGAGCTTGTAAATAAGGCGTTCATGCTGTACGGCGATTCCTTTGATTTTAAGTCGGATGGCGTAAAATATAACGTTTTTTCGGATAAGACAAATTATGACTGGTATCTGATCGTCTGCGTGAAGAGGGGAGATGCCTTTTCGATGCTGAGCGGAAGCTCACTGTACATTGCGGCAATAATGCTGGCTTTTGCAGTGGGACTTGTGATATTCCTTACATATACCTTCCGCAAAAGGGCGGCGGCAGAGAAAGCCTTGGCGGACAATGAAGAGCGGCTTAATAATCTCAGCCTTGAACTGAAGCGTCCCCTTGCAAGGATAATGAACAGGGCGGAGATACTCGGCAGCTCGGGGGAGGACAGCAGCGCAGGAGCCGAGATAGGCAGCTCCGCAAAGGAACTGAGCCGTATGCTGGACGATTGCATCTCCCTGCCGGACAGCACCGATGATCGGACGCCCCGGGAGGATAAATCAAAGGTCAGCAAAAGCTCATTCAATTATGTGATAAGAATAGCACTGGTTACGATAGTTCTTATTGCCACAGGTGTGTTTACATTTTATTTCAACACAATGGGTCATACGGACCTTGGCAACACCAAAATGGAGAAGGAAACCGAGTATTATCTCCATCAGGTCAATAAGTGGGCGCTGGAGAACAAAACTATTCTTGACGTTATCGCCGACAGCATATCCGCTCAGACGGGCTTTGAAGAAGATTACGACACGGCGATAGCATATCTTGACAGCATAGTTTCAAAATACAATGACATTTCGGTTGCGTATATGTGCAATCCCAATTGGGAGCATACGGTGCTTATGAACAACGGCTGGGAGCCTGATGAAAACTGGCACGTTGAGGAGCGTCAGTGGTATATCGACACTATCGCTTCGGACGATAATTTCAGCGTATCCGCACCCTATCTCGATGAACAGACGGGACTTTACTGCACAACTCTCAGCAAGATAGTTTATGATGCCAAAGGAAATTTTATCGGCGTTCTTGGCATCGACTATTACCTTGACAAGCTTATCGGAATTTTGGGAGAAAGCTATACCGACAAGGGATATGCATTTATTACCGATATCGAAGGAAATATCCTCAACCACCCCAACGAGGAATATCAGATGAAGCCGGGATATTCCGTAAACGCTGCGGATATCTGCTACAGAGAAGCGCTGCAGGAGATCGACAACAGCGATGTTATTTTCATTGACTATGACGGCAGTCAGAAGGTATGCTGGGCGCTCAGCGAGGAGATATCAGGCTTTAAAGTGTTTGTTGTAAGAGATTATATGGATATCTTTGGCAGTGCGGTGTATTCCGACATAATATATATGTTTGTGTTTGCCCTTTGCATAATTATCGTAAATGCGATCATGCGAAGCCTTACACTCTGGCAGGCAAAGGTCAACAAGGAGCTTAAGGAAGCAGCAGACAAGGCTATCAGCGCAGGAAAAGCGAAAAACGATTTCCTTGCCAACATGAGCCATGAGATCAGAACGCCTATCAACGCCGTTCTCGGAATGAACGAAATGATAATGCGTGAATCGAAGGAAAAGCAGATAGTGGAGTATGCTGCAAATATTCAGAGCGCAGGCAGAACGCTGCTTTCGGTAATCAATGATATCCTTGACTTTTCAAAGATAGAGTCGGGCAAAATGGAGATCGTTCCCGTTGAATACGACGTAAGCTCCCTTGTAAACGATATTGTGAACATGGTGAAGGTCAGAGCGGAGAAGAAGCAGCTCAGATTCATTCCCGAAATTGACGAGAAGATACCGTCGGTGCTTTATGGCGACGATGTAAGAATGAGGCAGGTGATCACCAATCTTCTCTCCAATGCGGTCAAATATACTCCCGAAGGACATGTCCGCCTGAGAATGAAAGTGCTGACCATTGAGGACGGTATACTAAGGCTGGAGGTAAGCGTTTCCGATACGGGAATGGGCATTAAGGAAGAGGATATGGATAAGCTCTTCACTTCCTTCCAGCGCCTCGATCAGGAGAAGAACCGAAGCATTGAGGGAACGGGTCTTGGACTCCCTCTCGTTCAGAAGCTGCTTAATATGATGAACAGTGAGCTGAACGTTTCAAGCGTTTACGGTGTAGGCTCAACATTCTCCTTTGTTGTGGAGCAGAAGGTCGTCAACGGCGAGCCTATGGGCAACTATGAGGAGAGATTCAAGGCATCTGCCGACAACGTTTCCGATAAGGCAGAGAAAACTGCTCCCGACGCACGTATACTTGTGGTGGACGACAACGAAACGAACCTGCTTGTTGCAAAAAGCCTTCTCAAGCGTACCCTTGCAAAGGTCGATACTGCTCCGAGCGGTATCAAATGTATCGAACTGCTGCGGGAAAAGATCTACGATATAGTCTTCCTTGACCACATGATGCCCGAAATGGACGGCATCACGACCCTGCAGAAGATAAAGGAAGAGCAGCTTGCTGTGGGAACGGTATTTATTGCCCTTACGGCAAACGCCGTTCACGGCGCAAAGCAGACTTATCTTGACGCAGGCTTCGACGATTACCTTTCCAAGCCCTTTACGGGACATGATATCGAAAAATGCCTTTACAGCCATATTAGCAGAGATGTCATCAAGCTCAGCGAGGTCACCGATACGGAAACGGCGGAGAGCGAAGAGGAATCCGATGTCGGTTCCGAGCTTGATATAGAAAAGGCTCTCGATGCATTTGACGGTGATGTTGACGCATATATGGACGCCGTTTACGATTTCTGCGACAATAACAGATGCAACGACCTTGAGCTTGATTATAAATTCAAAGAGCTTAAGGAGTATCGTATAAATCTCGTAAAGGCAGCGGCTTATGCCGAAAAGGTCGGACTGACCGAGCTTGAAAGCGCTGCACGAAAGCTCTGCGAAGCCGTTGACGGCAACGATCTGGGCTATATTGCAAGACATCATTATGCCTTTATAAAGATGTACAGAAAAGCAGCGGATAATCTTGAAGGGGCTGCAAATAAGTATTTTTCATAAAAAATACAGCGCTTTTCGGAGCGGTCCACTATATCAAACGGAGGTAGATCAATGCTTGAATTTTTAAAGGAACTTAGAAACGACGCTGAAGATAACGACAATAAAAGCATAGGACTTATAGTGCTGACTGTAAGCGCAATCAGCTTTTTGATGTGCATTATCAATATTATCACACGTTCTGCGACGATGTCGGTGATAACGGGCGTGCTCGGTGTATGGTGCATCATAAACTATGTGGTGTATAAAAAAAAGCAGAGCTTTATGTTCCTGAGCGTGGCGACCCTTACCGCAATTGGCTTTATGATGATGTATTTCGTCGTAACAGGCGGAGAGAACGGATTCAGCATATTTTGGCTGCTCCTTGTGCCGCCTATAGGTATATTCTGCTATAAGCTGCTGTACGGCGGCGGATTCAGTATCATTCTCGGACTGCTGACAGCCGTGTATATGTGGTCGCCCCTTCACGAGCTTGGCTATGCATATTCCGATACATATCTGCTGAGATTTCCCATTGTATATTTTATGGATACAATAAGCTGTATCTATATCAATTACACTATTTGGGCAGCCAAGAAGAAACAGGCAGCTCTCATCGAAATGGCGACTCAGGCAAGCAGCACAAAAAGCGATTTCCTTGCCAACATGAGCCATGAAATAAGAACGCCCCTTAACGCTGTTGTGGGAATGTGCGAGCTAATTCTCCGTGAAAACGACATCAGCGACACGGTAAGAGATTACTGCTTCAACATTCAGAATTCGGGCAGAAGCCTCCTTTCCATTATCAACGACATTCTTGACTTTTCAAAGATAGAGTCGGGAAAAATGGAGCTTATATCCGAGGAATTCAATATTGCCTCCACCATTAACGACGTTATCAACATGGCGCTCACGAGAAAGGGCGACAAGCCCATTGAGCTCATTGTCAAGTGCGACCCCGATATACCCACGGGACTTGTGGGGGACGAGCTGAGGATACGTCAGGTCATGATAAATCTTGTGACCAACGCAATTAAATTTACAAGCAGAGGCTGCGTGATAATACGTGTTTCGCAGACAAAGCATGATTACGGAATCAATCTTTCCGTGTCCGTTTCGGATACGGGCATCGGAATATCTCCCGAAAACCTTGAAAAGCTTTTCAGCAGCTTCCAACAGGTAGATACGAAGAAAAACCGCTCTGTGGAGGGTACGGGACTTGGTCTTGCCATTTCCAAGAAGCTTATCACAAGCATGGGCGGCTTTGTCAACGTATCAAGCGTTTACGGCTCCGGTTCGGAGTTCAGATTTGTCATTCCCTTGAAGGTTTCTGACAGCAAGCCGTTCATATCCATTAAGGAGCCGGAGAAGATCAAGGCAGCATGCTATATTGACATGACAAAATTCGTTATGCCGAGGGTTGCGAAGGAATATGCTTCACTTATCTCGGAGCTTAAGACGGGACTTAATACCGATTTTGACCTGTTTGACTCCTTTGCGGCGCTTGAAAGAGCTGTTTCGGAGAAAAAGTATACACAGATATTTACGGGCAGGGAAGAATATACCGCAAACCGCAGCTTCTTTGAAAGCTTTCCCGAAGATACGGAGATCGTTCTCGTTCAGGACAGACTTAACGCAATCGAGCTGCCAAATCGCATGAAGTGTATCTACAAGCCGTTCTATGCGCTGACAGCTGCCTCCGTATTCAATAACGAAAAGCTGCTTGTCAATATCAACGAGCGGAGAAATTCGACAATACGCTTTGTTGCTCCGAAGGCAAGAGTTCTTGTTGTTGACGATAACGTTATCAACCTCAAGGTCGCAGTGGGTCTTATGCGTCCCTACCATATGCAGGTGCTGACCGTTGACAGCGGACGTGCGGCTATATCCATGCTCCGTTCAAAGGATATCGACATCGTGTTTATGGACCATATGATGCCCGAAATGGACGGAATTGAAGCTACCAAGGCTATCCGCAGCATGGAAGGCTCATATTATAAGAACCTGCCAATCATTGCCCTTACCGCAAACGCAGTAAACGGCGTGAGGGATATGTATATCGAAGCAGGACTTAACGACTTTATCGCAAAGCCTATCGAGCTTTCAGCACTTGATCGTGTGCTGAAAACATGGCTGCCGAGAGAGCTTATCAAAGCCCCCTCAAGAGGCGACAGAGCGCCTGACAGCAGGAATCGCAGAAAAACCGATAAGCCGAAGGAGAACGCTAAAGCTGCGGATAACTCCGAGCTGCTGAACACCGAAACGGGTGTTTTCTATACAGGCGGAGATATGGAAGCATATAATGAGATACTTGAGGTATACGTTCGCAAGGCACAAGAAAAGCACGATCAGATACAAAAGCTGTTTGAAGAAAAATCGTGGAAGAACTATATCATCGAGGTACACGCCCTTAAAAGCTCATCACTTACCGTCGGTTCAAAGCCCCTCTCCGAGCTTGCAAAGGAGCTGGAGCTTGCGGGAAAGGCAGGCAATTACAGCCTTATCGAGGAAAAGAACGACGCTATGCTTGAAATGTATCTTAAGGTCGCAGCCATCGGCAGAGAGCGCCTGAAGCTTGACGAGCCGCCTGCCGAAGAAGCTGTGGCTGAGCCGCAGAATACAGCAGACCTTGAAGAGATCTCGGCAGAAAAGGTAAAGGCATTCATCGAAAAGATAAAGGCTGCCTGCGAAGCCTTTGACGGTGACGAGGTTTCAAATATCTGTACGGAAGCGTCGGCATATGCCCTTGGAGGAACTGCCCTCAAGCCTCTGTTTGACGAGATAAAAGCCGAAGCGGATGATTTTGAATATGACAGTGCTGCGGAAAAGGCTGCTGCTGTACCCGGGAAACTTAATATATAATGCGGAAAGGATTTGAGCGATGGTTATGGCTAAGAAAAAAGTCGGTATAATTGCCGAGTGCGTCTGCGACCTGCCCAAAAGCACTTTGCGCAGCTTAGACGTTGATATACTGTATTTTCTGGTGGAAACGGAAAACGGCGTTTTCACCGATACGGACGAGATAACTGCGGACAATGTTATTTCCCACATGGAAAGCGGCGGAAGCAAAACAAAATCCGCACCGCCGCCGCCGGACACGTACCGAGCCATATTTGAAAAAAATCTGAGAAGGTTCGACGAGGTTATCCTTGTGGCGATAAGCTCGCAGATAAGCCACTCCTGCGAGAATGCGGCGAAGGCTGTAGAGCTTATGGGCGATGAGGGAAAACGGGTGCATATTTTCGACTCGGATCATCTTTCCACAGGACTTGGATTTCTCGTGATTCGGGCAGCGGAGCTTGCAAATAAGGGCAATACTGCCGATAATATACTTGCAGAGCTTGATGAACTTAAAGAACGTGTTTCCACAAGCTTTATCGCCAAAAACGCCGATTACCTTTACAGAAACGGTCTGGTTTCGTTAAATGTTAAGCGTGTATGCAGTGCCCTGAATATTCACCCCATACTTATTATGAAAAAGGGCAAGCTGGTTCTGGATACGGTCTATATCGGAAATTACGATTCCGCAAGCAGATTTTATGTTAAGAGAAAGCTCAAAGGCAAAAATAATGTTGATTCCAAACAGGCGTTTATCACTCATTGCGGCTGCAGCGTAAAAATGCTTCGGTCAATATCCTCCGAGGTCAAAAAATACTGCCCTTTTAAAAAGCTTGAAGTTACAAATGCCTCGGCAACCATATCGAGCAACTGCGGACCCGGTACCTTCGGGGTACTGTTCGTCAGAAACAAGTAATAAAAAAGGAGAGATCATATGAAGCATATCCTTATCGTTGATGATAATAAAGCAAACCTTGCTTCTGCGAGAGCTGTGCTGTGCGATACATATAAGATAACGGCAGTTACAATGGGCGCTCAGGCGCTGAAATTTCTTGAGAACAACACCTGCGACCTTATTTTGCTTGATATAAATATGCCCGAAATGGACGGCTTTGAGGTCATGGCAAAGATAAAGGAGAACGAAGAGCGTGCGGCGATACCTATCATTTTCCTAACAGCCGATAACGACGCCGAAACGGAAAACCGCTGCCTTGAAGAGGGTGCGCTTGACTTTATTGCAAAGCCTTTTGTTGCGTCTGTCATGCGCTCACGCATAAGCCGTATCCTTGAGCTTGAGGATATGCGCCGTCAGCTTGCGGATAAGCTTGAGCAAAAGATAAAAGAAGTTACCGACATAAAAAGCAAATCCCAGCAGGACGCTCTTACGGGGCTTTGGAACAGGGCATATACCGAAAGAGCTGTCAACGAGCTTATCGAAAACGGCACGGTCGGCGCTCTTTTCATGATAGATATGGATAATTTCAAGGCTATCAACGATAATTACGGTCATATCGAAGGTGACAACACACTGAAAATGTTTGCCGATACAATGCGGCATTTTTCCAAGGACGGCGATGTTCTCTGCCGTATCGGCGGCGACGAATTTGTCATGTTTGTCAGCGGACTTACATCAAAATCGGAGATAGGCAACCTTGCGGGAGATATCATCTCCGACCTTTGCTATAAGATAGAGCAGAAAAAGTTTGAAACAAACTCCTCCGTTTCCATAGGCATTGCCCAGATACCCGGGGACGGCGCAGATTTCAACACCGCATACAATGCGGCGGACAAGGCGCTGTACTACGTTAAGCAGAACGGAAAGAATTCCTACCATTTTTTCAGCGAGCAGAGGGAAAGCGAGAACAGCAGAGCGGGAAATCTTGTGGACCTTGCATATCTGAGGGAGATAATGTCCCGTGCCGATTCGGGCAAGGGCGCATATCAGCTTGATATCGACAACTTCCACCATGTATATAATTTTATCCGCCGATTTGTTGAGCGAAGCGGCAGAGATGTTCAGACGGTGCTTTTCACAGTTTCGGCTGCCGAAAATGCAGTTATAGATCCCGAAGAGATCGAGATCGCTCTTGAAATGATGGAGCAGGCCATCTACACATCTCTCCGCCGTGTAGATGTTTCGACGAGATATTCCAGCAAGCAGATAATCGTCATTCTTATGGACGCAAACGAAGAAAACGGCATTCTTGTTGCCCAAAGGATACTTGACTGCTTCCATAAGCTTTATAAGGGCAAAAATATTTCCTTTGAATTCGGCATCGCTCAGATGGATAAGCTTAATAACAAGCTTATGTCGTCACGGTAATAACAAACAACGGCTGCTGCACGTTTTTTGTGCAGCAGCCGATTTTTATGCCTTTATGTATTTGTATTATACACGAACAACAGAGGGCTTGAGGATCCTGCCGTTTCTGAGGTTCTTGTAGCCCATGAGAACAACTTCCTTGACAGGACCGTCCTGTCCGCCGCCCTTCTTCTTTTCTCCGAAGAATGCAGCCTTTCTTTCTTCTCTGGACATGATCTTGGAATGCTGTTCCTCGTCAAATGCGTCACCCGGCTTTGTGTCAAGCAGAGCGTAAAGAGGAGTCGGGTAGCTTGAGTTGTGGAAATCTAAGAAATATGCGAAAATCTCGTTGAGGGTCGAAACATCGGTGAAATCCTCTTCGTTGATCTTCTGCTGGGTGTATTCCCACAGACCCTGTATATGTCCCCACTGAGCACCGCTTGAAAGGAAGCTGCGGACGTTGAGGTTATCGTTGAATACGTCTGCAAGACCCTGCTTTGTCTTGGGAGCAAGGTTCTTGTATTTTTCAAACATGCTTGTAAGATCGCCGAAGGTGAGGTTGTATGCGGATATCTGCTCGTTGAGATTTGCAATTTCCTTTGTCTTCTGACCGATCTCGGCGTTGCGTTCCGTTACCTGAGCGTTAAGCTCTTCCACATGGTTCTTGAGGGATTCGGCATATTTTCCGATCTCTTCGATCTGGGAGTTCTTTGTGCCGATAGCTTCTTCGTACTGAGCGGTTTTGCTTTCAAGCTCGGAAACCTTGCCCGAAAGCTCGCTGATAGTCTTGTCACGGTCGGCAAGAATGCTTCTTGCATTTTCAACCTCTTCCGCATATGCGTTTGCGGTTTCGGCATATTCGTTGATCTTCTGGCGGAGAATGAGCATTCCCTGGAGCTGGGTGTTCATGGTGGAGATAGTGTTGTCCTTGCGGCTGATATCCTCCTGAGCCTCAGCAAGCTTTGCGGAAAGCTCGGTGTTCTTTGCGGCAGCATCCTGAGCTTCCTTCTTTGCGCTTTCGATCTTGCCTGTCAGGTCGGCAGTCGTGTCGGCAAGCTTCTTTTCGGCAGCTTCAGCCTTAGCGGAAGCCTCGGTGAGAGCGGCAGTCTTTTCATCGGCAGTCTTTTTGCTCTCCTCGGCGTTCTTTCTGAACTTTTCGCATTCTGCAAAAAGTGTGGCAGCCTTGGAATCCGCAGCGGAAAGCTTTTCCTTCTCGGCGTTAAGCTCAGCCTTTGCCTTTTCAAGCTCGCCGGTGAGAGAAGCGGTTTTTTCGGTAAGCTCGCTTATCTTGCTGTCCTTTTCGGAACCTGTGTTTGAAAGCTGGTTCTTCATATCCGCAACAGCGGCGTTAAGAGAATCGATCTGACCCTTAAGAGCATTTTCGGAAGCGGTAAGATCGGCGATCTTCTTGTTCTTTTCTTCAAGCTCGCCGTTGAGCGAAACGGTCTTTTCGGTAAGCTCGCTTATCTTGCTGTCCTTTTCGGAGCCTGTGTTTGAAAGCTGGTTCTTCATATCCGCAACAGCAGCGTTAAGAGAATCTATCTGACCCTTGAGAGCATTTTCGGAAGCGGTAAGATCGGCAATTTTCTTGTTCTTCTCTTCGATCTCAGCCTTTGCTGCGCCGTCGCTGTCTGCGGCAGCATTGCCCATATCGGATATCTTTGCACGAAGCTCTTCGATAAGCTTGTCTTTTTTCTCCGATTCCAGCTTGACAGCAGCAGATGTGCCTGTAGCGTCATTATAATCAGACAGCAGATCGTTGTACTTGTTATCCGATTCCTCAGCCGTCTTCTGAGCTTCGGCGAGGAGCTTTTCAAGCTCGGCGATCTTCTGTTCGTATTTTTCAATGTCCTCAGCGGTGCTTTCATCACCCAGAACCTTTCTGAAAGCGGCTTTCACACTGTCATTCTTTAAGCTGTCAAGAAGCATGCTTTGAAATTCTGCAAAATCCATTAATAATACAACCACCGTTCCGTTAAATTTTCTGATATGACCAAAATGAAAACCATTACGTTCACACCACTATATAGTTAATATAACATAAATTCGCACAAATGTCAAATGATTTTATATAGAAAATGATAGTGTTTTTTTGTAAATATTTACAAAGTGTTAATATAGCGTGTATTTTTTATCCGTGATTATGCCGAAAAAAGCAGAGATCTAAGCCAAGCTGCCGCTTTTTGGCAGGAAATAGGAGCGAGCAGCAGGGTGTCTATGTTTTCTTCGGAATATTCCGCTTCCTTGGACCACAGTACCGCAGCCTTTTCAATGCTGATTTTTTCTGCTGACATTATCATGGAAACGGCGGCGCAGCTTAAAAGGACGATATTCATTTTCGACAGGACATCATTGTCAAAAACGGCTTTCATAAAATATCTGTACACAAAATATACCGCCATGTTCCCGAATATTTTCCCGTTTTCGGGTGCTTTTAAAGGTGCAGACCCGTCCACACGGATAATACGTTCTGCCGCCTCGGTCCATTCTTCGTTTAACGGCTCAAGCTGAGGAAAGATATCTTTCAGAACCGCAAAAATATCTCCGCTGCCGCAAGTTTCTTCCGAAGAGGGACTGTTATCAAGCTCGGACTGTATCTTTGCCGCAAACAGAGCAGCCTCACTCAGCCTTTCGGGAAAAGGGGAGTCTGTCTGCAATATCTCAATGAGCTTCTGACGCTTTTCAAAGAGATAATCGTACAGCTCCTCGTCGAAAAACTCCTCGTCGGGGGGCTCGCTGTTTTCGGTGCAGGTCAGCGAAAAGGGAGAGCTGTCAAAAAGGATAAGCTCAGCCGCCGCTTCACAGCACATTCCCACGCCCATTTCGCATCGGTCGCCGAACCATTCACGGAATCGTGGGTGCATATCGCATATACCGCAAAGGTGATCCTCGCCGAGGGTCAGGATAATATCGCACAGATTTTTTGCGTTCAGAAAGGGGCAGCGTTCGTCATCGTCAAGCTTGAAACACTTGCTGCCGTCCTCGGCAGTCACAATATTCTCCCTCAGCCGCTGACCGAAAGCTCCCGTCACGGAGAGGTATTTTTCGTATGTATCCCTGTCAATGTCTATCTCCCAGCCGATGCAGCAGCTGTCGGAGCATTTGTCTGCCGTGCATCTGAATTTGCTGTAATAGGACGGTGTGATAATTTTCATTTTTCGTTCGGTCCTTATATCTATAAATCGTTGTCCGTCAGAATATCCGAAACGGAAAACAGCACAGCTCTGCCTGCGATCTTTACTCTGCCGTTTTCAAATTCGGAGTACAGTATCCCTGTTCTTTCGGACGCCTGAAATGCCGTAATATTTTTCTTGTTCAGAATCTTTGACCAGTAGGGGATTATCATGCAGTGGGTCGAACCCGTAACGGGATCCTCCGTCACATTCAGCTTCGGAGCAAAAACACGGGATACGCAGTCGTAAGGTTTACCGTGGTCGCTTTTTGCCGTTACCGCAGTGCAAAGTCCGTCCAGCCTTTTCATAGCCTCCGTATTTATCCTGAGAGATCTTACGTCCGCTTCGGAATTTACAACAAGCATAAGATCTCTGTCAATATATGCGGCGGCAGGCTTTACGCCGATAGCTTCTTCCATATCGGGGGATATGGGTATCTCTTTCGGGGTGTATGCGGGGAAATCCATTTCAAACATATCATCTTTTACGATCACGGGGATATCTCCGCATTTTGTATGGAACAGTATGCTTTTAACGGACGGAGCATAAAACCTTTTTATGACGTATGCTGTCCCCAGAGTGGCATGACCGCAGGAATCTATCTCACCGCCCGGCGTGAACCAGCGCAGGCGGTATCCGTCCTCTGCCTTTACGGCAAAAGCAGTTTCGGAAAAGTTGTTTTCCTTGGCGATGTTCTGCATAAGCTCATCGGGGAGCTGTTTTTCAAGAATGCAGACAGCGGCTTGGTTTCCCGAAAAAAGCTTGTCGGAAAAAGCGTCAACAATATATTGCTTCACGGCGGTCACCTCCTGCTTTTATTTTATCATTTCCAAAAATTCCGCTTCGGATATTATTTTAAGTCCCAGCTCCTCCGCCTTGGTGAGCTTGCTGCCCGCTTCTTCCCCTGCAAGAACATAATCCGTTTTCTTTGAAACGGAGGAGGACACTTTTCCGCCGAAGCTTTCTATGATCTTCTTTGCCTCGTTACGTTTAAGGGTGGGGAGAGTGCCCGTCAGCACAAAGGTAAGCCCCGAAAAACGGTCGTCACCCGAACCCTGCTTTTCGTATTCCATTTTTACCCCTGCGTTTCTAAGCTCATTTACCAGATGAACAAGGTGTTTGTCGGAAAAGGCTCTTGCGGCATTTTCGCTCATTACCTTTCCGAAGCCTTCGATCTGCTCCATCTCCTCGGCGGTGGCTGACATTATTGCTTCAACAGTGCCGAATTTTTCACATAAAAGCTTTGCGGCAGATGCGCCGATGTTCCTGATGCCGAGAGCGAAGATGACCCTGTCCAGCGGAGCATTTTTCGACGCTTCGATCGCTCCGAGCAGATTTTCAGCCGACTTTTCGCCCATGCGCTCAAGGGTGCTTATCCTGTCCTTGTCAAGACGGTAGATGTCCGCAGGAGTTTCTATCATTTTATTGTCAAGGAGCAGCTGAATAACGGCAGGTCCAAGTCCCTCGATGTTCATTGCGCCCTTTGAAGCAAAATGGATAAGGTTTCGGTAAAGCTGTGCTGCACATTCCACATTCGGGCATCTCAGCGCCGCCTCGTCCTCGTATCTTACCGCCTCCGCTCCGCATACGGGGCAGAATTTCGGCAGCTCGTAGGGAACGGAATCATCCGTATGCTTTACAGACCTTATAACTTCGGGGATTATCTCGCCTGCCTTGCGGACAAGTATCCTGTCCCCGATACGGATATCCTTTTCGGTAATAAATTCCTGATTATGGAGCACCGCTCTGGACACGGTCGTTCCCGCAAGCTGAACAGGCTCAAAAATTGCCACGGGAGTTATAGCTCCCGTTCTTCCCACGTTAACTTCGATATCCGTAAGAGTGGTTTCCTTTTCCTCGGGGGGATATTTGAACGCTACCGCCCATTTGGGGACTTTTGCGGTTGCTCCGAGTATTTCTCTCTGGGCGAAATCGTCCGTTTTCACAACAGCGCCGTCGATATCAAATGAATATTTTCCCCTCATGGAGCCGATGTAGTCTATACGCTCGGATATCTCGTTCTCGGTTTCAAGGAGGATCTGATCCTCGATGACCTTAAATCCGAGAGATCTGAGCCATTCAAGGGACTGAGTATGTGAGGAAAACTCCCTGCCTTCCACCTGTTGGATATTGAATATGAATATGTCAAGCTTTCTTTTTGCCGTTATCTTCGGGTCTTTCTGCCGCAGAGAGCCTGCCGCAGCGTTTCTCGGATTTTTGAAGGCTTTTTCCCCTTCCTCCTCCTGAGCTTCCGCAAGGTCGGCAAATGCCTGTCTTGGCATATATACTTCGCCCCTTACTTCAAGAAAGGGCACGGCTTCGCTTAGCTTTTTCGGTATGGACTTAATGGTTTTAAGGTTTGCGGTAACGTCCTCGCCCACAAATCCGTCCCCTCTGGTTGAGCCTCTTGTGAAAACACCGTCAACATATTCAAGGGAAACGGAAAGACCGTCTATCTTCGGTTCAACGGAAAATTTCGGAGTATCCGCAAGGGTTTCTCTGCATTTTGCAACAAAGGAGCATACCTGCTCCTTGGAAAAAACGTCCTGCAGGCTGCCCATCTGCACCGTATGAGTTACCTTTTCAAAGGTGTTCATGGCATATCCGCCCACATGCTGCGTGGGGGAGTCCTTCGTCACAAGCTCGGGGTGGGCAGCTTCAATTTCTTTAAGCTCATTCATAAGCATATCATAGGTGCGGTCGTCCACTGTGGGGTCGTCAAGAACATAGTAGCTTATGTTGTGTGCTTCAATTTCCTTCCTGAGCTGAGCCGCACGTTCTTCGGGGGTAAAATCGGGCATAGTGTATTTCGTCCTTTCATAACTTTATTCCGTCTTTATTTCGGCATCGGTTATAAGGGGAGCATTGTCCTCGTTGAGAATTATTTTCAGTGCGTCATGGAAAACGCTCAGGCTGACATGCTTGCAGCTTCCGCCGAATTCGCCGTCGATAGTCCACGGAATAGGCGAATCGCCGGTAAATTCGAATTCGCTTGACTTGAAATAGTAAAAATAGGGAGCGTCAAGCTCTCGGCGGATAAGAGCGTTAAGGGTCTGCTGGAATTCGATAAGGGTGGTCGGCTTTTTGATGAAGATACCCTCGAATATTCCGTCATTCATGCTTACGTCATAGCCTGCAAGACCCTTTATTCCGCCTACAGAAAGGGAATTTGCCACCATGCCGAAAATAAAGCTGTCGGTAACGGTCTTATCTCCTGCTTTGATGGTGATGATGTAGTTTTTCTCACGGTCGATGGTCTTGAAGGCTTCCGCAATGTAGGCAAGTGCGCCGAAGGTGTTTTTCATCTGTTGGTCGGTTTCGTAGCTTACGTTCGTAAATGCGCCGAATGCGGCTACATAGGTAAAGTATTTGTCGTTGAAGCCGCCTATATCCACAAATCTCGGCGTTCCCTCGGCAATGGTATGTGCGGCGTCGGGCATGAATTTCGATATGCCGAGGCTTGATGCGAAATCGTTCATCGTTCCTGCGGGGATATATCCTACGGGAACATGATGTCCGCCGTCCATGATACCCTTCAGAACCTCGTTCATTGTGCCGTCACCGCCGCTGCACGCAACAACGTCAAATTCACCTGCACGGTCACGGACGGTAAGGTATGCGTCGTCCTTGCTCTGAGTGGGGCGGACGGTAACGTCATATCCTCCCTTTGTGAAGATATCAATTATCTCGGCAAGATAGCTGCCTATCTGACCCTTTCCCGAAAAGGGATTATATACAAAAAGCATTTTAGCCATATATATCGGTCCTTTCATTCTTCGTATGAATAAATTATATTATTATTATACCACAATTAGGTGTGTACGTCAACAGATTTTGGTGCAGTATGACGAAATTCCGCTGCTGATGGTTACAAAAAGATTAAAAATAAAACTTTCTCTTGACAAATGGAAAGATATGTGATATAACTGTATTACAACAGTTAGTACAGCTGATACAGTTGGTACAGTTAAGGAATCACTGATTGAATCTGGTGCGCATATTGCGCAGTCAGATTTTTCGTCAGATTGTGCAAAAAATTCGCAGGCAGGCTGTCGCCTGTCAAGAATTTTTGGTGCAATATGACGAAAAATATGCAAGCAAGATGTGTGCCAAGCCGTTAGGCGTGATTTAATCAGTGGTTCCTTAATACAGTATTGTGAAAGGGGCTGAAAGAATATGACCTGCATTGAATTATGGGACGGTTTGTTCATTTCATTGTGGCAGCTTATCGGTATCATTACGGCGGGCATAATGCTGCTTTCGCTCATTCTGCTGGCAGCCGACGGGATATGCGGAATGAAAAAGCTTGAGGACGCATATTCCTCCGAATACCCTTCAAAGCTGACCTCGGAAAGGAGCGGAAGCCATGTTCGACATTGATATCCAAAGCAGAACGCCGATCTATGAGCAGCTTTACAGGCGCATTATCGGGCTTGTGGTGCAAAAGCAGCTTAAAAAGGACGACAAGCTGCCGAGCGTAAGAGAGCTTGCAAAGGAGCTGGGCGTCAATCCCAACACCGTTTCAAAGGCATTTCAGATGCTTGAGCGTGACGGAGTTATATACTCGCTTGCGGGACGGGGCAGCTTTATAAAAGGCTCCGACAGCGAAGCGGTCCTTAAAAACGCCGAAAAGGATTTCAGTCATGCGGTGTCCTCCGCAAGGACGGCAGGACTTTCCTGCGAAAGGCTTAAAGAGATAGTTTCGGAAGTTTACGACAATGCAAAGGGGGAAAGCTAAGTGATAAAGCTTGAAAACGTCACAAAAAAATTCGGGGATTTTACCGCTCTCGACAGCGTTGACCTTGTTATCCCCACGGGAACGTCCTTCGGTCTTCTCGGCTCTAACGGCGCAGGAAAATCCACAATTCTCCGCCTCCTTTCGGGAATATATGACCGTGAAGAGGGAAACGTTACAATTGACGGTCAGAATGTCTTTGACAACACAGAGATAAAGAGGAGAGTTTTCTTCATCAACGACGAAACCGTTCAGTTCGGTTCATTCACCCTGAAAGGCTTGAAGGATTATTACAAGGGCTTTTATCCCAACTTTTCGGAGGAGCTTTTCGAGGAACTGAGAAACAGGGTAAAGCTCCCCGACAACAAAAAGATAGACAAATTTTCCAAGGGTATGAAAAGACAGGCGATAGTTATCACAGGTCTTGCATGTCAGACGGATTATCTGCTCCTTGACGAAGCCTTTGACGGACTTGACCCCACAATGAGGATAATCGTCAAGCGCATGCTTGTTGACGCAATGCTTGACAGAAAGCTCACCACAGTAATATCCTCTCACAACCTTAAGGAGATAAACGAGGTCTGCGACAGCGTTGCCCTGCTTCATCAGGGAAAGATGCTCTTCAACCGTGACCTTGACAGCGTTAAGGGAAATATCCACAAGGTCCAGGCTGTTTTCCCTGCGGAATACGGCAAGGAGGATTTTGAAAAATACGATATCCTTCACTACGGCAGAAGTCAGTCGGTACACTATATTATTATGAAAGGCTCGGAACAGGAGATACGTGAAAAGCTTGCGGAAAAATCTCCCGTTGTGCTTGACCTTATTCCTCTGACTCTTGAGGAAATATTTATTTACGAAATGGAGGGACACGGATATGACGCAGGACAGCTCGGTTAATATCAATCTTTCGGAGGAAAAAGCTCCCTCCGCCGCTCCCAAAAAGGAACGCTTTTTCAGCAAAGCAATGCTCCATAACGGAATGTTCAACATAAAGGACAATTTAAGGCTTATGGTCATTATTTTTGCGCTTCATTTTGCCGCAGCGCCACTTGTGCTGCTGATGTGCATCACGACTATCCTCTCGACCGGGCAGCAGAGTCCCGATGAGGCATATTTTGTCATCGCCGTGCTTACAACAATAATGGCGGTGCTTATGGGAATAATCTGCGCAATAACGGTTTTCCCGTATCTTTACAAAAAATCGCAGGTGGATATGCGGCTTTCCCTGCCACTTACAACGGGTCAGCGGTTTGTATCCGATTATCTGTCGGGACTTTTCATCTATCTTGTGCCATATCTTGCGGCTGAGATGATCTCATATATCCTGCTGCTCATAGGTCACCTTACCTGCGACGGAAAGGTGTTTTACGACCAAGGCTACATGGAGCCGTGGGCATGGACCTGCACGGTGTTTGAAGAGATAACGCCTTATTTCAATTACTTGTTCATAGGCGGATTCTTCATCATGCTTATGACCTTTGCCCTGACAGTGCTGGTAATAACCTGCTGCGGTTCGATATTTGAATGTGCGGCATATACGATAATGTTAAACGGACTTATCCCCGGAACTCTTGCTGTTGTCATTTACACTATCATGGACAACATTAAGGGTATGCAGCCTGAGAGTCATATGATAAACCTTGTTTCCTTTACCTCACCCGGAGGCAGCGCATTCGGATTGTGTTATGTTCTTGAAACGATGTTTCAGGGCATTGAAGACGCATTTATGACCTTCGGCGGCTGGCTTGCAAAGGTGATAATTGTTACGGCGCTGTTTATTGCAGGCTCCTTCCTCCTTTTCAGAAAAAGAAAAGCCGAAAGCGTTGGCAGCCCCTTTGTATTCCGTGCTTTTTATCATATAATTGTGACGGCGGTCATTGTATGCATAACCTTCCTCTTCTTCAATGAGGACGATCCCGAACTTTATATTCCCATGATAGTTATAACGTTCATCGTGTATATGCTGCTGGACGTTGTGGCTCACAGAGGCTTTAAAAAGGTCGGCTGGGGCATACTCAGATATGTGGGAACAATGCTCGGCTGTCTTGGAGTTTTCGCTCTTGCAACGGCAACGGGCGGCTTCGGAGCGGCTTCAAGAGTGCCTTCCGTATCGTCAATCGACAAGGCATACATATCCTATACAGGATATTTTGACGGAAACACCTACATTGATTTTGCATACAGCGGCTTTAAAAATGCCGTATGCATTTCGGATGATGAAAATCTCCAAATCATAACAGATGTTCATCGTTCCCTTGCGGAAGATGATTTTGACATCTACACTGTTTATGAAACCTTCACAGTTTTTTACAAGCTGAAAACGGGCGGGACTGTTGTAAGAAGCTATGATATGCCCCGTCAGTATTATGACGAGCTTTACAAAATGGATATGACAGAGGAGTTCCGTGCTCAGAGAGCGGAGCGTGCGGTCAGAATGGTGGAGGAAGCTAAGAAAAACTACGATTCCTATAGCGATGAAGCAAGTGTCCGTGAGTTTGGCATAGTTACCTTTGACCCTAAGTGGCAGCTGTACAGAGGCACGGGAGCTTCCGTTGACGGAAGGGAATATTATCTCTCGGCGCTGCCCGATGATTTCGTTGAAAAATTCCTCGAATGCTACAAGAAGGACATTATGAATGAAACCGAGGAAGAATATTACCGAAACGAAAGCGGCTGCGGTGTTATCACCTTCTTCGGCTCAAATTATTACAGCCTGTCCGTTAAGGAGTCCTATACGGAAACTCTTTCCTACCTTGAAGCCTGCGGCATCGACCCTGAGATACCGGAAGTGACCGATGAGCTTATAAAAGCATTTTCGGCAAACAATTTTTCTGTGGGAATGGCATGCGACGCTGTCTGCGAGGAATACTTCGGCAGAGAGCTTGAAACCTCGTCCGCTGTAAATGAGGATTCGGGTTATGAACTCGAGATGGGTCATTACGTTTATCTGCATAACTACACCGGTTCAAAAGCGATGATGGAGCTTCCCGAGGTAAAGGAGCTGCTTAACGTTTCACAAAAGATGTATAAAACAGATGAAAGCTGTTATACTATTTTCGTGAACGGAAACTGCGGGGTAATTCCCTCACAGTACAGCGATCTTGCCGAAAAGGTGTATATCAGAGCGGTGGTTGAATATTTCATTGATTATATCGGAAGATCAGAATACTATGTCGGTGATGATTATTACTACACCGGATATAATGGTTACGATGATTACACGATATACGATGAAGATGAAAACGAACGCAGGGTATACAGGAGTTTCCTGAGAGCATTCCTTAAGGTTTACTCCGAGGAGGATATTATGACGGCGCTTGAACAGTGGCCCGAGCTTGATCTTTCGGATCCTTACGGAAGGATAGCTGCTTTTGTGAACGAATGACCTACAGGGTTTGCCTATTTCCGTTCGCAGCTTTTTGCAAAAAGCTCTGTAATGCTAATGCACATTAAAGCGACGGACAGATAACGCAGGGGACACACACTCTGCGGGAAAGGTAGGTTCTACGGTATGATCTCAAAGAAGCTCACAGCGGCAGCTGCATTATGTCTTGCGGGACTTATGCTCACAGCCTGCGGAAACAATAACAAAGGAACAACGGGAACATCAAATACCACTACAAGCAACAGCACATCTCAGATGAACCCTGCTTCCGAAAGCGGTTCCTCGGCATCGGGCGGACTTGACGCAAACGACGGCAGAGATGCGGACATTGACGGTGACGGTTTTGTTGAAGACGTTGTAACGGGTGCTGAAAACATTGTCGGCGACGCAGTCAACGGTGCTGAGAATATTGTGGAAGACATTATTCCCGGCGAAACAGACCACTCTACTATGACAACAAGATAAGGGCAGCATGATGCTGCACCCTCTCGTTCTGTTAGTTTATTGTGGTGTTATAGTTTTTGGCTCGGTAACGGTACTTTATTTAGTACCCGTTTACCGAGCTTTTTTCTTTTAGTTTTTCTGAATATGATAGTTGTTTGGTTGCCCTTTTTGTTACTGAAAGATTTTTATTTTTTTGTATCTATTTTTGAAAATGTAAGTTATCACATTGCCCACGAGGGGGGAACCTATATGGAAGAAGGAAAAAGAAAATCCGGCAAAAATCGGCATTTCCTTCTTCCCTAACGGTTCCCCCCTCGTGCTCCCCCTTCCCTTTCACCTATTATCCTTTGCCGATTTTTCCGTTGCTAAGAGTCAAAGTTATTGACTCTTAGGTCACATACGGAATTGCTTTGTTAAAAAGGTAAGGTACACGGTTAATCAAACAATTCCGAAACTAAAAGGTCAGAAAATGATTTCCCGAATTTACCATAGTTTTAGAACGGGTTTTGCCCGTTATTTGGCTTGACCAAAGAAAACCGTATAATCTAAAAAAATCACAGCAGCCGTTAATCAAAAAACGTATAGTTTTTTTATAGTCCAAAAAACGAAATACCAAATTGCTGTATAAGCAATTAGGAAAACGAAAGAGCATAGCCTGAGAGGGGAGAGGTTTAGGGAAAGGGAGTGCAGAGGGAAAACCGCAAGGAGAGGGGGGAGGCGGCTGCGTCCGTAGCGCTCCGAGCACTCCCCCCTCTCCTGAAGGTTTTCCCTTTGCAGGGTAATGAAATATCTAACATTTCAAAAAAACAATACGGAAAAGAACAAAAACTATCCTTCCTAAAACGGAAAATGAAATATCTATCATATTCAGAAAAACTAAAAGAAAAAAGCTCGGAAAACGGGTACAAAATAAGTACCGTTACCGAGCCAAGAATTATAATTCCCAAACAAACTATGCTACGGTTGGGTGCAGGCTCAGCCTGCCCGTTACCGAGCCAAGAACTTTCAGTAAAAAACAAACTATGAAACGGTTGGGTGCAGGCTCAGCCTGCCTCAGCCTGCTGTTATTACTTCCTCCTGCTTAGCTTGAAAAATGCGTCCATGATCACCTGAGCAATAACGCCGAAAAGGAATATTATCCATGTGACGTTCCAGAACTGCGTCGCAAAGCTGATTATCATGTATACAATAACAAGTGCGATCCATAATAAGCTTGAAGCTGCGCCCTCTATCCTTTTCAGACATTTGTTATGTACCTTTGCGGTGTACGGCTCTCTCCTCAGACGGTTCAGACTGAAAAGCAGGTCCAATACAATATTTGCACAGGTGCTTACAAGGAAAATGAGCCATGTCAAGGTCCAGCTGTCAAACAGAAAGCTTATGACAAAATATACTATCACCGTCGTGATCCAGAGTATGGTCGTTACAGTGCCCTGTATGGTCTTTTCGTTTTCGGGTGTGATGTGGGAGAAAAATCTGTTCATTCCCGAATCGTCGGCAGAATTGAAAAATCCCGGACCCTCGTCACCCTCAAAGTAGTTTGCGGACATGTTAAAGGTGTTAACGGTCACCTGCTTGTTTTTCAGCTCTTCAATAAGTCCGCTGATGTCGCCCATGCTTCTTATGGCAGAGCCGTATGCCTCGGTTTCGCTCATTCCCTGCCTTATGCAGTCGTCATATCGGGCATTAAGATCGGAGATTATCTCGTCCTTAAGATCAATTGCGGCATCGTTCTGAGGTGCGTCCTTGAACAGGGTGTCCACATATATTTTCAGTTCTTCTTTCATTTTTATCGTTCCTTTCTGAAATTTTTGACGTGCAAAGCTTCTGTATCAGGCAGTCGATATCACTTGTCTGACTGCGTTCCCAGCAGCTTGTCTATGATAGCCTTCGTTTTATTCCATTCCTCAAGATTGGAATAATAAGCAGCTCGACCTGCGTCGGTGATGGTGTAATAACGCCGCCTTGCGCCGACGTTTTCGTTGCCCCAGTATGAGGATATCAGCCCTGCCTGCTCCAGCCGCCTGAACGCAGTGTAGAGAGTTGCTTCTTTAAGTTCAAAGCTGTTGTCGGTGCTTTCCATGATGTCCTTGTTTATCTGATAGCCGTAGCTGTCGCCGTGAAGAAGGCTCGCAAGGATTATGGTATCGGTGTGCCCCCGAATCAGATCTGAGGTTACAGACAAGACATTATCCTCCTTTCGGTGTTTCATTGATATACATTATATCACATAATACCTCACCTGTCAAGGTATCTCAGAAAATAATTATATATTTCCGGATATGCGCCGATATACGCTGTTTTTTGAAGTTCAAAACAGGACTAATCGTCAGAAATATAGTATAAATGAAGCGTTGAAAGGGAAACTTATGAATATATACTTTTTTTGAAAGGATAGTTATTATGAAAGAATTCAGATATGTTATCAAAGACGAAAACGGCATTCACGCAAGACCTGCGGGAATACTTGTAAAACAGGCGGCTCAGTACGAATCGGACATCACCGTAAAGTGCGGCGATAGATCCGCTTCCGCAAAGAAGCTTTTCGGACTTATGGCAATGGGTATCAAAAAAGGCTCTGAGATAACCGTTACCGTAAACGGCAGCGACGAGGACAAGGCGGCTGAGGATATCGAAAAATTTATCAGAAGCAATTTTTGAGCATAGAACAACTGCGAATCGAAAGGAGCGGTTCTGATGACCGAAATAAAGGGCAAGGGTATTTACGGCGGAGTTGCGGTGGGAGTGATACGCTATCTCGAAAAGGGAGAGGTGAAGGTCAGACGGGAACATTCCGATGACTCCGAGCATGAGATCGCACGGTTTGAAAACGCCAAGGCGGAGGCTGTCGCTATGCTTGATGAGCTTTTCCGAAAGGCAGTAAAGGAGGTCGGCGAGCCGGGAGCGCAGATATTTGAGATACACAAAATGATGGCGGACGACGAGGATTATAACGACAGCATAAAAAACATCATACGTTCTCAGCAGGTCAATGCGGAATATGCCGTAGCGCAGACCTCGGACAATTTTGCGCTGATGTTTTCCTCCATGGACGACGATTATATGCAGGCACGGGCGGCGGACGTCAGGGACGTTTCGGACAGGATACTCCGCTGCCTGACGGAGAGGGGAGAAACGGGTGCGTCCGAACCCGAAGCCGACGGGAAATATATAATCTGCGCCGACGACCTTACCCCCGGGGAAACGGTCATGCTGGACAAGGAAAAGGTCATAGCCTTCATCACCGCTCACGGCTCGGCAAATTCCCACACGGCTATCCTTGCGAGGACGATGAACATTCCTGCCGTTATCGGTCTTGGCGAAAAGCTGCTTGACCCCCGTTTTGACGGAGTATGCGCAGCCGTGGACGGCTTTACGGGCACGGTATACATCGACCCCGACGAGAGTGTTATGAAAGCCATGGCGGCAAAGCGTGACGAGGAGCTGCGCAAAAAGAGTCTGCTTGCGGAGCTTAAGGGAAAGGAAAACATCACCCTTGACGGCAGGAAGATAAAAGTTTATGCCAATATCGGCGGATTATCCGATATCGGCGCAGCTCTTGTAAACGACGCAGACGGTATCGGTCTTTTCCGAAGCGAATTTCTGTACCTTGAAAGCAGCACATATCCTACCGAGGAGGAGCAGTTTGCCGTTTACCGCCGTGTGCTTGAAAGCATGGGCGGAAAAAAGGTCATCATTCGCACAATGGATATCGGCGCAGACAAGCAGATAGGATATTTTGACCTTGAGCATGAGGAAAATCCCGCAATGGGGTTTCGTGCAATAAGGATATGCCTTGCAAGAGAGGATATCTTCCGAACGCAGCTTAAAGCCCTCTTCCGTGCATCGGCTTACGGGAGTCTTGGGATAATGTTCCCCATGATAATTTCCGAAAAAGAGGTCGTAAGGATAAAGGAGATCATCGGCGAGGTAAAAAAAGAGCTTGACGAGGCGGCTGTGCCGTACAGTAAAAGCGTTGAGATAGGTATCATGATAGAAACCCCTGCGGCGGCGGTCATAAGCGATATCCTTGCCCCTCACGTTGACTTTTTCAGCGTGGGCACAAACGATCTCAGTCAGTATACAATGGCGATAGACAGGCAGAACCCGAATCTGGACAGCTTCTTCGACCCTCATCATGAAGCGGTGCTGCGGCTGATAGAGCTCGCCTGCAAAAATGCTCACGCACACGGAAAATGGATAGGCATATGCGGTGAGCTTGGCGCAGATACGGAGCTGACAAAAAGGTTCCTGCAAATGGGAATAGATGAGCTTTCCGTATCTCCGCCATCGGTTTTGGTGCTGAGGAAAACCATACGGGAAACGGATCTTTCAAAGGATAAATGATAATAGCCTTGCGGCGTTTTTGTACCGCAAGGCTTAGTTTATCGGAGAAGTGTTAAAATTAAATAAGTAATAGTGCCAAATCGGATTAAAAGTTTCGCTCAAGCCTTTTCCAAAGGCTTGCAGGGGTCAAGGGGGCGGAGCCACCTTGTCGCCGTCCGCAGACGGCGAAATCCCCTTTGCCTTCAAAAGCGGAGAAGGGGTGAGAAATGCGACAGCATTTCGAGGGGGGCGACCAAGACCGCCCCCCTGCTTTCAAGAATGTTTTACCTTTTCCTCAAAAACGTTCCTGTGGAACGTTTTTGACAAAGTATCTTACGTGAGATAATGATAAGCCTTGCGGCATTTTTGTACCGCAAGGCTTTAACTTTATTTATCCTTATCCTCGGAAATTATCTCAATAAGCTTATCTTCCACACTTACCCTTCCTTCGGCGCAAAGCTTTACGGAATGGCGGTCGTCGAGGCTGCATATTATCATCGGGGTGGCGGTCTTGTAGCCTGCCGCCCTTATTGCGTCAATGTCAAAGGATATGAGCAGGTCGCCCCGTTTCACCGCCTGACCGTCCGATACATGAGCTGTGAAGAACTCTCCACCCAGCTTTACGGTGTCAATGCCGATGTGAAGAAGTATCTCCGTTCCGTCGTCGGAAACCATGCTCAGTCCGTGTTTTGTTTCAAAGACCGATTCTATCCTGCCGCCGCAGGGAGCATACAGATTTCCGTCCTCAGGCTCAACAGCCGCTCCGTCACCGAGTATCTTTTGGGAGAATACCTCGTCCTCAACATTTTCAAGAGGAATGACAGTGCCGTTCATATGAGCGTGAAGTGAAAGCTCTGCGCCCTTTGGAAGCTCCTTGCCGCCTATTTTTTCTCCGCCGTCCGAAAGAGGTATATCCTTCAGCACCATATCGGGGTCGTCCGCTTCGGGTGTTTCGAGAAAATCCTCCAGCCGTGATTTTACCACCGAAACCTGCGGACCGTATATGACCTGTATGCCGCTTCCCTTGCGAATTACTCCCGAAGCGCCGCTTTTCATAAGCAGACTGTCGGTGACCTTTTCCGAGTCGTGTACGGTTATCCTTAGTCTTGTTGCGCAGCAGTCAAGGTCGGAAATATTCTCCTTTCCTCCGAGTCCTTTCAGGATAAGTGCGCTTTCAACAGAATCGGAATGGGCATTTTCATTCTGTTTTCTCTCGTTTACGTCCTTTCGGGTGTAAAGCTTTGTTTCTTCATTGTCCCTTTCCCGTCCCGGAGTTCTCAGGTTCATTTTCGTTATCATAAAATAGAAAATGAAATAGTAGACCACTGCATAAACAAGACCAATGATGATTATCCATATCCAGTTTGTCTTGGCGTTGCCCTGCAAAACTCCGAACAGCACAAGGTCAATAAGCCCTCCCGAAAAGGTCATTCCCACGCCGACGCCGAAAATGTGCATGAGCATATAGGAAAGTCCCGCAAGGACGCAGTGAACGGCGTACATGACAGGCGCAACGAAAAGGAAGGTGAATTCCAGCGGTTCGGTTATTCCCGTCAGCATGGACGTGAGTGCCGCAGAAAGTAAAAGTCCTCCCGCCGTCTTTTTCTTTTCGGGACGGGCAGCCCTGTACATGGCAAAGGCTGCGGCAGGAAGTCCGAATATCATAAAGGGGAATTTGCCCGACATGAATCTTGTAGCCGAAACGGAGAATACTTCCGTTGACCTTGAAGCAAGCTCGGCAAAGAAAATGTTCTGCGCACCCGTAACGGTCACGCCGTCAATGACCGCAGAGCCGCCAAGCTCCGTCTGCCAGAATGGCATATAGAATACGTGATGCAGTCCGAAGGGTATCAGCGCCCTTTCAATGATGCCGTATATCCATGTTCCGATATAGCCCGAAGAAAGCACAAGGCTTCCCAGCGAAGCGATACCGCTTTGAACTGCGGGCCATATGAAGAAAAACGCTATGCCGACGACAAGATATACAAGGCTGCATATTATGGGTACAAATCTTGTGCCGCCGAAGAATGAAAGCACCTGCGGAAGCTGTATCTTGTAAAACCTGTTGTGGAGCGCAGCCACTCCCAGACCCACGATTATTCCTCCGAAAACGCCCATCTGCAAAGTGGTTATGCCGAGGACGTCAGATGTCGAGTTTGCAGGCATTGCCGAAACGCCGCCCTTTGCTGTAATAAGAGCGCTTATGGCGGTGTTCATTATAAGAAAGGATATTGCGCCCGAAAGAGCGGCGACCTCCTTTTCCTTTTTCGCCATGCCAATTGCAACGCCCATGGCAAACAGCAGGGCAAGGTTATCAAAAACTGCGCTGCCCGTTTTGCTCATGATGTCGAGAATGGTATAAAGAACGCCGCCCTCCGTAATTATGTTTTCAAGATGATATGTTTCAATGGTGGTGGGGTTCGTAAAGGAGCTGCCTATGCCCAGCAGAAGCCCTGCAATGGGCAGGAGCGCAATAGGCAGCATGAACGAGCGTCCCACACGCTGCAGAACGCCGAATATTTTGTCTTTCATGAATATTGTCACCTTTCCTTTTTTTATCGGGGATTGCCGATATTTTTGTGATACATACAAAAAATAGTATTTGTAACAGGTGATGTTATATTCATGAACTATATAGAAAAGAGGAGTACCCGAAAGTGTTTTCGGATACTCCTCTGAAAAGATTTATTCCGCAGTTTCAGTATCAGCCGAAGCTTCCTCGGTATCATCATTTGGAAGCTCAGGCTGTTTTATTCCGTCGGCAATGCCGTACCGGATCTTCATAACAAGTATCCTTGTCACGTGCTCGTCAAGGATATCGTCGGTTATTTCTCCGCTTTCATAGGCAGCTTTCAGGTCGGAAAGGGCGGTCTTATAATCGGTAACGCAGAGCATATCATTCCCTGCAAGAATACCCGTTACATAAGGCGAATTTTCGCCGCTGTATTCCGCAACGGCGTCCATGCCCATGTCGTCTGTCATTATGACCCCGTCAAAGCTCAGATCCTCACGGAGTATTCCGTGCAGCTTTTCGGAAAGAGATGCAGGATTATCCGGGTCGATGCTGTCATAGATGTTGTGGTTTATCATCACCGCAGGGGTCTTGTCCTCGTCGGCGGTGATGCCTGCTTCAAAGGGGATAAAGTCGGCGCTCCTCAGCTCGTACAGTGCACGTCCGTCATGTGCCGAGCCTGTGTGGGTGTCGGTGTTTGCGCCGTAGCCGGGGAAATGCTTTAAGCAGGAGGCGAGGTTTTTTTCGTTTGACGTGCTTACTATGGCTGCAATTCCCGCTGCGGTGTCGGCAGCGTTCTGACCGAGGGTGCGTGGGTAGATATATGCGTTTTCATCGTCCGTTATATCCGCAACGGGAGCAAGATTCAGATTGATGCCGAGTCCCGAGAGCAGGTCTGCCTTTTCGGCGGCGTCTATCTGCAAAAGCTCAGTTCCTCCACGCTTGTACAGAAGCTGGGGAGAAGAAAAAGGCTCGCTGCGGTACTGTGTATATTTGCTGACCCTGACAACGCTGCCGCCCTCCTCGTCAACTGCGATAAAGGGAGTTACCGCCGCCGCCGCTTTTATGTCGTCCGTCAGACTGCGGACAGATCCCGGGTCACGAGATTTGAAATCATCGGCGTACATGGTGTAGCCGCCAAGCTGCAGGGCATACATCTCCGAAACTGCTTCCTCGGAGGAGGCAGGTATCCTTGCAAGCAGAAGCTGACCTATCTTTTCGTCTGCGGACATTTTTCCGAGTATCTCCGACGCAAGGAGAGCGTTTTCCGATTCGGGTGATTCTGTCATTTCTGTCTGAGCAGCCGTATCCTCCGCCGCTTCCGTTTCGGCAGCCTGTGTCTGCGCAACAGTTCCTACGGCAGGCTTGTTTTTGCCGATATTTGCGTCGTTTTCGATGAGCTCTTCGAGAGAGCAGCCGCCGAGAGAAAATGCCGCTGCGATCGCTGCCGAGGCAAGGAGAAAGGTTATTTTTTTACTGCGGCGTACCGTCATTTTTTATACTTCCCTTCGTGTGCAATAATAGGAAACGCTCATAGTCATATCATCAGAATGTAACATTCTGTGTAAAAGCAAGTCCCAGAATATCAAAGCTTTTTCCCTCGGAGCCTTCGGCGGGGTAAATTTCTATCTCAAGGTCCTTTACGCTTTGGAACTTGATTATCTGAGCCGAAAATGCTTCGCCCCAGCCGTCGGGGTCGTTTGAATTTACAACGGTGAGCTTTTCTCCGTCAAGATATACATCTGCTGTGCCCATAGAGTCGGAATTGTTCCGCTTGTATATCATAAAAAACGCATTGCCGTGTATTTTCAGCTTCATAGGCTCGCTGCCGCCGTTATAGTGCCAGCTTGTGTCAAAGCCTGCCGCACCGCCCGATGTGGGTTCAAATGAGCCTGTGTCGGTTATCTCTATGCCGTCTGGCAGACCGTTTACTGCGCTTTCGGGAGTCACCATGACCGCATTTTCGTAGGGTGTGCCGAATATTCCTCCCTGACGGACGGTGTATTCCTCGTCGTCGGGAGCGCTTTCAACAGCCGAGTACATATTTTCGATAAACTCGCATACAAGCCTGTGTCCCGAAGCGTTGGGGTGGGAATGGTCATCGGAATAATCGCCCCATGTCATTCTGCCCTCGTCGATCTCGGCGGTAAGTGCGTCGGCGGCGCTTATCATCGGGAGAGAGTAGAATTCACCTATCTGCTTCATATATTCCTGTGCGGTGTAGCCTTCCTCGGTGCGGTTGAAAAGCAGCACTGCGGCAGGCTCGTTGTCCTGCGAAAGAACAGTCTTTACAAGAGATTCGTAGGATTCCTTCGTTATCTTGTCCTGTCCGTCGTTTACGGCAAATTCAATGAAAACTATGTCGGGTTCGTATGAGAGAACGTCCCTTTCAAGCCGCAGAACTCCCAGATTTGAGGGAGTACCGCTCAGTCCTGCGTTAACATATTCAACGTTGTCCCCCGTGCCGTATTCCGAAGCGAAAAAGTCATAGGAAAGCTTTGCGTAGCAAGCCTCCGCCCCTGCCGTAAGACCTTCGGTTATTGAGCCGCCGATGTATGCGATCGTGGTTTTTTCGCCGCTGCGTGCCTGAGCCATTTTCGCTTTCAGCCGCTTGGTGTTTCCGACGCTTACAAGTGAGCGCTCGACCATTGCGCTGTGTGCATCTTTTGGGGCTTCTTCCGAGGATATTGTTTCTGCGGGATTTGTCCCTTCGGTATCGGGGGAAGAGCCGCTGTTTTCCGATTTTCCGCAGGCGGAGAACAGGGTCATTATCATTGCTGCGGCAATAAGAGCCGACGTTATCTTTTTCATTTTATTCTTCCTTTTTCAGATGTTATAGGTCGGCAATATTTGTAAAAATGCCGTTCGGTACTATATCCACTATGCCGAATGATGGCTTTGAACCGTCACGGGGACAGGCACAGCTGCCCGGATTCATTATATATATCCCGTCCTCATAGGACTGATAACGGCAGTGGGTATGACCGAAAAGTATGACCTGACAGCCGTTGTCACGGGCAACGGAGCGCAAAAGCTCTGTGCCGTATTTGACATGGTATCTGTGACCGTGGGTGCAGAGTATCCTTACCCCTGCGGCTTCAATTACCGTCATTGAGGGAGAAATGCTGTCGTAATCGCAGTTCCCCGCAACATGGCGTATGTCAAGGTTAGGGTAGTCGGAGCGTATCATGTCCAGCTCCCTTTCGCCGTCGCCCAGATGAATGAAAATATTGCCGCTGTCCGCAGTTTTTTCAAAAACCCTGTCCAAAGCCTGTTTACTGCCGTGAGAATCGGACATTGCCACAATTCGCACACCAAAAACCTCCTTTTGCATATAATATCATAAAGGCTGTTTACTATAAAAAGACGAACAGTCACAAAATGACTTATTATTGCATATAATTATATACATTGCGCTATGCGTATTATATGATAATTATTTTATCACATTTCACAGGGCAAGTAAATATGTTTTTTATTTATTTGCCTTCCGAAAGGGGTTATTTTTATGGAGATCAACAGCACAAACAACAAGAATGTGGATGAACTGCTGAAAATCGTCAGCGGAAAGCTGGGAGTTCCGCCCGAGAAGCTTCGCAGTGAGCTTGCTCAGGGAAAGTTTGATTCCGCTCTGAAAAGCATGAAACCCGAAGATGCGGCAAAGTTCAATCAGGTGCTTGCAAATCCGAAGCTTATTGAAAAGCTTATGAGCGCACCTCAGGCGCAGGCTCTTTACAAAAAGCTTGGCGGAAAGATGTGATATCCTGAAAATGTAAAAGCAAATATCTGCCGGAGAGGAGGAACGCTCTGTGGACAGCTCCGATAACAGCATAGGCGGAAAGATAAGCTCGCTTTTAAGCGACGAGGAAAGCATGAAGCAGATAAAGGAGCTTGCCGATATGCTCGGCTCCGAGATTAACGGCTCGGCGGAAAGCGGTCCGGAGGGAGCGGAAAACGCCTCTGCGGCGGAAAATACAGCAGACGGAAGCGAGCAGGGAAGCGGTGAGGATTTGTTCGGCGGACTGAATTTCGATATGCTTATGCAGATCGGCAGCGTGCTCTCGGCAGCAAACGGCAGCGATAAGAACCGTGCCCTGCTTCTTGCGCTGAAGCCTCATGTCAGTGAAGGAAGACAGGAGAAGATAGACAAGGCGGTAAAAATGCTGAAGGTTTACGCCATTATCACCGCTCTGAGGGAAAGCGGCTTTTTCAAAGGCTTTGATAAAATGCTGTAGAAAAACCTACATATAGCTTACGCTGCAAGGCTGCAATATCAAGCCGCATATCGGGCAGAATGGAGATTTTTGTTATGGCAGTCGATTCCGCAAACAGAAACGCATATGCCCCCATGGGCGGCATGAATAATTACTACGGCAGCCGATATCGGGGAATGAACATGACCCAGGCAAATATGCAGCCGAGGACGGCGCAGCCGGCAAGGCAGATGTCCCCGAATCAAGGCTATTATTACGGCGGACAAAATATGCCCTTTGCTCCGAATCGGAACAATATGCGAAGCGGAAATCCTCAGTCCGCCGAAACGGCTGCTCCGAAGACAAACGAAAGCAGCTGTCGGAGAGGAACAAACATATCCGAGCTTCTGAAAGCCTTTAACCTTGACGAGGAAAAACTGCTGATAATCCTGCTGATAATTATCCTTGCAAAGGACGGCGGAGATATGGTCATGATAGTGGCGCTTGCGTATCTGCTGTTCTGATTATTTTTCGTCGGATTCGGATTTATTTGCAGCCGCAGAATAAGAACCTGTCTTCATAAGCATATGCGCACGTCTTTTCGGCAAATTTTGCCGCATACTGCGTTAAAAATGCTTGCCATACGAAAGTATGCGTGGCATACTAAGTATGCCTGCGCATTTTTGCCTTGCATGCGGGAAAATTATGCTCGAAAATCCGCACACATTTCTTATGAATACAGGTTCTAATCCCCGGGAAGCATTTTTGCAACAAGCAGCTTTATCTTTTTGCCCTCGTCCGAGAACATCTTCTCGTGCTCGGTGACGATGTTTTCCTCGTAAGCGCTTTCGTGAAGGTCACGGGTAATAAAGGTTATCTCAAAGCCGCATTCCTCAAAATAGGGCAGTGATTCCTCAAAAAGTTGATCGTCGTCGGTCTTGAAATGTATCTCGCTGCCCTCTTTCAGTATGGTCCTGTACTGGACAAGCTGACGGGGGTGGGTAAGGCGGCGCTTGTGGTGCTTGAGCCTTGGCCACGGGTTGCAGAAATTTATGTATATCCTGTCAACATAGTCTTCGGGGGCGAAGAACTTTGAGATGTTTGCGATATTAAGTGAAAGGAGCTTTATGTTGTCGGGAGTTCTGCCTGCCTCGGCAAATTCCTTTTCGATAGTCCTTCTGCCAACGCCGAGCATATCGCTTTTTATGTCTGCGGCGATATAGTTTATTTTGGGGTGGAGAAGAGCCGCCTGCGTTACGAACAAGCCCTTTCCGCAGCCAAGCTCAAGATGCAGCGGACGGCTGTTGTCGGCAAATGCGGAGTGCCATTTCCCTGTCATTTCCTCGGCGTACTCTATGTAATAGGGGCAGAGCGCAAGCTCGGGAGCTGCCCATTTCTTTTTCCTTATTCTCATATCGGATAAGCTTTCCTTTCGGTGTGATTTTTAGTGTTATTAAAGTCATATGTTCTTATATTATACCATGGTTCGGCTGTTTTTGCAATTTGTGCGAAAAAAATTCCGAAAAAATTGAAAAACCTGTTGATTTGCATAAAAAGTTATGTTATAATAAATTCATATATATAACATTTGTCAAGGAGCGAACCTATGAGCTACAAAAACGATTTTATTAAATTCATGGCAGACTGCGGTGTTCTCACCTTCGGAGATTTCACCCTTAAAAGCGGCAGAAAAGCGCCTTATTTCATCAATACGGGCAACTACAAAACAGGCGCTCAGCTTGCACGCCTTGGCGGTTTTTATGCCGACTGTATAGCTGAAAACAACATAGAGGTCGAAAGCCTTTTCGGTCCCGCATATAAGGGTATACCCCTGGCAGCCTCCGCAGCTATAGCTCTTGCCGAAAAATACGGCAGGGACGTAAGCTTCTGCTACGACAGAAAGGAAGCCAAGGACCACGGCGAGGGCGGACTTTTCGTCGGAAAGCAGCCTGCCCCCGGTGAAAAGGTAGTGATAATCGAGGACGTTATGACCTCGGGCAAGGCTTTGAAGGAAGTATATCCCAAGCTTAAGACCGCCGCCGACGTTAACATCACCGGAATGGTAATTACCGTGGACAGAATGGAAAAGGCTCTTGAAACAGAGCTTTCCGCAGTTCAGCAGGCATATGAGGATTACGGCATCAAGGTATATTCCATTGTAAATATCAACGATATCATCTCCGCCATCGAGGAGGGAGTTATCGGAGGAAAGGAATACCTTGAAAAAATGTACGAGTACAGAAGCACCTATGGAGTACAGTACTGATATTGACTTATTATGCAAACTGACAGCATTTGTCAAAATATATTTGAAAGGATTGTCTTGAAATGAGTGTTCGTTTTGATCTCACAGCAGCTGCATTCGAGCTTATCGACGCAGTTATCTACATGGACGGTTCACCTGCCTATGCCGCATTTAAGGAGGAGATAGAGGCTATTCTCAGCGATTTCAACAGCACGGGACACCTCAGCTCCTCATGGAAGGTCGATGAAAAGGACCTGACCGCCAAATCCGAGGACACCCTCAAAAATATGCACCGTGCATTCCTTATCTGGTCATACAAAGAGGAAACTGAAGGCGGCAAAAACGTTGACAGCTGCGTAGGCACTTATGTGAAGCTGTTCTTTAAATCACAGGAGGAAACTCTTATCTCCCTCAACGGCGGCAGCAAAATGATCGCCCCTGAAAGCATCAAGGGATTCATCGAAAAGTACAAGCAGCTGCTGCTCAGCGACAGCGCTGCTTTTGAGAGCGCAAAGACATTTTTCAAAGGCTATGTATACGGCTATTTCTTCAACTACCTTTCCGAGCAGAAGATAATGAAGAAATATGCGGAGATGCTTGCATATCTCGGAGTAATGTCCAATAAGATACCCACATCAATTTCCGAGCAGCAGAAGATACTGCCCAAAATGGCTCTCCTGCTTTCAAACGACCGCTTCAAATACCTGAACGGATTTGTTCCCACCGAGCTTATGCTGTCCATAATCTATGACAGGATAGAGTTTGCGTCCCTTTCCGAGGGAGAAACCGCTCTGATAAAATCACGCATAAAGGAATATATCCTTGCAAACTACAAGACGGATAAGGAGGACGATATAGACCTTCTTGCCGACGATGTTACCGTGACCCTGATGTCGGATATCTTCCGTACATATGTAAACGTGCCCGCATTCAGCACAGACCTTTACAACAAGTGCTATAACGGCGTGCGTACATTCCTCGACTCGGACAGGGACGACACGGGCAAATACGGCGCAGATACACTCTGTTCCCTTGTTTCCGACAAGTGCGCTTCCGATTATGACAGCTACTATTCCTCCGCAAGAGAGGCAAATCTGGATACCGACCTCAAGGGCAGCGAGCTTGGCTACAAGTATCCTATAATATGCGCCGACGAAAACGACTATTTCTTTGCTCCGCTGTATGAGGAGCTTATCTATCCCGTTCTCGACGGTGATGTATATCAGATACTTCCCGCAGACGGCATTGTTTCGGGAATATTCCCCTTTGCCGACGAAGCTCTTGCAACAAACTGCATAAGGACCGTTGCAGGCATTACCGAAAGAAGCGTATCCGTCCGCAAGGATAAGCTTGCAAATCTCAACGCATACAATACATATTCCACCGATACCACAATATCCGAGCGTGACAGAAAAATGCTCATGCTTGAGCAGATGTTGTGCATTGTTTCGGGCAATTGCAGCGAGGCAAAGTACAAGGCTCTCATTACGGAAAACGTGTTCGGCACAAAGCTGTACGAGGATTATATCCGCTACAGAATGGACGTGCTTTTCAATCAGGGCATTGAAAGCCTGAGCACAAAGAAAACTCTCCTTGACCGGATAAACGACATAAAGATGTGATCTTGACATTGACTTAAACGAAAAAACGGCAAAGGGAAAAACCTTTTGCCGTTTTGATTTTCGGTTTCTCAGGAAACGCTGAAACGATTTATTCAGCGTTTTCCTAGGGTGTGTTAACACTACCGCTCAACGCCCGTCTTGCAGCATATTTTCCGTCTTTCTGCGTTAATTTTCCTTGCAATACGCAAGTATTACTGCGGAAAATTGCCTTGAAATACGAAAAATCTGCTTGCAATCCGAACATTTCGGATAGTGTCAACACACCCTAATATAATATAGGCATAACGCCGTAATCGCCGTCCAAGTAGTTATCGTCATAGTACGGCTCAGGATAGTTTGCGGTTGAATCCACTATCTCTGCGGACAGGTCATCATATACGACAATGTTGTATTCGATGAACTCCGTGCCGCCGCTGCCCGATTCGCTTATGACAAGTGTTTCGACGCCCGGCTCAGCCGTTCTGAAATACAGCGTGCTGTCATCGGAATATTCTTCGTCATAGACGATCTTTCCGTTGTTTATTGAATAGCCGAGAAAGGTCTGACTGTTTACGCTCACCATTATCACATCGCTGCCGAGAAGCTCCGCAGGGGGCGCTGTTACGGGGCATTCAACCGCTTCATCGACGTATGCTTCGGCATCGTTTGCGGAAACATCGGCTTTTTCCTCGGAGGGTTCAGTCTGATTTTCCGTTTCGGGTGCTTCCGCTTCCGTTTCGGTGGGGATTTCCGATGCTTCGGGTATGCTTATATCTGCTGAGGTCTGAGCCTCCGCCGCTGCGGTTTCCGAAGCCTGTTCGATATATTCGATCAGCGACTGTGAGGTAGTATCGGTTATCTGCGGTTCGGCTAACCCTTCACTGCTGCCGCAGCCGCAAAGGATAAGTGCTGATGTAAGAGCGGCGGCTGATATTTTTAATGAAGTATTTTTGTTTTTCATGATGGTTACCATTCCTTTCGGGATTCTGTCTTTATTCTACTTATAATACAATCTATGGGTGCAAAATTTTTCAAATTTTTTCGGAAAATTTTGAAAAATCGGTTTGTTCACAAAAAAGTTACAGGTTCTTTGGGGCAATTTACTGAAAAAACTATTTACAAATTGTACGTTATGATATATAATTTACTTTATGTAGAGATGAAATGTTGACTTTGTTATTTATCCGTATAAATTTCTGACCGGGAGGTGCATTCGGTGAATACGGATTTTCCCCGTATTATTACGCTGCTTCGTAAAGAACGCAATATAAGCCAGAAGCAGGCAGCGGCGGATCTTGGCGTATCACAGGCGCTGCTCTCCCACTATGAAAAGGGCATACGTGAATGCGGTCTTGATTTTTTGGTCAAAACTGCGGATTATTACGGAGTGTCCTGCGATTATCTTCTCGGAAGGTGCGCAGAGCCTGCGGGACGGGCAGCCGCCGAAAGCACGGCTTCTCCCTCGGAGAATGTCAGCCGTCGTGAAGAGGTTGATTCTGCGGATATTCAGGCTTCAAATCAGGCAAAGAAAATGCTTTTCGACAGTCAGCAGCTTATTTTTGCGCTCCTCGGCAAATGCAGGAGCAGCAGTCTTGAAAATGAGGTAATTCGTTATCTCAGCCTTGCGGCGTACAGAATATTCCGTGTGCTGTACAGTGCAAATCCAAGGAACGACAGGCGCTTTTTCACCGTTGACGAGCCTTCGGCGGACGGATTTACTCTTGCGGCAATGGAGATGTCCAAGGCGAGGGCGCAGTCTGCCGCACAAAGCGGTGAGATGCAGTCGGTGCAGCTGACAACGAATATCCTTTCCGAGCAGTTCCCCGAATATGCCCCTGCGCTTTTAAACGCCGTTAAAAAATGCGAAAGCGATGTTAAGGCGGCATCGGGAGATAAAAAAAGTGAGTAAATACATAATGTGAGTAAATACATAATAAATCAGGCAAAGAAGCTCTTGACCCAAATGGGTCGGGGGCTTTTTTGATATAAAAATATTTCGGACAAATGAAAGGAGAGATCAGTATGATCGAGTCGAATAAGCCGTTTACGGGGGGCTGTTCCGTTCCGCGCAGCGAGGCTGTGCCAAGCTCCATAAAGCTTCACGGCAGCGGCCATGAGCAGATAAAGGTTGTTCCCGACGCAAACAAATCCCACCTCGGAGATACAAGCCTGCCGAAGATCATGCCGAACGACACGAAGCCCGATATAAACAGAGCTTCAAACAGGCAGTCAATTCCTCTTGAAGGAAACGAGAACATAAAGATCGTTCCGTAAGTCGGATATTGTTTTATTGTTATAAATCAGAAAATGCGGACTGCCATAAAAGTATGATGGAAAATAAACTATAGTTCCTAATCGGAGCAAAAGTTTCGCTCAAGCCTTTTCAAAGGCTTGCAGGTTTCCAAAGGGCGGCGCCCTTTGGTCGCCGTCCGCAGACGG
>JBJERW010000018.1:0-15455 GCA_051882475.1 Huintestinicola sp. | reverse complement strand
TTCCTTTGCCGCCCGAATCATTCATCGGTATTCTGAATTATCTTCAAGGTAAAGCCGTCAAGGTCGTAATCGGGAAGACGGGAGGATATCTCTTCGATCTCGTCTTCGGAAACAGTCTTTCCGATAACGGCAAGAGTAATGGTTCTTTCCGCAAGGTCGTTTTTCTGCTTGACTATCATTCTGCTGCTGTCGTCAAATTCCGCTTCCACAAATCGGTTGATATGACCTTCAGTAACGCTGTCGTATACGGTAACGCTCGCTGCCATAAGGCTTGGAATGACCGTTAACACTACAAGAAAAATTATCTGCCTGTTTATCTTCTTCTGTATTTTCGAGGGCAGGTCGGGGCGGTGGGGAACTCCGAGGGCGATGGTCACGATGCCCGAGGATATGGCAATGAAAAGGGTATTAATGAAGAAAAGATAAAACGCTCCCCAGAAAAAGCTCCATTGTCCCGTTCCTATGCCGTAGCCTGCCGTGCAGAGGGGAGGCATGAGGGCGGTCGCTATGGCAACGCCCGGGATAACGTTCGTTTTTTCGGTTCTTGTGCAGCCGATCATTCCCGCAAGTCCGCCGCATATGGCAATGATAACGTCCCATATGTTGGGTCTTGTCCTTGCAAGCAGCTCGCTTGTTGATGCGGAAAGGGGGGACAGGGCAAAATATGCCGCCGAGGTCGCAAGACATATCACCACCTGAATTGCAAAGCGTATGAACGCCCTTCCGCACAGCCGCAGATCCTTTACCGCAACGCTGTAGCCCATGGTCATGATACCGCTCATAAGAGGGGATATGAGCATTGCGCCGATGATAACGGGGGCGGAGTTGGTATTAAGTCCCACGCTTGCGATAAGTATGGCAAGCATAAGTATGCACATATTTGAGCCGTGGATCTTTGTGTTTTCAACCATCATGCGGTCGATATCCGCATAGGACAGCATATTGTCCCTGACGCTGAAAATCTCCTTTATCTTTTCCTTCAAAATATACGCTTCCTTTGGTGTTTTTACAGCCATAAAGTATATCACAAAAAAACAAAAAATTCAACATATTTTTCGCTTCATTTTAAAAAAATTAGGTATAAAATGAAAATTAATCCTTTCCTTGTTGCTGTATGTCGGACAATATGATATAATAAAATTTATGTTATGTATAATGTGTTTATCTCGGAAAGGAATGGTCATAAAAATGATTACCGCTGCCGATATTTATAATGAAATAAACCGTCATGCCGATTTTTCCAAGGCGGAAAAATGGGATAACTGCGGGATCCTTGCAGGAGATGCTTCCGTTGAAGTAACAAGGATAATTACCGCTCTCGACATCACCTCCGACGTTATCGAAGAGGCTCACCGAAAGGGCGCAGAGCTTATTGTCAGCCATCACCCCGTTATCTTTTCCCCCCTTAAATCGGTCATGAGCGATACCTCTCCCGCAAAGCTTATCAGATACGGAATAACTGCAATATGCTGCCATACTCCCTTCGATATGTCCCCCGAAGGAATGAACAAGGGTCTGTTTGAGCTGCTCAGTCCCTCTCTCGGACTGAAAAACGGCGTTCCTTTAGAGGAAATGGGCGAGGGAATGTCTATTGGCATGATATATGATATGGAAACGCCCCTCTCTCCAAAGGAAACGGCTGAGAGGATAAAAAATGCTCTCGGCTGCTCCTGCGTAAGATTTACCGACGGCGGAAAGCCCGTTAAAAGGATAGCCGTAAGCTCGGGAGCGGGAAACGATTTTGCTGAGCTTGCTCTTAAAAAGGGTGCAGACGCTCTTGCATCGGGCGATATTAAGCACGACAGATTTATTTTCGCCGCAGACAGCGGATTTACACTTATCGACTGCGGTCATTTCCACACCGAAAGGATATTCTGCCGAATGATGAAGGATATCCTTGAAAAAGCGTTTCCGCAGCTGGATATATCCGAAGCGGAAAGCTGCGTTGACCCTGTAAACTACGTGTGAGAATGTGTGAGAACAGGATAAATATGAGTTCTGAGAAAAATGCAAATCTTACTGCCGCAAAAGCGGCGTTCCCATATACCCTGCCGATACTTGCAGGCTTTCTGTTTCTGGGCGCTGCCTACGGAGTTTATATGCGCTCGCTGGGATTTTCGGCGGTCTATCCTATAATAATGAGCATGACTATCTTTGCAGGCTCAATGGAGTTTCTTGCGGCTGACCTGCTTACCCGACCCTTTGATCCCGTAAACGCCCTCGTTCTTACTCTTATGGTAAATGCAAGGCATATTTTCTACGGCATATCCATGCTTGATAAATACAAGGGTACGGGAAAGCTTAAGCCCTATCTGATATTCGGAATGTGCGACGAATCCTTTTCCATAAACTGCACGGCGGAGATTGGCGATAACGTGGACAAGGGGAAATTCATGTTCTTTGTGACGCTTTTCAATCAGCTGTACTGGGTCACGGGAGCGACTCTCGGAGCGGTTTTCGGCGGAATGATAAGCATAGGCACAGAGGGCATTGATTTTGTTATGACGGCGCTGTTCATTGTTATTTTCATGGATAACCTGAACAAGGAGAAGGACCATGCAAGCTCGGTCACGGGTCTTGCGGTGTCGCTTATATGCCTGCTCATTTTCGGAGGGGACAGGTTCATTGTTGCGTCAATGGCAGGGATAATGGCTGTCCTTGCCGTCAGATACATATTATCCTTTGGGAGAAAAGAGGAAAAAGAATGATGACTATCGCTCAGCAGATAATTACTGTGGGAGCAGTTGTTCTGGGAACGGTCATTACAAGGTTTTCGTCCTTTGTGATTTTTCCCGACGGAAGGGAAACTCCCAAGTTTATAAAATATCTCGGCGAATTTCTTCCTGCGGCGGTGTTTGGAATGCTGGTCATATACTGCTACAGAAATATTGACATTTCGTCGGCAGGCCACGGTCTGCCCGAAATAGGAGCAGGTGTGCTTACGGCTGTTCTTCACAGGTGGAAGAAGAATATGTTCCTGTCAATTGCGGCAGGGACTGCTGCGTATATGATAATTATACGGGTCTGCGGACTTGTCTGAGAGCTTATATATATATATAAATCAATAAAATATCAAGGTGTGATGGACATTAATAAAGTAAGGGGTGCGGCTGCGGCGGTGCTGGCGGCGCTTATCATGCTGTGCACGGAGGAGTGGGGGCAGGTCTTTGCCGAAACGCCTGCCGTGACGGTAAAAACAGATACTGCGTCGGCAGAAGAAGTCTGCACGGAAAAGGTCGAATTCAGCGTATACACGGGAGAAAGCGGCAAAAGAGGCTTCGGGAGTCTTGTGGTTTCTCTCGATAATTTTGAAAGCTACGACCCTGATGCTGCATACAGCGTAAGCATAAACGGGGGACGAAGCTTTATTCCCGTGACAAAAGGAGTTTTCCGCTTCGGAAAGCTTAAAAAAGGCTCATACAACATCTGCGTGATGAAAAACGGCGACGAATCCACACGGTCGGATATAAAGGCTGTATATGTTGGAGATGAGGACGCTCCCGTAAAAATACTATGCGAGGGGATAGCGGCGCAGGGCTATAAGGACGGACAGATTGTTATCCATATTGAAAATTACAGCGCCGACAAGGGCTATATCTACTCTGTTGACGGCGGAATTACATGGCATGACGTGAAGGCGGCTTCGGTCAGGATAAATGGAGTCCGCCATGGCAGCTTCGCCGTATGCGTAAAAAGTAAGAAGGATCCTTCCGAGGTTTCGCCGACTGTTGAACTGAAGGTGCCTTTCAGACCCGTCAGCCAAAGGAAAACGCTCAAGGCGGCGCTTATCAAGCAGAATCCCGAGCTGCCTACAGGCTGTGAAGTGACCTCTCTTGCAATGGCTCTGAAATATTATAATTTCAACATAAAGCCTACCGTACTTGCGGATTATTTTCTTGACAAGGGCGAATACAGAGCTTCCGATTACCGCAAGGTGTTTGTGGGAAACCCCCGTGAGATCGCTGCCTACGGGTGCTATTCGGGTGTTATCGTCAAATGCGCCAAGAAATTTCTTTCAACTGTAAAGGAACGCTCCTATGATGTGATAAACCTGACGGGGTGCTCCGCAGAGGAGCTGTATACCTACATAGATATGGATATCCCCGTTATCGTTTGGGCGACCTCCAAAATGATACCCACTGCAGAAGGCCCTTCATGGACAGACGCAGAAACAGGGGAAACCATTACATGGGTCGCAAACGAGCATTGTCTGCTGCTGACGGGATACGACAAGGAAAAGGGGATAGTTTATCTCAACGACCCTCAGTACGGCGCTGTGGGCTACAAAACGGAGCTTTTCGAGCAGAGGTTTGCGGAGCTTGGAAATCAGGCGGTCGTAATTGTTGATGTAACGGAATAATTGGGAGGCGCTGAGATGGTCATACGGACGGAAAATATTTTTCCTGCGGCAGCTGCCGTGTACTTTGTGCTGATAAGCGCTGCGGCAGTCATTGTGACATGCCGTGACAAGCACCTTGCAAAAAAAGAGGGTGCAAGGCGTATCCCCGAAAAGACGCTTTTTCTTATCGCCTTTCTCGGCGGAGATATCGCCATGTATATCACGATGAAGAAAATACGTCACAAAACCAAGCACAAGCGGTTTATGATAGGTATCCCCCTTATCATTCTGCTGCATCTGGCAATGTGCGTCTGCCTGTTCATTTATTGCAAAGAGCTGTTTTGACAGAGTATATGAAGGATTTTATGCGTTATCCTGCATCTTATTTGAACATAAAACGAAAAATTTTGACAAATTGTAAAATGATTTTGTATTTGCTAAAAAATGATTTTATGCCCTTGTATCCATTAAAAAAATGATGTATAATATATATTGGATAAATTTTGATAACACAGGATGTTTTTCGCATTATCGCTTAATGCAGAATACGGGAGCGCTCCCGTGGATTCCTGCGGAACGGAGGAACAAAAAATATGATGACTGACAGTCAGCAGGCTAAGCTCTCGCAGTATACGGCGGAAAAATCAGCAGATACTGCGGCAAGAAAAAGACTTGCAGCCCTTTTTGACGACGGAGTCTACACTGAGATCGGCGCAGGCTGCAGGACGGGTAAGGATCCCGTCGGCGTGGCTGCCGCATACGGCTATATAGAAGGCAGTCCCGTTTATGCCTTTTCTCAGGACTCATCTGTTATGAGCGGAGCGGTAAGCAGGGCTCATGCGGCAAAGATATGCAAGGTTTTCGAGCTTGCGGCAAAAAACGGCGTGCCTGTTGTGGGAATATACGATTCCTGCGGCGCTTTTGTTGAGGACGGTGCGGACGCACTGAACTCCTACAGCGAGATACTCATGCATACGGCAAACCTTTCGGGCGTTGTTCCTCAGGTTTCCGTTATCGCAGGCGTGTGCGCAGGAAGCATGGCTATGATCGCTTGTTCGGCGGATTTCACGGTAATGACGGATTCTGCCGAGCTTTATATGGCTGTGGGTCAGGCAGATAATTCTTCCGCCGCTGCCATGTCTGAGGGAATGGTTTCCGTATGCGCTTCGGACGACAGCGAGGCGATGGCGGCTGCAAGAAAGTATCTTTCCATGATGCCTTCAAATAATCTTGCGCCCGTTCCCGAATTTGAATATGCAGCTCCCTCCGCTGCGGATTTCGGTACTGCCGAAAAGGCTGCCGAGAGCCTTGCGGACACGGGAAGCATTCTTGAGATATCCGCAGGCTTCGGAACGGCTGCTTACACAGCTCTTTGTACCATCGGCGGAGTTACGGCAGGTATCGCTGCGACAAACAAGACGTCTGCAAAGCTTTCCGCAGACGACTGCTCAAAGATCGCAAGATTCGTTATGATGTGCGACGCTTTTTCCGTTCCCGTTGTGACCGTTGTTGATACCGAGGGCTTTGAGCTTACGGCTGCAGACGGAGTAAGACAGGCTGCAAAGCTTTCTTCCGCATATGCCGAGGCTACCTGCGCAAAGATATCCCTTATTTCGGGAAATGCTTACGGTGCAGCTTTCGTGGCTCTTGCGGGAGCAAACGCAGGCGCAGACGTTACATACGCTCTGCCCGACGCAGTTGCTGCTCCTCTCGACCCCGTTACCGCTGCGGAATTCCTCTATCATGACAAGCTCAAGGGTGCAGAGGATCTGACCGCCGCAAGAAACGCTCTTGCAAAGGAATATGCCGAGAACGAGGCTTCCGCATTTGAAGCTGCGGCAAAGGGTGCGGTGGATGATATCGTTTCTCCCGAAGAGGCAAGAAACAAGATAATCTCCGTTCTTGATATAACGGCAGGCAAGCGCCTTAACAAGCGTCTGCCCAAGAAGCACAGCAATATGCCCCTCTAAAAATGTTTGAAAGGTTTGATATAAAATGAAGAGATTTAACATTACCGTTAACGGAAAAGCATATGACGTTGCCGTTGAAGAGGTTGGCGGCGCAGCAGCTCCCGTTCAGGCAGCTCCCGTTCAGGCAGCGGCTCCTGCCGCAGCACCTGCCGCAGCTCCTGCTCCTGCCGCAGCAGCGCCTGCAGGTGAAGGAACAAAGGTAAAGGCTCCTATGACGGGAAATATTCTCGATGTAAAGGTATCCGTTGGAGATACAGTTTCCACAGGACAGGTGCTTTTCGTTCTTGAAGCTATGAAAATGGAAAATGACATCGTTGCTCCCTGCTCGGGCAAGGTGACATCCGTCTGCACAAAGAAGGGCGACAGCGTTAATTCCGACGACGTTCTCGCAACTATTGCATGATCCGAAAGGCGGCTTGAACAATGGGAAAAATTAAGATCACCGAAACCGTTCTCCGTGACGCTCACCAGTCCCTCATTGCAACAAGAATGAGCATCGACGAAATGATCCCCATAATGGAGGCAATGGACAAGGTCGGCTATTACTCCGCAGAGGTATGGGGCGGAGCTACCTTCGATTCATGCATACGCTTCCTTGACGAGGATCCGTGGGAAAGACTTCGCATTATAAGAAAGGCTATGCCCAATACCAAGCTCCAGATGCTTTTCAGAGGACAGAATATGCTGGGCTACCGTCATTATGCCGACGATGTTCTCGAATATTTCGTTCAGAAGGCTGTTGCAAACGGAATTGATATTATCCGTATTTTCGACGCACTCAACGATATCAGAAACCTGAAGACAGCTATCGCTTCCGCAAAGAAGGAAGGCGCTCATGCGCAGGTAGCTATCTCCTATACTCTCGGCGATGTTTTCACCGACGATTATTATGTAAACTACGCAAAGCAGTGCGAGGCTGAGGGCGCAGATTCTATCTGTATCAAGGATATGGCGGCGCTCCTTACTCCCTACAGAGCGGCTTCTCTCACAAAGGCTCTCAAGGAGAACATCAATATCCCTATACAGATCCATACCCACTATACATCGGGTCTTGCTTCAATGTGTCTGCTCAAGGGCATTGAAAACGGCTGCGAGATGGTGGATACGGCAATGTCCCCCCTTGCTCACGGCACATCTCATACTCCTACCGAGTCCATGGTCGCAGCCCTTCAGGGCACAGAGTATGATACGGGTCTTGACCTTGTGGCTCTTGCAGAGATAAGGGATTATTTCATGAAGCTCAGAGATAAGTATATCAAGAGCGGACTTCTCGACCCCAAGATGCTTGCAGCAGACGCAAATGCGCTTATTTATCAGGTTCCCGGCGGAATGCTCTCAAATCTCCTGTCCCAGCTCAAGCAGGCAGGCAAGGAGGACAAGTTCACCGAGGTGCTTAAGGAAGTTCCCCGTGTTCGTGCGGACGCAGGCGATGTTCCTCTTGTTACTCCCACATCTCAGATCGTGGGAACTCAGGCGGTATTCAACGTTCTTACGGGCGAAAGATACAAGACTGTTACCAAGGAATTCAAGGGCATTGTCAAGGGCGAGTACGGACGTACTCCTACGCCTATCGACCCCGAATTCCGCAAGAAGATACTTAACGGCGAATCTCCTATCGACTGCCGCCCCGCAGACCTCCTTGCTCCCGAGCTTGACAGCCTCCGCAAGGAATGTGCAGAGTGGCTTGAACAGGACGAGGACGTTCTCACATATGCCATGTTCCCCAAGGTCGCTCCCAAGTTCTTTGAGAAAAGGCGCAACAAGAAGTATGGCATTGACGGCGCTCATGCCGATCCCGAGAATAAGATACATGCAGTCTGATACTGTTTATGGTTGACAAAACCTGCACCGATTTTTCGGTGCAGGTTTTGTATTTTTTATGTTGACTTTTGAAGTATAATATGATATAATTTAGAAAATTTATGTAAATTCGTTTATCTTAATAGAAAGATGTGAAAAAATATGGCTGATAATTCCTCATTTAACAGCAGTTTTATTTCAGATAAGCTCATTAAGGTGCATATGCTGATAATCGCAGGCGTGTGTATTGTGTTCGGAGCAGTTAATCTGGTATCGAAGAACATATTGCTGGGCATAATCACGCTGCTGATGGCTGCTGTTGTTCCCGGTATTGTGATCGCTTTGAAAAACAAGCTGACCAATGTGCAGAAGGGAATGATACTTTCTCAGGCACAGCTTATTGTAATAATTCTTATATCCTCAGCAAAGCACGAGCTTCACAGTATGTTCCCCCTCATGCTTGCTTCGATGTCCATTGCTGCGATTTATTACAGTCTGTTGAATCTGAAGATACATTGGGTAATAATGGACGCCGCTTCTTTGATAGGACTGTTTTTCAGAGATGCCTTCTATGAAGGTGTTAGCTTTGAAGTTCTGTTAAAGGGTATCATCGGAATCAATATCGGTGCAGCTCTGCTCACGTTTTTAACAAGTCAGACCATAAAGTTCATCGGACAGGTAAGTGCGGCTCAGGAGGAAACGACAGGTCTGCTGGATAAGATGAACGAGCAGGTGCACGGCAATGAGGCGCTTATGGCAAGACAGGGCAAGGTCGTTGCTCACATCTCCGAGATCTCCACAAGCCTTGATTCCACAGCTAACCTTATGTCGCAGATTGCTTCTTCCCTCAGCGCAGACGCAGAGGAGCAGGAAGCAACCATCGGCAACATTGTTACGGATATCGCAAGCATAACCGAGCAGGCACATCTTAGCCTGACCGAGGCGGAGAACGCTTACGAGTCCGCAAGAAGAAGCACGGAAACTCTTCGTTCCAGCAACGAGGAGGTGCGCAGCATGGTAAACGCCATGAGTGAGATCGACAAGGCTTCAAGACAGATCGAGAGCATCATCAAGACTATTGAGGACATTGCCTTCCAGACGAATATCCTTGCCCTTAACGCTGCTGTTGAGGCTGCCCGTGCAGGCGAAGCAGGAAAGGGCTTTGCTGTTGTTGCGGACGAGGTAAGAAACCTTGCAAACAAGTCCGCCGAGGCTGCAAACAATACAGCCAAGCTTATTTCTGCAAGCATTAGCGCAGTAAACAACGGAACCGTCCTTGCAGAAGGCATTGCCGAAAAAATGGGTGACGTTATCCTCATTTCCGAGGAGAGCGCAAAGCAGTCCGAGGAGATAAAGCGGCTCACCGAGAGTCAGTTTGATTCCGCCGAGGCTGTTAAGCTGAAAATGGATCAGATCGCCGAAGTTGTCGCTCAGCTTTCACGGACTTCCGAGCGAAGCGCAGATACAGCACGTTCCGTTACGGACGAAGTTAAGAAAATGAATGATATCGTAACGGAATTCAGAAACTGACGGATAATTTTTGTACATATACAGCAAAACCGCCCCGTACATATTCTGTACGGGGCGGTTTTGGTTATCGGAATTTCAGAAGGGGAGGTGTCTTGCGTCAGGGTGTGTTATACTAATCCCCGATAAAAGTGTAGACAAAAAATCTGCGCAAAATTCATATATGCAAAATTTTGCTTGATTTTTTGTACACTTTTTAATCGAGGATCAGTATTAGAGGGTATCAATTTATTTGAAGCCTTCTTGAGGCGGGAGCGGAGGGCAGCTTTTTCGGCAGGTCAACGGTAAGGATACCGTTTTTATATTCCGCTGCTATTGCGTCGGAATTTACGCCCGAAATATCGAAGCTCCTCTGATATGAACCGTAGGAACGCTCACGGCGGATATATTTGCCGTCCTTGTCCTTGGTTTCGTTTTCGGTTTTGTGTTCGGCCTTTATGGTAAGGCAGTCGCCGTTGATGTCAAGGGCGATATCATCCTTGTCAAAGCCCGGAAGCTCGGCTTCCATAACATATTTGTTTCCGTCGTCCCTGATATCGGTCTTGCATACGCCCTGAGCGTAGGGAGCCGAGAAAAATTTCTTGTCGAAATCTCCGAAGGGATCGAATACCGCATTGTAATTTTTTTCAAAAGGTGTGAGTCCAAACATATTAATTCCTCCTATTAATTGATCTGCAGACGGCGTGAAGCAGGGATCTCAGCCGACTTTTTCGGCAGGCACATGATAAGAATGCCGTTTTTGTATTCTGCGGAAATATTATCTGCGTCTACGCCCGAAATATCAAAGCTTCTCTGATATGAACCGTAGGAACGCTCACGGCAGATATAACCGTTGCTGTCGGTATTCTCGCTTTCGGCAGAGTGTTCTGCTTTAAGGGTCATGCAGTCGCCGTCGATATCAAGGGTGATATCGTCCTTATCAAAGCCCGGAAGCTCGGATTCCATAATGTATCTGTCGCCCTCGTCACGGATATCCGTTCTGCAATTGTCTGCAAAGGGTGTGAAAAATCCGCTGTCAAAAGCATTGAAAAGGTTTGTGTTTCTTTCAAAAGGTGTAATTCCGAACATAAAAATCAACTCCTAATTTTTTATTTTATTATATTCAGCTTTTTGAATTTGTTCCGACTGTGTTATTATATTCCATCGGTACCATCTTCTTTCCTTTTGATGTCTATATAATAATTCCCGAAAATGATAATAATATCACGGTTTTGTGAAAAAACGATGAAAATTAGCACTCTGCATATGAGAGTGCTAATTTGTGAGCGTGCACGCAACCGTAGCATAGTTTGTTTTTATCTGATACTAATCTTTAACCAACCTATAGACAAATCTGATAGCTATAACGAAGTCACTCGTCGTCAAGCTTCCTTGCCGGGCGACAGCCCGCCTGCGGTCGCTTTCCTAGATTGACTTCGTTCTATCTGTCATCTTTGTCTATAGAACGGTCAAAGATTAGTATGAAAAATTTTGGCTCGATAACAGTACCACAAAAAGTACAGTTACCGAGCCAAGAACTATGTTGCCCAAACAAACTGACAGAACGGTTGGGTGCAGGCTCAGCCTGCCTTTAAACTTTCGGTTCAAATTAAGTTACGTTACCGAGCCAAGAACTATGTTGCCCAAACAAACTAACAGGACGGTTGGGTGCAGGCTCAGCCTGCTTCAAATTTGTCGGGTAATAATTTGTCACGTTACCGAGCCAAGAACTATAATGCCTCAATAAATTATGAAACGGTTGGGTGCAGGCTCAGCCTGCCTATAAACTTTCGGTTCAAATTAAGTTACGTTACCGAGCCAAGAACTATGTTGCCCAAACAAACTAACAGAACGGTTGGGTGCAGCATCATGCTGCAGGGAGAACACAGTAGTAGTATTCAAGCAGCAGATTGACCATTCGGCTGTAGCTCTTCTTGCCGTCGGAAATGCCGTTGAGCTTGAGAGTAGTTTCCATTGCCTTGTCGGAAACCTTTGCAGCCGTTTCCGACGAAATAACAGCCTTCTCCTCAATGTACTGCCTGTATTCATCGCTGACGAATTTGTTGTCCGCCCTTACTTTGTCGGATATCATGGAGTATATCCGAGCGGTCGTTTCGCTGTCGGTGTTTGATCTGACCGCACTGAAAAGATAATTCATCGCCGATATGTAGCCGCTGTACTGCATTTCGGGACTGTCCGAGGCTATGCAGGCACGGTAGGCAAGAAATCCTGCTTCGTCCTCACGTATGTACCCTTTCAGATGCGAAAGCTCATGGCAGACCGTTGACGGTACTCTGGCAGGGCACAGCTGACTGTTGTAATTTGCTTCAAGGCTGAACGGGAAATATATCCCCTGCAGCTCAAACTGAGTCATGAGGACCGAGGACATTATCCTCTTTGCCTTGGGATAATTCCCCCTGAGCATGCTGTAATCGTCAGCAATGTTAAGCATTGCTTCTTCGGCAAGGGCGTCCATGTTTTCGGGGAGTATCATATTCCCCTGAGCGTCCCTGTTTACTTGCTCCGCAAGAGCGTTTGCGTTTTCTATGGTTTCGATGCAAAGCTCCGTAAGCTGCTCTGCGGTAAAGCCTTCGCTGCCTGCTCCGCCGTTGTATTTATCGGAAAACTCGGTGGTGTGGTACATTATAAAGCAGTTCATCGTTTCCGAGGAGAGAATGAATATCAATACCCACCCGTATATCAGCCCCGATATTTTGAGCGTTTTTCTCCTGCCTTTCTTGTGGGCGATAACAAGAACTGCCATAAGGGGAAGTCCGATAACTATCAGAGCTATGCCGATGATTATCATGACCTCTCCCAAGGAAAAGGGCACTGCACCCGTCAGCGGAGTTATCAGACCCGATAGGGCATGGAAGATATATTCGGCATAAAAATCCGAAAAACCCGAAGAAATCCACGAAATAATGTTGAGAATTATCATCAGAGATGTTATAATTATCATTGCGGCAGCACTTGGAGAGAGCTTCCTTTTCGGAGCCGCAGCAGTTAATGTTTTTTCGGGTGGGGTCGCTGTTTTCAAGTGGCTTCATCCTTTCGTGAGCGGAGGTATATTGTGACTTTGACAAATAAGGTGAAAAAATTTTATGATGATAAATGTGAAAGCTATCTGACCTTTTTCCGTGGCTGTGAAAAATGGTTCAGCGAAAAGCCTTATCGGCTGACTCTGCTGAAAATTTCGGGAAAGGCGTCAACGGTCTTGGTTTATGCGGCGTATATCCTGCTGCTTGCCCTGCTTGCGGTAAAGCTTGACGAGAGGATCATCCCCGTTACAGCCGTCCCCCTTGCGGTTTTCTGCATAGTGACGGTTATCAGGAAAAAGATAAACGCTCCAAGACCCTATGAAAGGCTGCCCATAAAGCCTCTTGTGCATAAGTCCACAAAAGGGAAATCCTGTCCAAGCCGTCATTCCGCCTGCGCATTTGTCATAGCCCTTGCCTGCCTTTATGTAAGCCTGCCTTTGGGAATTATCGTTCTGCTGACGGCGTTTTTCATTGCGGCGATACGTCCTGTAATGGGCGTTCATTTTCCTCTCGATACTCTGTTCGGAGGACTGCTTTCCGTTCTGCTGGGAGGAACAGGGTTCTTTTTGTTTTATATTTTCATGTGATATAATTTTACAATATTTTCGGCTGCTTGTCTATAGTGTTCGGGAAAATAGATGAAGTTAATATTTGGCAACAAAAAACAACTTTTTGTTATATCCGTTGACAGCTTTTTTGGTATGATATATACTTTTTATAATAATAAATAATCAGAGGAAGGGGGATATTTTCCCGTCAGCGGAAAATATCGGAGAGATATGAAGTGTAAAGCGGTGCTTGCGGTAATGCTTGCGGCAGTCATGCTGGCAGGCTGCAATAAGGGGGACAACCGAGATAAATTTTACACCGAAGGGACAGTGTCGGAGCCTGTTGATACGGAGTTTGAATTATATTCTGAGGACAGCGTTTCAGACGAAGAAGAAAGGGAGTTTTCCGAAAGCCATTTCGATACGCTGGAGCTGTTTGATTATTTTATCAAGGCGGATTTTTCGGGCACAGTAAATTACGGCGGAAATGAGTACAAGGGCACACTTACCCTGCGCTGCTTTGAAAAGGACGAAAACGGTCAGCAGGGAGGGGAGGTATCCTCGTATGTCGTATACGACAACACCGAATTTACGGCAAATCCCTCGTGGGATACGGGAAATTTCGGGCTTGTGCAAAAGACTTTCCATATTGTTGCTCTTGAAAGCTATGACTACTCTACAGCGGCGGAAGCAGTCAGCAAAAAAAGGGTGCGGCTCTTTGAGATAGAAAAGGACGGCAGTATCATACCCATATCCGTTAAGCACAATGAGAAAATACCATATGAAAGCGATATCCTTTCGGGTGAATATGAAATACTCGCAGAATCGCTGTTATACTCGGTCAACTCGGAACTCCATATAGGAACAAATTCGGATTACGATAATTGTATCTATAGATTTTACGACTGCGGAGTAAGCAGATATAACGAATTTTGGGTCAATACAGCCGACGATACGGTATATCTTGCAGATTCAATGGAATGGGTGCCCGATTATGACCTTTCCGTGCTGGCAGATGCAGCGTATAACAGGATCCTTCTTATAAACGGAAAATACACCTATTCCGATTACAGGAACGGCTTTGAATTTATCCGCAAGGACGATAGGGATAAGTCTTATTACAGAGTCCCCGACGGGATAGCTTCAAACATGGCGGAGCTTCGGGAATATGTATCGGAATATTTTACGGAGCGATATGCCCGTGATGTTCTTTTCGGGGAAAACTTTTCGGCGGACGAATATTTTTACGAGGACGATATGGGACTTGTTGCCTGCTCCTTTTATGACGGCGTTCCCGATTCCGTGGATTTTTCAAAATTCAGGATAACGGAAAGGACAGACAGTACGGCAGTGGGATTTGCTCCCGGCTCAAATGTTGCCGAAAGTATTCTCAAACAGGTGAGCTTTGTTAAGGAAAACGGCAGGTGGGCGGTTGACGATATCCATACCTTTATCCTCGGAGAATATCTCGACCCCTTTGCAAGAGAGATTTTTATTGACGGAAAGCTTTATTACGGAACTGCCGAAACGGCGGATATAAGTTATGGTGACAAATATGAACCCGACGGCAGGATAACCTCCTCTGTCAATTATTACGGCGAACCGTCAAAGGAAGGCGAATCTAATTTCGGCTGCATTGGTCACAGCTACATTCGGGGCGAAAACGGCGATTCCTATATGGTGGATATCAACGGACGGTGGTTTTTGTTCACTACGGAGCGGCAGAATGAAACTGAGTATTGACTTATTTGCATATCCCTTTCGATTTGCAGGGAAGATTTTTGCCCTGCTTGTGTGATATAATATAAACATAAAGCCAATAGGGAAAGGAATATGCAAAATGAAAAAATATGTTTTTGATAAGATAATATCGTATGCTGCCGAGCTTGCGGCAGTCATATGCTCATATCCTCTTTTTGTGGCTGCGGCTGCCGCAGGGGTATTTTATGTAACGGACAAATATTCTGCGGAGCTGGAAGCGGCTTCGTCGGTGGGCGAGGCGTTTTACGTTTCGGTTTACGGAGTAATGCTTGGTATACTTGTTCTCGGCGCAGGCTTTTATATCGCACAGAGCAGAGTGGAGCGGCGGAAAAATGAGGCTGCCCATCAGCGCCGACTGAAAAATGCAAGGCAGAAATACCGTGAATTTGTGTCGGAGGATTTCAGTGCAGGCAGGATATGACCTTTTTCGACAGTTTTTACGCCTTGACAATACCTCTAAATTATGGTATAGTCTAAAGGAACGATTTTT